>CAMDQN010000060.1 GCA_945905925.1 Singulisphaera sp. GP187
GACCTCGATGCTGGTATTACGTTAGCGTCGGCAGACCCGGTGACCAAGGCGGCAAAGCCGCCACAGAGTGATTATTCTGGATGCCGCGGGTGTCCCCGATCAAGGTCCGCGCCTGGCTCGCCGAAAAACACCACGGAAGTGCCATTCGACCCAGTCACGGTCCGCGCCGCCCCCCAGAACGTGACCGACGGTTCGGCGGAGGTCTGAGGTTCTTTGGCCATGATGCCTTCGGGGGTGATGAAGCCGTCGGCTTGTGACGCCGGCACCACAAGCAGATTACGCCATCGACCCTCACACGGCGCGGCTTACTTCGGGCGAACTGGGGCGATGATGCGTGACGCTCGCGTCTTGTCGTGGTGAACGGCGTTCGTCGCGAGAACGGTCTTCTCCGGGTCTTCGAGAGCGGGGTCCGAACCCGGTCGGTTCGCGACAGCAGCCAAATGGCGTGCCAGCGTGTCTTCTCGGCGGGGGGTGCCTGCACGCTCGGTCCTTGGCTCCCGCCTGGTTGGCAGTCAAATGACGCACCACCGGCAAACACCCCATCCCATTACCTCCCACAGCGTTACGACTACGATGGTAGGTATTCACTACGATTCGGTATCACGCCGAGTCGCGTATAAACTATCACGATGCTCGACGCCGATCGACCCGCACTGATTCTCGCGCCGATGGAGGGCGTGACCGACGCACCCATGCGGGCGGTTCAGGGTGGTGTCGGCGCGTTCACATTCGCGGTCACGGAATTCCTGCGCGTCAGTCACGCGGTTCCGCCTCGACACGTCTTCCACAATCACGTTCCCGAACTGCGTTCCGCTGCAATCACACTCACCGGGCTTCCGGTGCAGGTGCAACTGCTCGGTGGTGACGCGGGACGCATGGCGGAATCGGCGGTGCGCGCACACGAACTCGGCGCAACCGCGATCGACATCAACTTCGGGTGCCCGGCTCCCACCGTGAACCGGCACGACGGCGGGGCCGCGCTGCTTCGACATCCGAAACGCATTCGCGAGATTGTGAGTGCCATTCGCGCGGCGCTGCCGCCAAGTGTGCCGGTCTCCGCGAAGCTCCGGCTCGGTTGGGATGGTATCGACGCGATCCACGAGAACGCAACGATGGCCGCCGAAGGCGGTGCGTCGTGGCTCACGATCCACGGGCGCACGCGTGTCGCGGGGTACGCGCCGCCGATTCACTGGGAACCGATCGGGAAGGTGCGCGAACGACTCGGATTGCCTGTTGTGGCAAACGGCGACATCTGGACGCTCGACGACTTCCGCCGGTGCCGCGACGCGACTGGGTGCCAACACTTTATGCTCGGGCGCGGCGCGCTCGCGGACCCGCGACTGGCACGCCGCGTTGCTGCCGAACTCGGGCTGCTGACTCGCGAGGAGGAACCGCGCGAGCCGTTCGACTGGACCGCGCAACTGCGGAGCCTCGTTGAATGGTCACGCCACTTCGATATGCTGCGGTCCGACAAGAACGTGAGCCGGCTGAAACAGTGGCTGAGGCTGGCCGCTCAGTTTGGGAACTTCACCCGGTTCGACCTGATCAAGCGCACCGCGACCGTGGACGAGTTGTTCGCGGCGCTCGACTCGCCCGGCTAATCGGTGCAAGTGATCGGGCGACTAACTATCGAGAGTCTCGGGCTCACGAAATTGAGACAGGTACGCAACCCGCCCGCGAATGGTTCGATGGCTTCGCTCGACATTTGGTCAAGTTGGCGGACTGGGAGAAGACGCGAAACCGCTGCGGGTTCTGCCATCGCACTTGGAGTAGTTGCACATTTCGTGTGCCCTCGTACGTGCCAACGGCACGGCTCCTGCGTTACCATCGCCACCGACCCACGAACGGTTCGCGGGCCGGCAACAAATACAGACCGAGAACGGTAATGCTTCCGCTCAACACCCTTACCAACACGTCGCAACCCGCCCAGCCCGACGTTACAGTTCCCCGATTCTTCCTCGACGACGCCATCGACGCGAACCCGGACGATGGCGACTGGTGGCTTGATATTGGAAGCGTTGATCTGCCGGGATCGCTGGCCGTGTAGCTCTTGCAAATGTAGTGAACGCGAGTGTAGATATTACGCGAAACAAACGGGACCGTTCCGGCGCAAACGACAGTCCCCGATCCGTTACGAGGTCACGAGACGTGTGTGACTCACCCAAAGGAGAACCCGCCATGGACCGCGAACTGGACGTGCTGACGATGCTGTTGCTCGATCCGTGTCTGACAGCCGATGAAGCGTCGCGCGAGGCGGCGGCCCGGCGCCACCTCGCGGTGATCGTGGAAGCCCGCGACGAGCGGACCGGACCCCGCAAGCCACGCCGCGTTCCAGCGCGTGACGACGGCTCCGCCGTCGGATTCTGAGGGATTCTTGTAGGTCGGGTCGAGTTTTCGAGGCCCGACGTCTTCTGTTCACCTTCACGGAAGATGTCGGGCCTCGAAGACTCGACCCGACCTACAAGAATCACTTCTTTTTGGTGTAGCTCAGCGCGAGGATCGCGAACGCGGTCGCGAGGGCCGGTTCGTTCTCCAGGAACGCGCGGGTGCCGACCCAACTGCCGTTTGCCTTCTGCTTCCCCTTCAGTTCGTCGAACAGTTCCTGCCGCCAGTCGTGCTTGACCTTCTTCGCGTCCTCGAACATGTCTTCACCCAGCGCGTCCATCGCTTTCGCGAAGGTGTGGTAGTAGTAGAACAGACCGCTGTCTTTTTCCTTCATGCCGGGGTTCGCGGAGACCGTGTAGTTCTTGCGGATCCAGTCCACCGCAGCCTTCACGCGATCGTCGTTCTTGCCGACGCCCGCGTACAGGAAGCTCTTGAGACCAGCGTAGGTCATGCCGCCTTCGCTGCGGAGACCGCCCTCCGCGGTGCGCTTCTCGCTCTTCGGGTCGTTCTGCGCGGACAGGTTGTACACGAACCCGCCCTTGTCGGCGTCGCTCGCTTTCGCCGCGAACGGCTGGTCGTTGGCCTCGCCTTTGAGGTTCTGGCTGCGGCTGATGTAGGTGAGCGCCCGCCGGATGGCCGGATCGTCTTTGCTCACGCCGGCCGCGAGCAGCGCCTCGACCATGAAGTGCGTGTTCGACATGTCCGGGCCGCCCTTGCCGCCCGGCTTGTCGTAACCGGCCCCGCCGAAGTTCGCGTCCTTGTCGGTCAGACCGTCGGCGTACTGCAGTGACTTCACGTACTTCGCGGCGCCATCGATCACTTTGTCGTACTTCTTGTCGGCGTTCATCTCCTTGAACGCGACGATGGCGAGGCACGTCATGTAGTTGGACATGCCCTTCACGTACACGCCGCCGTCTTTCTGCACGTTCTTTTCGAGGTACTTGATCGCCTTCGCGATGACCGGGTTGTCGGCCGCGACGCCATTGCGCACGAGCGCGGACGCGATGAGTGCGGTCAGTCCCGGTTCGGCCTGCGGGCTGTCGAAGAAGTTGCCGTCGTCCTTCTGCGCGCTCTTGAGAAACCCGAGCGCCTTATCGACGAGTGTCTTCACTTCGTCGGCGCTGGGCGCGGCCGAGGCGAGCGGGGGGCTTGAGCCAACCGAGACGGCGAGTGCTGCGGGCGTGACGGCGGCGACCTTGAGCCATTGGCGACGGTTCAGCGAAGACATGCGAAACCTCTTGAGTTCGTGGAGCGAAAGCGGAAGTGGCTACGAACTTAGAGTACGCGCGCGAAGTGGGGGGGGAATGGACAATCGCTGACCACAGCGGGGCGAGAAGTGACCAGGGGAAAGAAGCGCGGGCACCGCTTGTGGGGTGGCGCCCGCGTGGATGGCCTACTTCTTTGGAGGCGGGATGGCGAGTACCCGGCGGACGTTCGGCTTCGGCCCGTCGCCGAGGGCAACGATGTGTGTGACGCGGGCCTTGTCGAAGGCGTAAAAGGTGACGCGGTTGCCGTCCCGCTTCAGGTGCCACGGCGGGTCGTCCTCCGCCCACTTGCTGTGCCAAGCGGCCATCTCAACCGGCCCGGTATCGACCCCGATCGTCGTTGTCAACTTGTAGTTGGGCAGCCCCTCGAAGTTGAACACGAGGCTGTACTTGTACAGCGGTGCGCTGTTGGGCGGAGGCAGCGCCCCGAAATCGACCTCGTAGGCGACAGGCAAGACTTTCAGCACCAAAAACAGCGGGAGCAATAACACAAAGCACCTCTCAGTTTGAAGGGTTGGGTTGGGTCAGTTGCCCGGTGACAGTGACGACTTGGGCGGAGGCGACGGAGGGACCGGCGAGCGTCGGGTCGGGGATGCCGTTGGCGGTATCGGTCGCGTAGTTGAGTGCCCCCCAAGTCCGACCCGTGCCCTTCATCGCCGGCTTGATGAGCAGCGCGCTGCCGGTGTACGTCGCAACGAACACCCCGCCGCTATTGATTTCAGCGGCCAACTTGTTCCCGATCACGTCGGTCACGTCCATTCTGCCCACCTCGACCGAGATGGTGGCGATGGTCGTCCCGTTGCCGTCCTTGAACGTCAAGTCGATGATGTAGTCCTTTCCGGTCGTGACGGGGTTGAGGTTGAACGTCACCTCCTGTTTCGGCGCCGGCATTTGCGGCACCGGGGCGGGCGTGCTGACGAACTGGTTGGGACCAGTCAGGACGGTTATGGTCCCGTTCGCGAAGGCGATGCTCAGGTAGGGCGTGCCGGGCGTGTTCACCGCGAAGTCCAGGCCTACGAAGTCGCCGTTGGAGAGCCGGAGAGCCGGCGGAGTGGTGAAATCGGCCGAGCCATAGGCGAAGTTCTGACCGGCGATGTTCAGGTTGAACGCCGTGAGCGGGAGGGTCTGGCTGGGTTGTGTCCAGTTGATCTGATCCCAGGGGATCATGTACGAGATCGATCCGACGGTGCCGTCGGGAAGCGTGAACGTGACCTCCGCGTCGGCCGTGTCGTAACCGATCAGTGCGACCTCGTAGTTGGCCGTGACCTCGGCGTCTATCAGGTCGTAGACGACGAACGGCGACGGGGCCACGGTCGCGGTCACCCCGACGAACACCCCGTAAGCGTAGTCGGCCGTACCGGATACCGCGTAGGTACCGTTGCCGAACGACGACCCGGCGATGGTCACTGTCAGGTCGTTCAGCGCCAGCGCCTGGGACGCTTCGGCCGGATCCACCCCGTCGGGTGTGGTGAACTGTCCGGAACCGGTGATGCCGCTGGGGAGTTGGAACGACAGCGCGGCCGGGACTTCGCGGACTTCGAGCGCGTCCAGACTCGGGACAAAGCGGTTCGACACGGGCGGCCTCCTGAGCGGTGAAGTGACCGCTGAATGTCAGCGGCGTCACGATGTTCTCATGGGTGGGCGTAATACCAACACAAATCCGGCGCGACATCCCATCTCGTTCGGTTCACACTGTTAGCACTCTGACCCTCGAAGCCACTTCCCATCGGCTCACGACCTTGCCGCCTTCGGCCACCAGCACGTGGTTGTGCAATGCCACCGTTGGGCAGATGTGGCCCGGCAGCGCGTACACCAAGTCGCCCGGCTTGTATGCGCTCGCGCCCGCTGTTTCGACGATCAGGTGTTCTTCGTTGTGGCCAACCGTCTTGTACTCCGGGAAGTCCAGCAGCGTGACACGCTTCTCCAACACCGGGTCCGCGGCGACAGACTTATTCCCCAGATCGAGCGTCACACGGTTCGCCGTCGGCCGGCTCACCACGCGCGTGATCAAGACCGCGGCCGGGGTGATGCCCGCGAGGTCCGCGTACTTCGGCCCATAACCCGCGTCGTGGAGAACGAACGTCCCCGGCGAACACTCGATGCCCGGTACGTCGGTCATCGCGGCATAGACCGGGAAACTCGGCGTGCCGCCGCACACGAGTCGCGGAACCGCGATGCCCTTTTTCTCCGCGCTTGCGCGCAGTTCCAGCACCGGCTTGATGAACTCGCGCACGGCCTTCTCGCGCTCAGCGCGTTCGGGCTGGTTGTTGTGGCCGTCGTAAAGTTGGAAGCCGTTCGGCGTGAGACCGGGCAGCGAACCGGCGAGTTCGTACAGCGCGAGCGCGTCCGGGCCGACCGCGATCCCGGTGCGATGTTGGCCCACATCCAGGTCGAGTATCACGCCGATCTGTAACCCAACCGCGTGCATCGCGGAGGAGAGTTCGCGTGTCATGTTCGGGTCGTCGATCAGTGCCGAGAACTTCGTGCCGGGGAACTTGCGGATCAGAGCGCACGCGCGATTGATGTTAGGCCCGACCAGCGGGTACGCGATCAGCACGTCCGGCGCGCCGGCGGTCGCCAGCATCTCGGCTTCCGCGATGGTCGCGCACTTGTGTTTTGTCACCCCCGCGTCGAGCAGCATCTTCGCGATCTCGACTGTCTTGTGCGTCTTCACGTGCGGGCGGAGCCGGGTCGGGCTACCGGCCATTTCGATCACGCGATTGATGTTCTTGCGGATCAACTCAGGAAAGAACACAAGCGACGGGCTGAACACGGTCGCGGCGTCGGAGAGGGTGTATGCGGGGTGCATGGCGTGGTCTCGGTGGGTGGAGGTTGAAGATACCAGAAGTCGTGCGCCGCGAACTCATGACGACGGGGCGACTTGCGTGAGGGGTCGTACCGGCACTCGTTTTGGGGTGCTCGAGGAACTCCGGTGGGGCGGTTACGGCTTTCGCGCGAGAATCGGAACCTCACAGAACGTGAGCGCCGCGATGCCGTTCGCGCCGACGAGCAGAGTTTTCTGGCTCCACGCCGCGCTGTCGAGATAGGTCAGCGTCTTCGCGTTGGAAGCGGCGACGAGTTTCAACGACAGGCTGTTCACGGTCGCGGTCCCGGAGGCGACCTTGCCTTTCTGCCCGTCGAGAGAGAACTGACCGCTCAGCGAGTCGTCCCACTTCACCGGCTGGTCGAACTCCAGCACGATCTCGTCCTTCTTGTCGCTCGCGAAGTACGCGCGTTTGAGGTTCGGCGGCGTGATGGAGGTAGTCGGCAGTTTCCCGTAGTGGTCGCGCTCGATGAGCGGACTGATGAGCCTGGCGAACTCGGCGTACCCCGCTGCCGGGAAGTGACACCCGCCCGGTGGGTCAATGCCCAGCGTGGACATAATGCTCAGGTTCGAGAACGCCGTCGGCAGATTCCGTTGCACCTCGCGCAAGCGGTTGTCGGACCCGTTGATGCCCATCGAGCACGACTTCGGCCAAATCTGGAACACGTGGTAATGCTGGATGTTCGGGTAGTCCTGCTTCCACGCCGCCGCGAGTTCGATGAAATACTTCCGGTACGTCTCCCACCCGTAGCCGCCTGTGGGGCCATCGGCGCCCTGGTCGTTCTCGCCCTGGTGCCACAGCACGCCGCGAATGCCGTGCGTGAGTTTCGCCTGCCGCGTGCGCCACAGCAGGCGCCCGTAAATCGTGGTCGTGTCTTCCGGGTCGACCAGGTTCCGCTGGTGTTGATCGATGCGCGATCCGCCGACCGCGCCGTTGATGAAACAGACCGGAACCTTGTGCGTTTCGACAAGCCGTCGGCCCAGTTCCACGCCCCAATAGCCGATCTGGAGTTTCTCCGCATCGCGGCTACGGTGGACCGCGTTGCCCCACAGCGCGACCGGTTTCGGGTTGCCGGACATGCTGCCGAAGGTGCGAATCCAGTCGCTGCGGAACGCGGGGTCGTCCTTGCCGAAGTCGGTCGCGACCGCGTTCGACTGCCCGTTGATCAGGTACGCATCGCCGCACACCAGGTTCGACGCCTTGTGCAGGACCGTCTCGCGATCACCGCTCTTGGAACCGAATTCCACGCGGTATTTGATCAGACCCGGCTTCAACTTCACCGCGAGCGAATACGACCCGTCTGCTGCAGGCTTCTGGCTTGTGGTGCCGAACAACTTCTCGTCAGCGTAGAGTTTCACGAAGACGGTGTCGGCTTTGGCAGCGAGCGTGCCAGTGTAGAACAGCGTGCCCTCGTTCTTGTCGTCGCGCGCGTAGAACTGGTTCTCTTCGGGCTTCTCGTCCTTTAGGGGCGTGCGCTCCACCCAGGCGTCTTTCGCCGGCTCTGCGACGATGATTGTGATCGACTTCACAGTGGGCGTGCCGCCGTTGTCGACGGTTGCCGTCACAGTCATCGGGCCGCTGTTCTGGGCGCGTGTGAGCGTGAGTGCAATCTTGCCCGGCGTGACTTCTCGAATGGTGGCGATGTCGGAAACGCTCCAGACGACGTTGATTTTGTCCGCGCCTTTGAACTTCACCATTGCGTTCAGGTTGGTGATCTCTGGAACAATTTCGATGGGCTTACGCCCGTCCCACATAGCCGGGCCATGAAGCTTGACAATCGGTTCCGGGACGTACTCCTTGATGGTAACGGGAACGTCCTTCGTCTTCGTTTCGGTCGCGTAAACCGCTTTGAACCGGAGCGTCAACTTCTGGTCGCCGACCACCCGGCCCGCGTCGAGCGTGTACGCGAAGCGGTCCGTCGCAACGATGGTCTCTTTGCCGTCGCGAACGATGCTCCAGTAAACCTTCTGCGCGCCGCCGGCCTTCGCCTCAAAGGGCATGCTCTTGCCTTCCGGCAGTGCGGCTTCTGTCTCGAGCAACCCGAACTCGTTGCCGGAGCGCACTACCGGGCCGACCAGCGTTTGAAGCGGCTTCTGGTTCGCGTACTGCAACTTGATCCAGTCGGCCGAGCGCGCGACCTTCGAGACGCGGACCTCGTCGATGTCGCCGACGAAGTCGTAGTTGTTGTACCACCCGCCGATCCACAACCGGGCCGGGGTCTTGATGTTCAGCAGAGGCTTCGCGCTCGCGTCGAGTTTCCCGTTGATGTAGACCTTGCCGTCTTCGCGGTCGTAGGTGTGGACGACGTGGAACCACTCGCCGAGCGGCACGTGGACCGCGCCGCGCACGTCGGAGAAGTCACTGTCGATGTGGAGGTGCGGCGGGCTGCGGAGTTGCATCCGCACCTTGCTCCCGCGCCCGCCGCCCTCGTTGCCCCAGCCGATTAGGGTCGCGTTCGACTTCTCGGCGCGGACCCAGAGTTCGGTGCTGTGCGACCCCGCGCCCGCGGGGTAATCGGGAATCTTGTCGCCGCAGAAAACACCCTGTTTGCCCGCAAAGTGTCTCGCCCGACCGACGACGCCGGCCGTCGAGATCGTGCCGGCGTCTTTCGATTCCAGCGTGCCGACTTCGTCCTTCACCGCGTCGGTCATGTGCCACACGCTGACGTAGCCGTTCGATTCGTTGAACACGGCCTTGCCGTCGGATTCCGACTTCGCGTCGGTCTTGCCCCAGTGCAGTTTGATCTCCTGCCGCGCGTTGCCAGTAATCTTCGGAACGCGCACCCAGATGCTTGCCACGCCTTTCGTTGCGTCCCACTCCTCGACCTGGTACGCGAGCGGTTCGCCCTTCGCGGACGAGAACCGCAGGTCTTCGCCGTTGGCTTTCGCCTGGGCGAAGTCGAAGTAGTCCTTGTGCAGTCGGACGAGCAGCGGGAAGTTCTCGACCGCCGCGGACGCCGGCAGGTCGGCCCCCTCGGGCGTGGTGAGAACGTACACCGAGCCGGTGTGTTTCCAGCCGGGGTAATCAGCGGACGCCGGCCCCGCGAGCGCGAGAACGAGAAGCGAGGCCAGAGCGAGAAGCGTTTTCACGGGCGGGTCCTTACAGGAAAAGAATCCCAGCGTGGTCACTTCAGCACGCCTTTGACGACGCTGCCGGCCACGTCGGTGAGGCGGTAGTCGCGCCCGCTGTAGCGGTACGTCAGTTTCTCGTGGTCGAGGCCCATCAGGTGAAGAATGGTCGCGTGTAGGTCGTGGACGTGAACCCGGTTCTCGACCGCGGTCAGTCCGAACTCGTCGGTCGAACCGTAGCTCGTACCCGGCTTCACCCCGCCGCCGGCCATCCACACCGTGAACCCGTAATGGTCGTGGTCGCGGCCCTTCGCGCCTTCGGACGTCGGCGCCCGGCCGAACTCGCCACCCCATAACACCAGCGTCTCGTCCAGCAGCCCGCGCCGCTTGAGGTCGGTCAACAGAGCCGCGATGCCCTGGTCGCACGCTTTCGCCAGGGTCGCGTGGCCCTTCACGATGTCGTCGTGTCCGGTGTCCCAGGCGATGTCGTAGCCGTCGATCGAGTGCGACAACTGAACCGCCCGCACGCCTTTCTCAATCAACCGGCGCGCCAGCAGACAGCCCTTCGCGAACTCGCCGGGGCCATACAGTTCCAGAGTCTCTTTTGTCTCGCTCACAATGTCGAACACTTCCGGCACTGCGGTTTGCATCCGGAACGCCAGTTCCATCGACTCGATCCCGGCTTCTAACTGCGCATCCTTCTCCGACCGCTGGAGGTGAAGTTGATTGAGGCGTGCAACCAGATCAGCTTGCTGGCGCTGTGCATCGGGTTTGAGTGACGGGTTGCGCAAGTGGCCGACCACCGCGTCCGGCTTCATCTGCGCGATGTTCACGTAGGTGCCGGCGTAGGCGCCCGGCAGGAACGCGCTGCCCCAGTTCGCGAGCGTACCGCGCGGCTGCGCCCGAGGCGACATCGACACGAACCCGGGCAAGTTCCGGTTCTCGGAACCGAGTCCGTACACGAGCCACGACCCCATGCTCGGGCGCGTGGGCTGGATGTGCCCGAGGTTCATCATCAGGATCGCGCCAGCGTGCTCCGGGATGTCGGTGTGCATCGAGTGAACGAAACAAATGTCGTCCACGCGCTCCGCGACCTTCGGGAAGATGTCGCTAACCCACTTCTCGCTCTTGCCGTACTGCTTGAACCCGAACGGCGACGGCATCAGCCCGCCCTTGGTGTTCCGCAGCGACTTGCGGTCCACCAGTGTCGGGCGCTGACCCGCGTTCTTCGCCAGCGTCGGCTTGTAGTCGAACGTGTCCACCTGCGACGGGCCGCCGGGCATGAACAACTGAATGATCCGTTTCGCCTTCGGCGCGAAGTGCGGCGCCTTGGGCGTCAGCGGCGAACCGGCGTCCGGCGCCTCGGCGGCCGACAGCAGCCCCGCGTCGGCGAGCGCCGCGGTCAGGCCAAGGGTGCCGAAGCCCGCGCCGAGGCGGTTGAGGAACTGACGCCGCGATGGCGCGGCAAGGGCCGCACGGACGGCCGACTCGTGTGCGCGGAATTTCATCGCACTTCTCCACTCAGTGGGACTGCATGAACTCGTAGGAACTCAGAAGCGCCTGCGCGTACCGGGGCCACATCTCGGCTTCCTCACCGGCGCCCAGAAAAGCCTTCGCGACCTTCCGCTCCTCGTCGGTCACCGGGCGTCCGTACAGCAGCGAATAAGCTCGGTCGATTCGGCCGTCGGTGGTCTTTGCTTCGCGCGTCAGCCGCGCGGCGAGCACCTTCCCTCTCGCAGCCATGAACGGGCTGTTGAGCAGGAACAGCGACTGTTGCGGCACCGTACTCGACGACCGCTCCGAAACGGTGGCGCGTGCAGAAGGGAAATCGAACAGTCGCAAGAATTCGTCGGCAGGCAACTTGTCCCCGTTGCGGCTGACGGCTGCGTACAGGGTGCGGCGCTGGCTCGCCAGGATATCGCGAACGGACGCGCCGCCGACGCTGCGGTCCAACTCGCCGGTTACCGCGAGCACGCTGTCGCGCCACGTTTCCACTTCCAACCGCTGCGGCGACATCCGCCACAGGAGGCGGTTGTCGCCATCGATACGGAAACTGTCCGCGTCGAACCGGCTGCTCTGGCGGTAGGTGTCCGAGAGCATGATGAGACGGTGCAACTTCTTCAGTGACCACCCGTCCGCTACGAAGCGACCCGCAAGCCAGTCGAGCAATTCGGGATGGCTCGGCTTGTCCCCAAGAAGGCCGAAGTTGCTCGGCGTGGTCACCAGTGCCCGCCCGAAGTGATGCTGCCAGACGCGATTGACCATCACCCGCGGCGTCAGCGGGTTGGTCGGGCTGGCGATAGCCTCCGCGAGTTGCAGCCGACCGCTGCCCTTCGTCCAAGTGGGTGCGTTCGGACCAGCCAGCGCGCGCAGGAATCGTCGCGGGACAACCGGTCCCGGCTTTCGCGGGTCGCCGCGAAGAGCGAGGTTCATGTCCGCGGAGCCGGCGTCTTCGACCGCGTGGATGCGCGTGAGCGGAGGTGGAGTGTTGGCTTTGAGTTTGGCGATCTCCTCTTCCAGTTCCTTCCGCTTGGCAGCGTCGGCATCCTTCGGAAGTTTTCTCAGCGCGGCACTCGCAGCGTCGAGTGCCTTCTTGTGTTCATCGGCGCGCTTCAGAACTTCGGGCGGGGCGGTGGAGCGATCCGCCGTCTTCGTGTTGTTGAACACCGCCGCGAGCGCGTAGTAATCGGCTTGCGGGATCGCGTCGAACATGTGGTCGTGGCACCGCGCGCAACTGACCGTCAGCGCGAGGAAACCGCGAGTCACCGTGTCCACGCGATCATCGAGCGTTTCGGCTTTGGCC
This sequence comes from Singulisphaera sp. GP187, assembly GCA_945905925.1. Classification (GTDB taxonomy): domain Bacteria; phylum Planctomycetota; class Planctomycetia; order Gemmatales; family Gemmataceae; genus Gemmata. The sequence continues at coordinate 12,347 of CAMDQN010000060.1, forward strand.
TTCGCCACGCTGTCGGGGTCGCCGCCGTCGGAGGTGTACGTCGGGCCGACCGCGAGGAAGCCCGTTGCGGTCTGGGCTTCCCATCCGTCGCCGGTCAAGTCGCCCGCGATCTGGTGCTTCACGAACTTGTCGTAGGGTAAATCGTCGTTGAGCGCCTTCACGACCCAGTCGCGATAGCGCCACGCTTCGGGCAGCGGGGCGGGGTCGAGAAAGCTACCGTGACCGTCGCTGTGCCGGGCCACGTCGAGCCAGTGGCGTCCCCACCGCTCACCGTAGTGCGGCGATGCGAGCAACCGGTCGATCAGTTTCGGGTACGCGTCGACGGAATCGTCGGCGACGCACACTTCGACCTCTTCCGGTGTTGGTGGCAAGCCGATGAGGTCGAGCGATGCGCGACGAATGAGTGTGCGCCGGTCAGCGGGTGGCGCGGGCTTCAGCCCCTTCGCGGTGAGCGCGGTGAGAACGAACCGGTCGATCGGGTGGCGCTTGCGGTCGGCGTCCGTGAGGGCCGGTGGCTCGACCACCTTCAGCGGTTGAAATGCCCAGTGCTTGAGGCGCTCCGGTGTGAGGACACCGACCTCCGCGTCGACGACTGGCTTGACCGTGGTCGCGGGCCAGGGCGCACCCATCTCGATCCACTTTGTAAGCGTCGCGATTTCGTCGGCGGGGAGTTTCCCGGTCGGCGGCATCTCCAAGCCGTCGTACTTGATGGCCTTCAGGAGCAGACTCGTCGCGGGTTTGCCCGGCACCATCGCGGGACCGCTGTCGCCGCCCGTGAGAACGGATTCGCGGCGGTCGAGGGTCAGCCCGCCCTTCGGCTTCTTGGTCGCTTGACTGTGGCAGGAGTAGCACCGGGCGGACAGGATCGGCCGAACCTTGTTCTCGAAGAACGCGAGTTGATCGGCCGTCGGCCCGTCGGCGCGGCCCGCCGTCGGCACGCAAACGAGGAGGATGACCGCGATGGTGGAAGGCTTGAACATGAAGCAGCGGTGCCAGTGCGGGGTGTGTTGAGCCGGCGGGAGTTCTCACTCAGAGTATACCCGGGTCGCGGACCGGCAGAAAAGAGAAACGGAACGGACGCCGCGTACGCCCGATTCCTGGGCGTACGCGGACAAGGCAGAAGTTCACCCGCAACAACGGCACGAACGCCGCTGCAGTACTAAGGCTTGGGCGGCGCGGCCGGCGTCGCTTCCGCACTCGGCTTCGACTTCAGTCCAGCGGTATTCACGGCAATCACGCGGTAGGTGTGCTTCTTGCCGGCTTCCGCCTTCGTGTCGGTGAACTGCATTGGCACGAGCGGTTGCGTGGGCGTGTCGCTGTACTGTAGGTTTTGGAAGATCGGACGGCCGAACGAGTTCTTCCCCTGCTCGGGCACGTTGACGAGAACCTGACCGTCGCGCTCGATGACGAAACTCGCCAGCCCGCTTTCGAGATCGGCCTCAGCTTCCCAGGTCAACTTGTTGCCTTGCACGCGCACGTTCGTCGGCGCGGGCGGCGGTGTGCTATCGCTCACCTTCGTGTCCTTGACGTACTCCACCCACGCTTTCGCGATCGCTTCGTTCGGGAGCCACGTGGCCTTGAGTGGCTCGGCGTACTTCGCGGCCGGGGTCGCGTCGCCACCAAGAACTGGGGCGAGCCACGCTTTATCGGTCGGCATCGCCTGAAGCGGATCACCGGCCTTCTTCGGCAGACGAGCGATCAGGCAGGTATCGAGCCAGGGGATTGCGAGGTATCGCTGGTTACCGCAGTCGTGGCTCGACAGCGGATCGACCGCGACACCGACTAGCCCGCCCTTTCCACGAACCTCGTTGAAGAACACCTCGTTGGCGGGCCACACACCGGCGAACTGTTTGCCCTTTTCGGTGACACCTTCCTTCGTGCCGAGGTTGCACATCACCGGCACCTTCAGCGCTGCGTCCGGCAGTGTGTGCGCCTTGATCCCTTTGCGATTCGGATCATCCTTCAACAGCGGCACGCCGGAGCGCAGCCACGCCGCCGCGATGCGGTCCGGGTGCAGCATCACCATTCCGCCGGCCCAGTGCCCGCCGCCGCTGTGCCCCCACAGCGCCCACGGTGCCTTCGCCAACTCCGGGTGTCCCGATTTCGCGCCGAGATCGGCGAGACACTTCTGGAACGCGGCATCGGAACCGTTTCGCGGGTCGCACCACATCTGGCAGTCAGCCTTGTCCGGTTGCTCGTAAGACGGCGACAACAGCGCGCAGTCGTGCTTCTTCGCGAGCACCTGCCAGTGGAGATCGTAAGCGCCGGTCAGCCCCGACTTGCACGACCCTTCACCGCATCCGTGCTGATGCACGATCACACCGCGAAGCGACTTCACGCCCGGCGGAATCCAGACCGTGTAGTTGACCGCGTAAGGCAGTTCGCCTTTCTTCTCCGAAGCCTCGTAGCGGACGCGGTAGTACGGCGTCTCGGCCGGCGGGAAGACATCGTAGGGTGCTTTCTGTGCGGGCGAGTCTGACACGCTCGCGACGAGAAGGCAAACCACCCCACAGCATTGCGCAGCAGTTCGGATCATCGAAGAGTTCTCCTGAGGAGACGCGATTGTCGCATTCGCCGCGGGCCAAGCAAGGAGATTGGCTCCGGTCGCGTACCTGGGGCTTACGCCCACAGGCTACGAACTGCCGCCCTTCCAGGGCTAAAACAGAAGAGGGCGCGCCTCTTTTCTTAGCCCTGGAAGGGCGGCAGTTCGTAGCCTGTGGGCGTAAGCCCCAGGTACGCGACCGGAGCCAATCCCCCTTGTTGCCGAACGGTGAAGCCATGACCCGCGTGCGAATCTTCTCCCTCTTCGCTCTCCTGTCCGCGGTCAGCCTGACGGCCGCGGAGCCGAAACCGACCGTCACGCCCCTGGTGCAAACGGTTGACCTGGACGTGGGCGGCTCGCAAGAAGTCGAACTCGGCGGGAAGAAAGTCACGGTCAAACTGCTCGACCTGAAGGAGACACGCGACGAGCTGCGGAACGCGGTCCGCATCGCGGAAGTAACGGTCGAAGTGAACGGCAAGAAGATAACGCTGGTCTCCTCGAACTACCGCCTTCCGGTAACGGTCGGTGGGGTGCAGATCGACTGCCCAGTCACGAAGGGGTTCCGCGAGCGGACCTCGACCGGCAACGTCTGGGGTCTGGAGAAGGACGCGCGCCTGCGGGTGTGGCCGGAAGGCTCGCCGCTGATGAACGCGGGCACTTTCCGCTACCCGGCCAAGCAGCGGTGGTTCGCCAGCGGCACGCAGATGGCCAACGAACCCGTTCACGTGGATGGTGGCGAGATTCCCGGCAACAAGCCGATCTACTACCACTACGGTCTCGACATCGGCGGCGCGGAGGGACTCGTTGAGGTCATCGCCGCGACTGACGGTGAAGTCGTCTCTTCAGGCAAGGAAGCGGCCGAGGGCTACACCGAAACGCCGGTCAAGCCCCGGTACGACGTGGTCTACTTGCGCGACACACGCGGCTGGTACTACCGGTACAGCCACCTGCACACCATCGACCCTGCCATCAAGGTGGGCGCGAAGGTGAAGATGGGCCAGAAGGTCGGGCTGCTCGGCAAGGAGGGCGGGAGCGGCGGGTGGTCGCACCTGCACTTCGACATCACCGCCAAGCAACCGTCGGGCAAGTGGGGAATCGTTGAAGGCTACGCATTCCTCTGGGAAGCGTACCTCGAAGAACACAAACCGAAGTTGCTCGCGGTGGCGAGACCGCACCAGATCGCGAAGGTCGGGGAGAAGGTCGTCCTCGACGGCAGCCGGTCGTGGGCGGCGGACGCGGGCAAGCGGTCCTACGAGTGGACGTTCACCGACGGCAAGACCGCGACCGGGGATCGCGTTGAGCGGACCTACGCGAAGCCGGGCGTGTACAGCGAGGTGCTGAAGTTCACCGACGCGGCCGGGCGCGTGGACTACGACTTCGCGGTGGTGAACGTGCTCGACAAGGACAACCCGGACAAGCTGCCGCCGTCGATCCACGCCGCGTACCACCCGACCACCGGGATCAAGCCCGGTGATAACGTCACGTTCCTGGTCCGCACGTTCCGCACGGTTGAGGGAAAGGAGACGTGGGACTTCGGTGACGGCAGCCCAAAGGTGGAGGTGCGGAGCGACGGGAACGCGGTGCAATTGGCGAAGGATGGATACGCACGCACCGTTCACCGGTACGAGAAGACCGGTCACTACCTGGTAAGGGTCGAGCGCAGCAACGGTCGGGGCGAAACGGCCATCGCCAGGTTGCACGTTCGCGTCGGGACGGAATGACCGCGGGGCGTCACTTCTTCCGGCGGAGGGCGTCGATCTTCTCCTGAACCTTCGCCGCGTCCGCCTCGGTGGTCCCGAGCGGTTCCGGCTTCACGGTCTTCTCGCGCGTGTAGCCGACGTGCTTCATCCACGCGGCCGAACGCATTCCGCGTTTCTGCTCCACGAGTTTGAACAGCGGGTCGGCCTTGATCGTCGTGAGGGTTTCGTCCGTAGTCTTCACGCCGAGCGCGGTGAGGATCGTTTTCGCGATCAGCAGTTGGCCATCCTCGCCAGGATGAACCTTGTCGCCAGAAAAGGGCGTGGCACGGGCGTCACGAGCCTTGCGCATCGCGGTGTGTAGGTCGATCACGGTCACGCCATCAACCTTCAGTGCCGTTTCCCACTTCGCGTACTCAGTCATCACCGCGTCGTAGTTGAACTCGCCGGCCTTCGGGATGAAGTCGTAGATCGGCGGCGTGATGAGGAAGATTTGCTTCACGCCCGCATCCTTGCACTGTTTGGTCAATTTCGTCACGCCATTCTGGAACGCCGAGAACCGGTCCTTGTCGAGCGGCTGGTAGATGCCGTCGTTGATCCCGTAGCACGCGAACACCACATCCGGTTTGGCTTTCTCCAGAACGCGGCCGAGGCGCTCGAACAGGCACGGTCGCGGGAACTTCCCGCCGGCGTGCCCGTCCTCGCTCAGCCCCGACAGCGTTTCGCTCGCCAGCCCCAGTCCGAGAACGTCGAAGTCCTTGTTCGGGTGCAACTTCTCCAGGTAGTACGTGGTGAACGCGACGTACCCGCCCGCCTGGGTGATGCTGTCGCCGAGGAACACAACCCGCTTCCCGGCGAGTGCGTTCGCGTCCTGTGCGAGCAGCGGGGCCGTGAAGAGTGAGCCGACGATGATCGCAAGCACAAATCGGAACATGTGTCTCCCCCGTTTGACGCCACCCGCACCCGGAGTCACCTTACGACTTATCCCGCGGGTGTTGTATGGTCACGGAGGTCACGCCGCGGCTTGCGCGCCGGTCTGATCGTCAGCCCATCGTATCGGCGCAATTCGTTGTGCCGATTCCACTTGGCGAGACGGATCTTCTGCTGATTTGTCGCCAGAAAATCGAAATTCGCCCGGCAACCCAAGCTGTTTTGAGCGGCATTCAAACACATCGCGCGCAAACTGCGGCGTGACCTCAATGGTCACGCGTCGTAAGGTCGCAAAGTCGAAAACCTCAGCAGTTCGGGTCTTCGACTTTGCGACCTTCGACACGACGAAACCGCCTATTTCTTTTCCCAGAAGGTCGCGTTCTGAATTGCGTTCTCGATCCAGGACGGCTCGGGGGCGATGACGACGCCGGCCTGAACCACCTCGTTCCATTTCTCCGGGTCCGGCGGGAGCCGCTTCCCCGTCAGTTTCACAAGGCCCGCGTGCGACTGGCGGGCCAGGACGATATCCTTTCCGGCGTGTTGCTTGAGAACCTCGGCGAGCGCCGCGACCGCTTCCGGCTGTCGGCAGTTGCTCAGCCCGCGAACTGCGGCCTGTTGAACCTCCGGGTCGTCACTGCCGGGCACCACCGTGTCCGGCCCGGACGCGCCCGCAACCGCCGAAAGGAACCTCGCCGCTTCTGCCCGGTGCGTGCGCCCGAGCGATTCCAGGCACCGGCACCGCAGCGCCGTGACCGTGTCCGGCGCGTACCCGGCCGGACCCTTGAGAGCCGCGCCCGGTTCCAGCCCGGTGCGTGTCATGGGACGACCGGCACTCGTGCCCCCGATGGGAACCGACGATTTCTCCGTTACCTTCGGCGGCGCGCGTTCGGCGGCGGTCAGGCCATCGGACGTTTGGTACGCGCTCAGCAGGATGGCGGTGGTGCGTGGGTCTTCAAACCGACCGAGCGCTTCGATGGCCGCGAACCTGAGTACCACGCTCGATTCGGAGGTCGCGGTCCGGGCGAGGATGTCGATGACTTGGTCTTGGTCTTCTCGCGTGCCGTTGTTGCGAGCCGGTTCCTTGAGCCGGTACATGGCCTTGGCACGCTCGTCGCCAGACCGATCCGGCCCGGCTCGCAGCACCATCACCGGGTCTTCGGGCGCGATCACTTTGCCGACAGTTTTCAACGGCGCGTCCCGGAACTTCCGGCTGGTGACCGCGTCCCACGTATTAGCGCACCCCGTCGGCAGCAGCGACGCGGCGGCGATGACGGCGATCGTCAGTGCCCGGTACACGTTTACCCCCGGCCCACAAGGGGCGGTAGTTAGTCACGGAATCGAATCGGGGCAATAGCGACGGACATGGGGTGGGTCAACGGCAGTCAGTGGGCAGTGGACAGCAGTCAGTGGGCAGTGCAGAACTAGAGAAGTCGAATCGCATTCTTTTCTTCGGCCGTCTTCTTCTCTCCCCACTGCCCACTGACTGCCGGATTGCGTAGCCGGCGCGCCGGTGGTAAGGTACGCACATCCCAATCCCTATCATCTAACCGTCAAGTTGGCGGGTATGTCAGTTAACCTCGACGCCTCCGGGATCTCCCAACTCGCCCTCCGTCTCGGCCTGATCACGGCCGAGACGGTGCGTGAATGCCTCGAAGAGCTGGGCGACAATAACGCGCCGGCCACGGACATGATCCGGCTCATGGAGCGGAAACGGCACCTCACACCGTGGCAGGGGAACAAGCTGCTCAAAGGCGAACTCGATGGCTACTTCCTCGGCGGCTTCCGGCTGCTGTACAAGATCGCGTCGGGCAGTTTCGGCCGCGTGTACCGCGGGGACGAGCCACGCACCGGACAGATCGTCGCGATCAAAGTGCTCCGCAACAAGTGGACGATGGACAAGCAGAAGGTCGATCTGTTTCTGCGCGAAGGGAAACTCGGTCTGTCAATCCGGCACCCGAACATCGTGTCCGTCCTCGCAGTCAACAAGGACACGAAAACCGGTCAATATTTCATCGTAATGGAGTTCGTCGAGGGCGGGAACTTACGCGACCTGCTTCAGGCGCGCAAGAAACTCGGCGCCGACGAGTCACTCCGCATCCTGGAAGAGTGCGCGCAGGGCCTGGCGTACTCCCACGCCCGTGGCCTGACCCACCGCGACATCAAGCCCACGAACATCCTGATCGCGGTCGCAACCGGACAGGCGAAATTAGTGGACTACGGCCTGGCGGAGATCACCGAGAGTTCGTCCGTCCAGTTGAAGCGTCAGGAGAAGGACGAGAACGTGGCCGTGGACCGCACCGTGGACTACGCGGGCCTGGAGAAGGCCACCAACCAGAAGCCAGGCGACGTGCGATCGGACATCTATTTCCTCGGGTGCGTGCTTTACGAGTGCCTCACCGGGCACACGCTCATGCCGGTGACGAAGGACCGGCAGACGCGGATGCAGCCGCGCCGGTACATGGACGTGGAGGACACGCTCGCCAAGAACGGCCCGACCTTGGGCGTCCCGCCGCCGGTGATGCGCCTGCTCGCGCGGATGGTCGCGTTCGAGCCGACCGAGCGGCTCCAGACCCCGACGCAACTGGTCGAGGCGATCCAGGCGTGCCGCGCAGACCTGTCCGGCGCAGGCCGACAGTCGAAATCGCCGACCGGCCCGAAGACGCTGTTCGTGGTCGAGCAAAACCAGAAACTTCAGGACGCGTTCCGCGACAAATTCAAGGCGCAGGGGTATCGCGTCATGCTGACGATCGACCCCGGTCAGGCACTAAAGCGGTATCAGCAGCAGGCGTACCACGCGGTCATCATCGACGCGCGGACCGTGGGCCGCGAGGGGGTGGCCGCGTTCAACGACGTGCTCCGCGCCGCCGACCACGCGGGCATGGACGTCGGCGTGATCCTGATTCTGTCCGAGGAGCAAGAGAGTTGGAAGGCGGAGGCCCGCGAGCACGCGCGCGGAGCGGTCCTGATCGACCCCGGCGTGACCATGAAACAGTTGTTCCGCACCCTCAACGAACTCACACCCGAAGACGACGAACCTGAAGAAGAGTGAGGAGTGCAGACGAGCTGGGGACGTAAGCCCCCCTGCTCTGTTTCACGTCACAAGTGCGCGAAGGTTTAACAGGGGCTTACGCCCCCCTCTCGCCTCCATACACTGACCGAGCGAAGGAATTCTCTCATCACCACGACGGGGCTGGCCTGCCCGCATGTCGATCGTTCTGTCCCTCATTGGCCAACTCGACCTGGCGGAGCGTCTCTCGCGCGCCGAGGCCCGCGACTGGCTGGCACGCGCTGCCGTTTGGTTCGAGGGCGTCGGCGACGCCGTGCTGGACTCGCATGTCGTGCGCGACAACGACGAGAAGCCGGTGCTGCTTATCACTCTGCACTCGGCTTCCCCCGCGGCGGAAGTGAGGCTCGGCGCCGGTGGCAAACTGCGCGTCAGCGCGACGACTTCACCGACCGGTCCCGGCTATCACATTCACCTCTGCGAACTGTTTAAGCAGCTCGCCGCGGAGTTCGGGTTCGCGTGGATCGCGGACGACTGCGACGACCCGACCGGCTACTTTCGCACGAAGGACCGCGGCACGTGCGAACGGATTTTCCTCCGCTGGCTCGCGGACGAGTGCGCCGCCGGTTCCACGAACATCGGGCTGCCCGCGAGCCACGGGTTCACGTACCCGGCCGAAGTGTTCACACCGCTCGGCCCGTGGTCGCGCGCATGGTGCGCCGAAGTCGCCGCCGACCCGGCGAAGGGCCGCGACTTCTTCGCGTGGTGGAACCCGGACCTGGACTCCGCGTTCTACCGCGGTCGGGCGATCGTTAGCCTGTGGACCGAATTCTTCTGGCGCCCGCCGCTCTCGGAAGCCGAGGGCGAACTCGCCGATCAGATCGCGAACGACCTCGCCAGCGCGTTCAAGCTCAGCCCCGCAGCCGAACTGCCGTGGGCCGAGTGGCTGGAGTTGCTCACCGCCATCGCGGGCGATGAGGACGGCTACTGCGTCACGCCCAACGACGAGGAGTTGAGCATCGAACTGTGGAAACACATGGGTCCGGTCGCCACGCCGACCGAGAATGGTCGGACCGGGTATCGTCGGTTCCCGGTGCGCGTACCTCTGGATGGCGGGTGGTCGATCGAGGTGCCGGGCGAACTGGCCCGCGAGCGGAACGCCGACCGCACCTGGACCGCGTGGGACCAGTCGCGCACGGTCTGGTTCCACCCGCTCCGGTTCACCAAACCCGGTGGCCAACCGCCGACCGCAAGTGAAGCGGCCGAAGTCGGTCGCAAGAGCCTGCCCGAAGGCGACCCGCTCGCGCCCTTTGATCGCGACGGGCTGCGCGGCGAAGCGGTGTTTGGTTCGGTGGAAGAAGACGGCCGCACGCTCTGGCGGTTGAGTGGCGTCACCGGTTCGCCGGGCCAGTTGGCCGTGTGCAACGTGTACATCCAGAACGAAGCGGACCGCGACTGGGCCGTGCGCACCTGGCACTCGCTGAAGCACTCGTAAGCCGCTCGCGGCTTCGCGAGTGGTCGTCACTCGCGCGGCTTCGAGAACGGCCACCAGTCGTCCGGCAGCAGGCCCGTCACGCGGCGGTATGCGGTGCCCAGCCAGTCGGGCAGCACCCGCGACAAACTCGACTGCTTCGTTTCCCCCACGTACACCTGATCGTCCCCTTGAAGTTGCACGTGCGTGCGGTTGTCACCGTCCACCAGCACTGCCGGCACGTTCACCTTGAACACCTGCGGCTTCGACGCGGCTGCGACGTTGGGTCTCACCACGTACACCTGATTCAGTTTCGAGCCGGGCGGCAACCCACCGACGCGCTTCAAGAAGTCGAGGACCGGTTCCGGCCCCTGGTAGGGCACGAGCCGGGCGCGCCCGCGAATGGGTCCGTAAACGATGACCTGCGCGCTGCGCGCCGCCGCGAGCGACACGGTCACGCGCTCGGTTTCGCAGCCCGCGAGCGCAGCGAGGTTGGTGCGGATCTCCGCGAGCGTGCGTCCGTCGGCGCGGATGGGTCCGGGTCGTGTGAGCGGCAACCGGCCATCCACATCGACGACCACGAGCGCGTCCCAGTCGGGGTGATCGCTGAACGCGACTTCGAGTACGTCGGGACAGCCGACCTGATAGGTGGCGGAAGGTGCGGGCCGTTCGGCCGCGAGTTTCGGGTCGGGTGGCGTGGGACAGGTACGGCGGAGGAATTGTGTGTTACCGCACCCCACGGCGCCGAGGAGCGCGAGAAAGAGCACGCCGCCCGTCCTGAAGCGGCTACTCAAACCGGGGGTCGCGGTGCGAAATTCCACACATCCGTTATCGTCGTCACGGTCCGCCCGGCTTGACGGGAAATGGTTCTTGTAGGGTGGGACAAGGCTTTGCGCAGGCCCACCCGTGCTGAACTGTAGTTACAAGGTCGGTCCTTGTTGGTTTCGCCGTGGTGGGCCTGCGCAAAGCCTTGTCCCACTCTACAAAGCACTCTTCCCCACCGGGCGCCCGAACAGCGCGTACAGCGGCGGTAGCAAAAACAGGTTCAGCAGCGTCGATGTGATCAACCCGCCGAGGATGACCACCGCAAGCGGGTACTCGATCTCCTGCCCCGGCTTGTTCCCTGTGATCGCGAGCGGCAGCAGCGCCAAACCGGTCGCGAGCGCGGTCATGAGAATGGGCCCGAGGCGCTCTTCCGCGCCGCGCAAAATCAAGCCGACACCGAACGGCACGCCCTCGTCCGTTTCGAGGTGCCGGAAGTGGCTCACGAGCATGATGCCGTTTCGCGCCGCGATGCCCAACACCGTGACGAACCCGACCATCGACCCGAGCGACACCACACCGGTCGTAATGGTGACTGCGAACACACCGCCGACCAGCGCGAACGGGATCGTGAGCGCGACGAGCAGCGTTGGACGCCACGAGCCGAAATCGACTAAGAGCAGCAGCACGATCCCGATCAGCGCGAGGCCCGAGAGCGCGTAAAGACGTCGCGTCGATTCCTGGCGAGCTTGATATTCGCCAAGAAACTCGGGGTGGTACTCGCGTTCAAACGGAATCACTTTCACCTTCTCTTCGATCTCGCGCGCCACGGAGCCGAGGTCGCGACCTGACACGTTGCACGTCACATCAAGACGCCGGCTCGTGTTCTCGCGCTTCACCTCGTTCGGCGCGGACACAATCCGCACCTCGGCCACGTCCTTCAACCGTACCTGCGTGCCGGCCTGAATGTCGATGGGCAGCATCTGAATCGCGTTCAGGTCGGTGCGCGTGTCGCGCGTGCCCCACACGACCACGTCGAATTTCTTCTGCCCGTCGTACACCTCGCCGACCTTCAACCCCTTCAGAAGTACCGTCGTGGCGCGGCGAACGTGACCAGGCGTGAGTCCGTAGCGGTCGAGCGCCTCCGGTCGCGGGCGAATCTCGACCTGCGCGACTAACACCTGTGGTTCGACCTTCAGGTTGGTCACGCCGGGGACCTCCTTCATCGCGGCTTCGACTTCCTTCGCCTTCGCGCGCAGCACCTCTTGATCCGGTCCATAGAGGCGCACGACGATGGCTCCGCTCGCACCGGTGAGAACTTCCTTGATGCGCTCGCGGAGGTATGTGAGCAGGTCGCGGTAGAGACCGGGGTACGCGTACACGACATCCGCGATGCGCTTCACGCTCGACTCGTACTCCACGTTCTCCGGGATGCTGATCCACAGTTCGGTGAAGTTCGGCCCGACCGGTTCGTCGGCCACTTCCGCCCGCCCGATGTGCGAGCCGAAGTTCCGAACGAGCTTCGTCCCCTTCTCGTCTTCGAGCGTGCGCAACTGCTTGCTCGCTTCTGCCGTGACTCGATGCATCGCCTCGACCGATGTGCCCGGCTTCTCGACGAAGTGCATCAGGAAATCGGTTTCCTGGAAGTTCGGCAGGAACTCTTGCCCGAGTCGCGTGGCAGCCCCCGCGGTAATCGCGAACGCAACGACAAGCGAGGCGAGGCACAGCCACGGTCGCGCAACGAACGACGGCAGCACGACGCGATAGCCGCTCTTCAGCAATCGCGCGAGCGGCGGGTCGTGCTGAGCGATTTGCTTCCGCCCCGTGAGGAGCATGTACGACATCGCCGGCGTGACCGTGAGCGCGACGAGCAGCGACGCGCTGATCGCGACCACATACGCGAGCGCAAGCGGCCGGAAGAACGAGCCTGCCAACCCGTCGAGGAAGAACACAGGCAGGAATACCAGCACGACGATCAGGCTCGCGTACACCACCGCCGACCGCACTTCGAGGGACGCTGCGAGGATGATCTGGAATGGCGAGCGGGTGGCGTTAGCCCCATGAGTTTCTGTACCCTCGAGGGGCTGACGCCCCCCGCTCGCCAGGCGCAAGCGGCGCGCGATGTTCTCCACGTCGATGATCGCATCATCGACCACTTCACCGAGCGCGATCACCAGACCCGCGAGCACCATCGTGTTGATCGTCGCCCCGGAGTACGCGAACACGAGCAGCGCCGCGACCAGCGACAGCGGGATCGCGGTCAGGCTGATAACCGCCGTGCGCCAGTCGAACAGGAACACGATCAGGATGACCGCGACGAGGATGCAACCGATGACCAGCGCGTGCGTGAGGTTCTCTAGTGCGCGCTCGATGAACGTCGCCGGGCGAAAGATGGTCGGATCGATCTCGACATCCTTCAATCCGGGCTTCAGCGACTCGATCGCGGCTTCCACTTTGCGCGTGAGTTCGAGCGTGTTCGCTTCCGGCTGCTTCTCCACGATGAGCAGAATGCCGGGGCCGTCGTTGATAACCGCGTCACCGATCGCGGGCGGCGAACCGAACTGAACCGTCGCCACGTCCTTGAGGCGTTTCGACGTGCCGCCGCGATTATCCACCACGGTGCGGCCGAGGTCCGACGGGCCGTTCACGAACGGCGTGTGCCGCACTGGGAGCCGCTGGTTCGGCGTGTCGAGGAACCCGCCCGCGTCCAGCGCGACCGCGTCGGTACTCGCGCGCGTCACCATCTCCATCGTCACGTCGTTCGCGCGCAGCACGTCTGGGTCCACGATCACCTGATACTGTTTGTCGCGCTGGCCCCACACCGCGACGTTCGCCACGCCCGGCACCGCCATCAGCTTCGGACGGATCGTCCACATGACCACTTCGGTCAGATCGCGCTGCGAAAGCGTCTTCGACCAGATACCGATCTTCATCACGCGGCTTGTCGTGGATAGTGGTTGCAGAATGACCGGCGGCAGCGCGACCGTGGGGAGTTGTCGCGTGACCGCCGCGACGCGCTCCTGAACCATCTGCCGTACCTTCAGCGGATCGGTTCCGTCTTCGAGAACGAGGACGACTTGCGACAGCCCGAACACGGACTTCGAGCGCACCACCTTCACGTTCGGCACGCCGTTGAGCGCGTTCTCGATGGGCATCGTGACGAGCGATTCGACTTCCGTGGTCGAAAGCCCCGGCGCTTCGGTCTGAATCTCGACGAGCGGCGGCGCGAACTCCGGGAACACATCCAACGGCGCGCGCCGGACCGACCGCGACCCGACAACGAGCAGCACCACGCACAGCGCCAGCACGACGACTCGCAGCTTGATCGAGTTGGAGATGAGCGCGGTGAGCATGGCAAAGGTGGTTTCGTGGCTTGGGTAGGGTGGGTCGAGCCGGCTTTGCGGCGAAGGCCTACCAGGACCGTCAGCGGGGGGGGTGGGCCTTCGCCGCAAGCCGGCTCGGTCCACCCTATTTGCTGAACCCGGTTTCGGTGCCGAACAGTTCGGCGGCGCCCGCGGTCACGACCTCTTTGCCCGGCGGCGGGCCTTCGGCGAGTACCGCGGTTTCGCCCGTGATGTACCGCACAAGGACGCGCGCGCGAGAGTAGGCGTGATCCTTGCCCTTCACATACACCCACGCACCGCCGTGGTAGTCGTAGATGATTGCGGACCACGGTACCGTGAGTGAGTCAGCCGGTTCCTTCAGCGCGAGCGACACCGCGACCCGCTGACCGGGACTGTACAGCGTCACCTCGCCTGCGGCCGAGTTGGACATCGAGTAGAACAGATCGACCGTGCCGGTAACGGGGTTCGCGGTCGGAGGCGCGGACACGACCGCCGCGGGGCGTGTCGGATCGCCGGCACGCGACGCGAGCGACCCGACTGCTGCCGGTGCGTTCGCGTCGATCTCGTCGCGGTCGCCGACGTACACCGGCACACGCACCCACACACTATCCAGATCGACCACTTCGAAGAGTGGCGCGCCCGCGGGCACCGTCTGACCCGGAAGCGCGGTCACATTTCGGAGAACGCCGTTCGCGGGCGGTTCGATCGCGATGGGCGCCGCGGACCCTGAGTCGAGTTCGCCGAGTACCTTCGCGAGCAAGTCCCGGCGCGCGGTCACGGTGGCGAGCGATTGCTTCGCTACCTCCATCGCGGCCTTTGCGTCGTCCACGTCGCGCTGCCGCCCGGCGCCGCCGGCCAGCACTTCCGTCGCGCGCTCGAACGTGATCCGCGTGAGCTTGAACTGTTCCTCCGCGCCCTTCACTTGTCCTTCGGCATCGACGCGCGACGCGGTGAGGTTCGCGCGCCCGACTGGGTCGAGGAGCGGGACGAGGTGAAGCACCGGCGTGCCGGTCCGCACGGCGCGGCCCGCGACCGGAACCGCGCCCGGCTTCAGCGTACCCGCGAGTGGCGCGGACACGATCAGAGACCGGCCCGGCGGAACGATGATTTCACCACCGTAAACGCGCTTGCGCGGCATCGGTTTGCGGACCACCGGCGCGGTGCGGATCGCGAGTTTCGCTTCCGAATCGGCAGTGAGAATGACCGTCGCGCCCTGATCTTCCTTGAACGTCTTGGGCACAGTCGCCTGCACGCCGGGGACGCTCGGCTTCGCGCCTTCCTTCGGCTTCGCAACGGCAAACCACCACGTCGCACCGATGCCAACGGCCACGACCGCGGTGCCGAGGATGCCCGTTAGTAAGCCGCTGCGGTAGCTCATGTGGTGGTTCCGGGTAGGTGCCGCTTGCCGAGCGGCACTGCGATGCCCCACGTTCGAGCGACACGGACTTTCTGGACGCGATCCGCGTTGTGAAGCGTGCCGATCGGCAAGCGGCACCGACTTCCGAAATCATCGTAGCCGCCGCCCGACTGACCTCTCCAGTTCGGCCCACGCGCGGCGGAGGTCCGCGTACAGTTGCGCTTCGCGGGCGTAGGTGTCGATCAGTTGGCGGTTCGTTTCCAACACGAACAGGTACGTCGCGCCGCCTTTCTCGAAGGCGGCCTCCGTGCGCTTGATCGCGGCTTCCACTTCCGGTCGCGTCTTTTTACGGAGCAGATCCAGTTCCGCGCGGGCTTGCTGGAACCGCGCGAACGCGGTGCGCACGTCGAGCACGATCTGGTTGTGAACGGTCGTCTGACGCCGGGTGAGCTGTTCGAGTTCCGCTTCGGCGCGAGCGATCCCGCCCTGGTTGCGGTTGAAGATCGGGACTGTGAACCGCAGCGCGGGGCTGAACTCGTGCCCGGTCACGCCTCCGCTCGTTGCGTCGAGGATGCCGAGGAACCGCACCCAGCCGAGGCGCGCAACGCGTGCGCGCTCCGCGGCAGCGTGGGTCGCGTGCGCCGCGGCCAGCGCGTCGGGTCGCGATTGCACCGCTTCGGCTACAAGTGATTCGAGTTCGGCGGTCGTGCGTGGGTCGAACGCGGTATTCTCGGGCACGAGCGGAACCGCACTCGCGGAAAGGCCGGTGAGGTTTCGCAACCGCTCCTCCGCGACCGGCACCTCGTACCCGACGCGGGTGAGTTCTTGGCGCGATTGCATCGCGTCGATGCGCGCCGTGGACACTTCGAGCGCGCTGGCGTCACCGGCTTTGAGACGCGTTTCGGCGAGTTCCAGAATCCGCTCACGCAAGATAACGGCGCGCTCGGCGACCTTCACGCGGTCGTGCGCGAGTTGCAGATCCGCGTAGCCTTGTCGGGTGTCGCGGATGAGGTCGAGCGCGAGCTGCGTGAGCCGCGCGGTCGCACGCTCGTTTTCCGCAACGGTCGCCTTCAGGCGCATTGGGCGGAGCCAGATCGCTTCAATGGGGAAGTCGATGAGGTATTTGAACGGCTTGTTCCCGGCGGGCCAGAAGTACACGAACTCCGGGTTCGGCAGCAACCCGGCTTGCACCAGATCGGCCTTCGTGAGGTCGAGTTCGACGAGCGTTTCGTGGAACTGCGCGTTGTTCCAGAGAGCGACGACAACCGCCTGATCTTCCGCGAGCGGGTCGCCGCGTTCCAACGCGTCGGGCACGACCGCGCGATTCGCTTTCGGGCCAAGCGCGTGACCGAAGCGCGCGTCCACCGCTTGGGAAACGTGCGAGCGGTCCGCCGCGGACGGCGTTTTACAGCCCGCGAGCGTGCTGAGCACGAGCGCGCACAGCACAGTGAACGGGAGTTTGCGGGAACACGCCATCAATCTCGCCGCACTTACCGAAATCGCGACGCCACCTACTTTCGGCAACGCCGCGTACCGGTGTTATCGGCAATCCGGGTTAAGCAGGAGATAAATTCCCTGCGGCAATCGCGACCAAATCGGGGGAAAAGTGTATGAAACCGCGTACAGTCGGAAATACTAGGTAGAGCAAACGACGCACCAGCACACAAAGCCATTCGGGGAAGACCGGGCCGATGGGCGAGGCCATCCAACAACTCGGCCGAGTCGCGCTCGCTCTAGAGGCAAGCCGGGCAACCGACGCGCAGTTGCTGGAGCGGTTCCTCGCCACTCACGACGAGACCACGTTTGAAGTCCTCGTTCGGCGGCACGGTCCGATGGTTCTGGGCGTGTGTCGCCGCGCCCTCCCGAATCCACAGGACGCGGAAGACGCGTTCCAGGCTACTTTCCTCGTGTTGGTGCGCAAAGCCGATTCCATCGTGCCGCGGGGAATGGTCGGCAACTGGCTGTACGGGGTCGCGTACCAGACGGCACTCAAGGCGCGGGCGATGGCCGACAAACGGAGGGCGCGGGAGGGGCAAGTCATGAACACACCCGAACCCGCAGTGATGGAAAACGACGAGACGCTCTGGCGCGAATTGCGCCCGATCATCGACGAGGAACTGAGCCGCTTACCGGCGAAGTACCGGGTGCCGCTCGTGTTGTGCGACATCGAGGAGAAGTCGTACAAGGAAGCCGCCGAACAACTCGGTTGGCCCGAAGGGACAGTGGCGGGTCGGCGAGCGCGGGCAATGCTGGCCGACCGACTCTCGCGCCGCGGCGTGGTACTCCCGGCCGTCGCGCTGACAGCGATTCTGACACATAACGCGGCGACGGCATCGGTGCCCGCCGCCCTGATGGTTCCAACAGTCAACGCCGCGACCCTCGTCGTGGCCGGTCAAGCGACAACCGGTGCGGTCTCCGCCAACGTCGTCGCTTTAACAGAAGGGGTCGTGAAAGCCATGATGCTGACCAAACTGAAGATCGCCACGGTTGTTCTGCTCGGAGCGTGCATTGTTGTTTCGGGCATGGGCTTTGGGTTCTCGCCCGCGACTGCCGACGGGCAGGAAAAGAAAGCCCAACCGCCGGCGCAACCGCAGCCGAAGGACAAGAAGGTCGATCCGAAGGTTGTTCCCCCGGTCGCTCCGAACAACGGCAACGACGAGAAAAACGGGCAGAACAACCAGAACGGCAACGACGAAAAGAACGGCAACAATAACCAAAACGGCAACGACGAGAAGAATGGGCAGAACAACCAGAACGGTACCGACGAGAAGAATGGCAACAATAACCAGAATGGCAACGACGAGAAGAATGGGCAGAACAACCAGAACGGCAACGACGAACAGGGGGTTGTAAAGGCGATCAATCAGAACGCCAACACGATCACGGTCGTGGTGAACCACCAGGGCAAGCCAGTCGAGAAGGTGTTCGCACTCCCCAAGAATGTCCCGGTCCAAGTCGCCGGCAAGCCGGCCAAACTCGGTGACCTGAAGGCGGGGATGAAGGTGGGCGTGGCCCTCGACAAGGACAAGAAGAACGTCGTCGGCATCAAGCAGGTGAACGAGCCGAACGGCCCGAACAACAACGGGCAGAACGGCAACGGGCAGAAGAATCAGAAGAACGGCTAACGGTGTTCCGCCTGCCATGCCCGGACCAGTTATTCCCCATACAACCACGCAAGCAGTTCGGGCGCGTGTTCGTAATCGGGGATGATAAGGTCCGCGCCGGCGGCGATGAGCGTTTCGCGCTTGCTCGCGTTCACCCCGCGAACGCCCGCCGTGCTGCTCGCCACGCCGACCGCGACCCCGCCGGCCCGCTTCACCTCTTGCGTTTCTACCACACCGTCGCCGAAGCCGATCAACTCCTCGCCACGAACCGCGAGTTCGCGAATCGCTCGCTCGATCACATCTCGCTTGCGGAAACTCGCGTCGTTGTCTTTCGGCGCATAAACGCGCCCACCCACGTAGGGCGTCAGTTCCAGGAGTTCCACTTCGCGCGAGACGTGCGCGAGGTCGGTGCCGCTCGCGACGAACAGCGGAACGCCGCGTTCCTGAAGGTTTCGCAAGATGCCGTGCGCGTTCGGCACGACCCAATCACTTGGTTGCGCGCGTTTCGATTCGAGCGCCTCCCACCGCCCGCGAACCACACTCATCAGTGCGTCGAGATACTGCTGAAGGTACACGACCGGTTCCGCCGATGTGCCGCCGCGCGCGGTCACTTCTTGCGCGAACCGCTCCATCTGGCGCATCGTCGGGTGTCCGTTCAATGCCATCACGAACGCTTCGACGTGCGCCGCGCATTCCGCCTCCGGTTCCGCGATCAGACGCTGTTCGCGGAGGCGATCGAGCATTAGCGAGACCATGACTTGGGGCCACCCCTCGCGGATGAGCGAGAGCGTGCCGTCGAAGTCGAACACCGCGACGCGAAACGGCCCGCGACGCACACGGGGGTTGATTAGCTCAGCGGAAAGAGGAAGGTGCATTCGTGCCCAGTGTTGTGGGTTAGCCTCGACCCGAAGGGGAGCGGCACAGCCGTTGGGGTTGTTCAGAGTGTCCGCTTCAGGTATCTCCCGCATTCTACCCAAAGGAGTGCGCACATGCGGGGGCGGCGGGTCGATGCGCTGTGGCTGCTCGTGTTTGGGGTTGCGTCATCGGCGTGGTGCCTGACCGCCGCGGCGCAGTTCGGGGCCACGTTTGACGAACCGCTGTACGTGAAAGCCGGCCTTACGAGTTGGCGCACCGGCAGCAACAAGTTACTCATGCGCGCCGGCACCATGCCGCTCCCGGTCGATGTGCAGACGCTCCCGGTTTATCTCTGGGAACAATATCGCGGGCACGAGTTCGACCCAGTGCTCGAACTCCACACCGTTCTGCCGGTGTGCCGCGCGATGAACCTCGTCTTCTGGTGGCTGGTTCTCGCGTACTCGATGCGCCTGGGGCGCACGTTCGGCGGTTCGTGGGGCGGTCGGCTCGCGGTCGCGCTCGTCGCGTGCGACCCGAACTTCCTCGGGCACGCGGCGCTCGCCACAACCGACACCGCGCTGCTCGCGTGCATGCTGGTACTCGTCTACCACTTCCACCACTGCTACACGCCGGACGCGAGTTGGAAGCGCCGCGTCCTCGTGCCCGGTCTGCTCTACGGCTTGGCGATCACCGCGAAAGCGTCCGCAATGGTGTTTGGCGCTCAGGCGATGCTCGTACTCGGCCTGTGGAATCTCGCGAAGGCCGGCGCGCTCACGCCACCGCCCGATTGCTCGGTGTGGCGGAAGGCGGTTCACCTCTGGCACGCGACGTTCCAGTTCCGCAAAGACCTGTTCGTGATCGCGTACATCGGGTTCGGGTTCGTGTTCGGCTACTGCGGGTGCGACTGGAGTACCGAGCCGACGTTCATCAAGTGGGCCGACAAACTGCCCGACGGTGACCTGAAAGAAACGATGGTGCCGATCAGCCGCGAGTTGAAGATTTTCACGAACGCAGGCGAGGCGCTGACACACCAGATCAAGCACAACATCCGCGGGCACGGAACGTATCTGCTCGGCGAGTGGCATGCGCGCGCCACGCCTTCGTACTTCCCGCTCGCGCTCAGCATGAAGCTTCCGCTGCCCGCGATCGTGCTGCTCCTCGCGGCACTCGTCGCACACCCGCGGCGGCTGCTCATTCCCACCGCGGGCGTCGCGCTGATCCTGTTCGCGTTCACGCCGAACTGCCGCGTGCAGATCGGCATCAGGTTCGTGTTCGTGCTGATGGCGCTCGCGTACATCACCGTCGGCTCGGCGATCGCGCGCGCCTGGTCCGAACCGGGATCGCGTGTCGTTCCGCGGTGGTTCGTTGTAACGATGCTCGCGGTGCTCGCGGGGACTGCCGCGTGGGTGTGGCCGCACGGCTTGAGCTACTTCAATCAGGCGTGGGGCGGAACGCCGGCCGGAAACGCGCTCTTGCACGACTCGAACTACGACTGGGGCCAGGGGTTGCCGGAACTCCGCGCGTGGAACGCCACGCAGAACAATAACGAACCGCTCGCGATCTGGTACTTCGGCGCCGACCCGGACGTGACGCACCCGCCACTCGTGTGGCTGCAGTTGAGCCACCTGCCGGTTCTCTCGGCCGACGACGTGCCGCACCATTGCCCTACGAAGTACCTCGCGGTATCGGCGGCGATTCTCAGCAACAACCCCGCGCCCACACCGCAGCACAAGGTGCGGCTCGAATGGGTTCGGGCGCGCACGCCGGTCGCGCGGACCACGCACTTCTTCATCTACCAAGTACGAGAGTGACGTTAACGGGTCACCCGCACGAGTTCGACGCCGTGGTCTTCGACCTTGAACGTCACCGTCTTCGCGTCCTGTTTGAGCGGCACCCACTTCTTCGCGGAGCGATCGAAGAACTCAACGCCCTTCACCTTCGCGTCGAGAAACAGCTCCACGTTCTGCGATTCGTAAGGGTTGTGGTTGGCGAACACGAACACGTCGCGTTTCATGTCGTCCGCGAACAGGCCGACGATCACTTCGCCGGCGATGATCTGGAACCAGCCGTCCTTCTTGATCCCGCTCAACCCAGCCGGCACCGCGGCCGGGACCGCGTCGTTCTTCGCGGTCTTCGTGATCGCGGTCGAAAACACCGCGATCGGCACGCCGAGCTTCATCAACTCGTCGCCGACCGACGCGAACCGCTCGTTCACTTTCTTCAGGTCTTCGCCGAGGGGCGTCAGCGCGAACGTCTTCTTGTCGATCATGTCGGCCGCGAAGTGGTAGATGTACCCCTTCAGCCCGAACGGCGTGCTCGTCGCGTAGGTGTACCCGACGCGGTTCGGGTTGCCCTTCCCCACAATGCCACTGGCCGCGTCGTCGTACCGCAGGAAGCCGATCTTCTTCGCCTGCGCGGTCGCCATTGCTTTATCGAGGTGCCCCCAGTGGCCGCCGCGCTTCCAGTGGAAGTCGTAGTAGCCGAACACGTCCATGCCCTCGACGCGGTTCACGCGGTTCATGTACGTGGTGCCGATGTACGCGAGGTGGTTCGGATCCCATTCGTGAACGTTCTTCACGTCGCGCGTGCGCCCCGCGACGGTCGCGTCGGTGATGTTGTCGCTCCACAAGTGGTAGCCATACACCGTGTCGTTGTCCTTGAGGCTCTCGCACAGCTTCTTCGCCGCGTCGGTCGCCTTGTAGATGTGGTGCGCCGGCACGAGCAGATCGACGAAGATCTTCATGTCGTGCTTCTTGCAGATTTCGGCGCGCCACGTTTCGTACTGGCAGAGGATCACGTTGAAGTGTGCGGCCTTCGCGCTCTTCACGAGTGCCTCGAATTGTTCCTTGTCGGTGGGCAGGTTGTCGCCCGCGTAGCCGTGGTTGTACACGATCGCGAACTGCTTCGGCTGGCGATTGGCTTCGGGTTCCGCGGCGTAAGTTGTGCTTCCGGCGAAGAGCACCACGGCGAGTAGCACGCTGGGCATAGAACCTCCGTAGTAGGTGCCGCTTGCCGAGCGGCACGGCTTCGCGCGTCACCACGCATTGCGCGAAAGACAGCCCCGACGATTCGTAAGGCAACATGATGCGCGAAGCCGTGCCGCTCGGCAAGCGGCACCTACTACGAACCCCCAGCTACCGGGTCGGGTGCGGCGCTGCCCGCGAGCAGTTCCGCCGGCGGCACCTTCACGTCCCACACCAATCCCACCAGCCGCAGAAGTCGGATGAACACGTAGCACATGTCGAACTCGTACCAGGCGAACCCGTGCCGAGCCGAGTACGGGGCGCGGTGATGATTGTTGTGCCACCCGTCGCCCATTGTCAGATAGCCCAGCACCATGTTGTTCCGGCTGCCCTCCCCGGTGGCGAACCGCTGTCGCCCGAACAGGTGGCCGATTGAGTTCACCGCGAACGTGACCCGGAACGTCCGCACGACGCTCAGGCAGAACCCGTAGATCAGCCCGTTCCACACCCGGCAGAGGTCAAGAAATCGACCGCGTTCCGCGGCGAGAGGAACTTTAGTAATCTGCTGTATTTGGCTCGCCATCTTGCGTCTGGCAATCACTCCACGGTCACGCTCTTCGCCAAGTTACGCGGCTTGTCCACATCGCAGCCGCACAAGAGCGCGATCTCGTAGGCGAGCAGTTGCAACGGAATCGCCGTGACGATCGGTTGCAGGTACTCCGGTACATCGGGAATCGGGATCACGTCGTCGGCGACCGCGGAGACTTCGCGGTCGCCTGCGCTCGCGATCGCGATCACCGGGCCGCCGCGGGCCTTGATCTCTTGCATGTTCGACATCACCTTGTCGAACACGTTGCCGCGCGGCACCAGGAACACACTCGGCGTGTTCTCGTCCACGAGCGCGATCGGCCCGTGTTTCATCTCCGCGGCCGGGTAGCCTTCCGCGTGGATGTAACTGATCTCCTTCAGCTTCAGCGAGCCTTCGAGCGCGACCGGATACAGGTACTGCCGACCGAGATACAGCACGTTGCGCGCGTCCGCATATTTGGCCGCGACGCGATTCACATGGTCGTGACACTCAAGCGCTTTGCGAACCGCGTCGGGGATCGCCTGAAGATCGTCGATGATCTTTTGCCCCTGCGCACTCGACAGGTGCCGCGTGCGACCGAGGTACAGCGCGATCATCGTGAGAACACACACCTGCGACGTGAAGGCTTTGGTGCTGGCGACACCAATCTCCGGTCCTGCGTAGAGGTACACGCCGCCGTCGGCTTCGCGCGCGATGCTACTGGCCACCGCGTTGCAGATCGCGAGCGTGGTGTGACCCATACGCTTGCTCTCGCGCAGCGCCGCGAGCGTGTCGGCCGTTTCGCCACTCTGCGTGAGCGCGAGCACCACCGTGCTGCGATCCATCGGCGGGTTGCGGTAGCGGAACTCACTCGCGTACTCCACCTCCACCGGCACGCGAGCCAACTCCTCAAAGAGGTATTCGCCGACCATCGCCGCGTGGTAGCTTGTGCCGCAAGCGGTCATCACGACGCGGTCGATCTGCCTGAGTTGCTGCGCACTCAGATTTAAGCCACCGAAGTGCGCGGTCGCGTCGTCGTTGGCGAGCCGTCCGCGCATCGCGTTCGCGAGCGATTCGGGCTGCTCGTAAATCTCCTTGAGCATGTAATGCGGAAAGTCGCCTTTCTCCGCGTCACCATTTCCGAGGAAGTTCCCGATGTCAGCGACCGACACGGACACCGGCGCGAGATCTTGATCCCGAATCTCCCAGTCGGTTTCTGTGAGCGTGCAAATCTGCCGGTCGGCGAGGTACACTACCTTGTCCGCGAAGCCCGCGAGCGCGTTCGCGTCGCTCGCGAGGTAGGTTCCGTCTTCGCCGACACCGACAACGAGCGGGCTTCCCAATCGCGCACCGACGATCAAGCCGGGTTCGGCTTTCGCGATTACTGCGATGCCGTAGGTGCCTTTCACGAGTGCGAGCGCCTGCCGCACCGCGGTCGCAAGGTCGCCGTGGTAGTAGTGGCTGATGAGGTGTGCGAGGACTTCCGTGTCGGTGTCCGAACGGAACCGCACGCCGGCGGATTGGAGTTGGTGCTTGAGCGCGGCGAAGTTCTCGATCACGCCGTTGTGAACGAGGGCGATGTCGTTACGCTCGTTGAGGTGCGGGTGCGAGTTGCGGTCGGTGGCACCGCCGTGCGTGGCCCAGCGCGTGTGGCTGATCCCGTGACAGCCAGGTGCCGGGTGCATGCCGAGGTGTTTGGCGAGTTCCGCGAGCCGCCCGGCCTTCTTGCGCAGGTGCAACTCGTTGCCGGTGCCCGTGACCAGGCCCGCGCTGTCGTATCCGCGGTACTCCAGTCGGCGCAAACCTTCGAGCAGAATGGGGGACGCTTCGCGCCGCCCGGTGAACCCGACGATGCCACACATAGAGGACTCCTTCCGCTGGGCGGACGAGAAGTTTCGTGGTTGTGGTACGGAGAGAGGAAGATGAGATTGAAGAACCCCTCCCCCCAACCCCCTCCCCTAAGAAGGGAGGGGGAGACAGAGAGACGACAGTTCTTGGCCCCTCTCCCCTTGGGGGAGGGGTTGGGGAGGGGTTTTCGCTTCGACAGGCACGAACCCACAGGCTTCGTACAGCGGGCGCAAACTCGCTTTGCTCGTGAGCATGACGTAGGGCACGCCACGCAAGAACGCCTGGTTCGCGGTCTCGGTCACGAGCGCCAACGCGATCCCCTGACCGCGAGA
This sequence comes from Singulisphaera sp. GP187, assembly GCA_945905925.1. Taxonomy (GTDB): domain Bacteria; phylum Planctomycetota; class Planctomycetia; order Gemmatales; family Gemmataceae; genus Gemmata. The sequence continues at coordinate 37,124 of CAMDQN010000060.1, forward strand.
CTCCTCGCACACCACCACGTAATCGATCTGCCAGTTGATCGGGGCATTCACCAGAAGGAAACCGTCGGCGTGGCGGTTGGTGTCGCGATGAACCGCGACGAACCGCACACCGGACCACACCGCGAGGAACTTCCCGCGTGTGTGGAACTGCGTGCTGGCCAGTTCCCAGAGCTTCTTGCACGCAGGCTCGTCAGCGACGAAATCCGGTGTCGTTACGAAGTCGATTGAGTGAGTGACCGCGCGCAGAACGGTCGGTTTGCAGAAGTAGTGCAGTTCGGGTTCGGTCATCTTCGACCCCCCAAGAGAATTGCCATCCGTTTAGCGGCGTCCCCGAGGAGACGCGAAGTTACACGTTCCCGGCACGCGGGCTGAACTCGTCGAGCGGGAAGCTCACGGGCGAGTCCTTTCCCTTGAACAACTTGTACGCTTTCATCTTCTTGTAAAGCGTAACGCGACTCACACCGAGCATTTGCGCAGCCCGCGTTCGGCACTGGTTCGACTTCTCCAGCGCACGCAGAATGTTCGCGCGCTCGGTCGCCTCGCGTGTCTGCTTGAGCGTGCCGTCGAAGCCGTTCGGCACCAAGAGCGTGGCAGCCGACGCATCGACGCGGGCCAGCACCTGCGGCGACAGGTGGTGCAACTTCAGTTCGTTGCCGGCGCTCGTCAAGACCGCTTGCTGAACGACGTTCTCCAACTGGCGGATGTTGCCGGGCCACGGGAACGCCTCTAGAACGCGGAGCGCCTCTGGGCACACGCCGAACAGCCGCTTGCTGTACTTCGTGCCGTACTTCGCGACCATGCCGCGCACCAGCGGTCCAATGTCTTCCGGGCGGTGGCGCAACGACGGCAACTGGAAACTGATCACTTGAAGGCGGTAGTAGAGGTCGCGGCGAAACGTGTTCCGCTCGACCGCGTTCGCGAGGTTCCAGTTCGTCGCGGCCACGATCCGCGCCTTGCACATTTGCGTTTCGTTGCTGCCCACCGGCTCGAACTCGCCGGTTTCGATCACGCGAAGCAAATTCGCCTGGTGTTCGAGGCCGAGCGTGTCGATCTCGTCGAGCAGAATCGTTCCTTCACCGGCTGCGGCAAACTTCCCGACCTTCACGGCATCAGCGCTCGTGAACGCGCCTTTCGCGTGGCCGAAAAACTCACTCGCGATCAGGTTGCCCGTGAGCGTGCCGCACGACACCACCAGGAACCGGTTCGCGTGCCGCACAGAGCAGTCGTGAACCAACTTCGCGAGGAACGTCTTCCCGGTGCCGGTTTCGCCTTCGATGAGGACGGTCACGTCATGAGCGGAGGCGATGCACAGTTGCTCGACCATCGCGGTCAACGACGGCGTGTGGTTGATGAGCCTGCGGCGGATCGTTTCGGCCACGGACTCGGTCGCGGGGTCGGCGAACGGCGTGCCCGGGGTGAGCGAGCGGTGCGCCCACGCGGTCAATTCGCGCGGGTGGTGCGGCCACAAGAACCGGTCGCTGATGTACAGGTTGAGTGAATCAAGTTTGCCGCTCTCGCGCACCGCGTCGGTTTCGAGAACCGACACGCCCGCCGGGAAGTGCTGAACCTTCAGCTCGCGCACGACGGTTTCGATGGCCTGTGCGTCCGAAGGGTCGGAGGCAAGCAACAGGAGATCGCCATCGGTTTCGGGCGTGAGCAGGTTCGGCACGTCCTCGTACCGCACGATGGGCGCGACGACTTGAATGGCCCGCTGAAAGTGCGATTGAACGACTGCGGCAAGGCGCTGGTCCTGGGCAACGATGACGAGGCGGCGAGACGAAACCATGTGACACGAAGCCCCCGCAGGTACTCGCGGACGGCAGCACACCGGACCGCATGGTCGCTAACAGCCACCGCCGTCCGCTCAATCGGTGGCTTCGACTGATGTGGAAAGGTTTCGGCAGCGATCCCACGCTAAAGCAAAGTTTACAAACCGAGTCGAGGCAACCGATGAGGCTGAACGATGCCGGAAAAACCAGTTGGTTGGGTCCGGTCGTTGCGGCGAGACCCGAATGTCGAGACGTGGTCGGGCCAATTTCGTACCGTCGCGCGAATCCGTCAGATGAGAAGGGGTTCGGAAGAGAAGGGGTGAAAGGGAGAGAAGAACAGAGCCAGGGCGATTGGTGTTTCGTCTTACTCTCCCTTTCACCGGGTGTACGACATGCTTTGCACCTACGCTGCGTCCTTGTGGCGTCGTTCGCCGGTGAGATTGGCTTGTCGTCGTTTCCAGAAGTCGTCGAGTGGCGTGGTTTCGCTGAGTAGGTCGGCCCGCAGTTGAAGGATGGCTTCGGCGCCC
>CAMDQN010000061.1 GCA_945905925.1 Singulisphaera sp. GP187
GCTTTGTCGGTGGTGATGGCCGGCGGGTCCACCTTCAGTGGGCGCTGGGGCGGCCGAGATTCTTCAGCGGCGAGCAGACAGACACCAGCGAGCAGCACCAACCCGAGCGCCGCGGCTGCGATGTTGCGTTTCGCAATCATTGGGAGAACGCCTTGGTTCCAGTGCGTGTCTCGGCGGAGTTCACTTCGGCTGCCGCTTCTTCCAGTTGTCGAGCCACTTGTCGGGATCCCAGTAGTGGTCTTCCTGGTCCTTGAACATGTAAGCGTGCATGAACGAGCGGCGTACCGGCGGGAGGTTGTCCGCGGTCGGGTCGATCTCGAATGCCAGCGGCATCGGCGCGCCGTTCTTCCGGACTAACCAGATGAGTCGAACGAGCAGTGGGGCCATCTTCGGGCGGGCGGGCGCGAGTAGTGAGAATGGGTATACCACGGTCGGGATCGAACCGCCAGCGCCTTCCCCAAGAAGGCGACCAACTCCTTGACGAACCGGCGTGGGATCGGTTAGTGTCAATCTACCGGGGACACTCTCGCGACACATTCCGCTACGCGAACCGGTACCGACGAGCGAGCGTGTCCCCCGCGTACAACGGACCCGATGTCCGTCTCCGAATGCCTCGGCAACCCGACCGGTGTGAGCAGTTCCGTACCGACCGACGAGCCAAACGGATCTCCCGGCTCAACACGCGACAACCGAAAGTCCAACTCCACCGCGCACTGGACCGCCCCGCAGACCCCTTCGCGGTCGTCGAGGCACACGCCCGGCATTTCGCCGAACCGACCGGCCCGCCTGGCCAAACCCAACCCACGCTCCGGCCCGAACTAAAGGTACTCCGACACCTCGCGCACGTTTGTTGGGAGCGGTCGCGATTACTCGATACGTTCGAGGCGGCCAAGTACGCCGACGCTCTGGTGGCTCTGTCCGCGCACTGGCGAGACTGGCTCCGACCGCTCGACGCCTGGGAACCGCCCGACGGCGACACCGCCGCGCAGTTCGGTACGCTCGCCCGGCACGTGCTCGCCTCCTTCGACGTGCCGCGATTCCTGGACGCCGCGTGGCACTCCGGCACCACCAGCGAAGGGGTGCGCCAACAGAACTGGTTCAAACTGGTCGGGAGCGGCCGGAACATTCGCGAGGCCGTTAACCTGCCGCTGACGCTGACGCGATGGATGGCGCACCATTTCATCACCACACCGCCCGAGTTCGACATCCCGGCCGCGTTCCGCCGCGCGTGGGTACTCGGTCTCGGTGGGACCGAAGAACTGGCACGTTCGCTCCTCGCGACCCGACTCGGCTCCGAACTCCCGGCTGACGACTTCTGGGAATCTGTGGTTCGCTGGTTGGTCGCGCACCCGGAATTGGCTGCGTACCACCACGGACCGGTAATCGACTTCCTCCACGACCAACGGTTTGTGCCCTCGGTGCCAGTTCCGCTCAGCCGCGGCGCGCGCCGGCTCGTACCGCCGAAGCCAAATCTGTGCATGACCGGGCGCAGGCCCGACGCGATGCTCCGCGCGGTCGCGGACTGGCACCGGTGGCTCGCGACCGCGCGCCGACCGTTCGCGTCGTGGGCGCCCTCGACCTTCCTGCCACTAACACTCGCAATACCCGCGACCGAGATCACCGGTACGAACATCTACGCGATCACGGAGTTGATCTGTACTACGGAATTGGCGGAAGAAGGCGCCGCGATGGGCCACTGTGTCGCAACCTACGCGAACCTCTGCCGAACCGGGCAGTCGTCGGTGTGGTCTCTCACCGCGGAGGACGCGAACGGTCATGTCGAGCGCTTGCTAACAGTCCAGGTGTCGAACTGGCAGCGCCTGATTGTTCAGGCGCGCGGGAAGTGCAACCGCGTGGCATATCCCGAGGAAGCGGCGGTTCTCGCGAAGTGGACACAAGCCGGCGGCCCGGCATTGTCGGCGGCGCTGGCGATGTAACCGCTTTCGCCGCGGGGGTCACCAGCAGCGTCGCGGGCCGTGGCGGGCCTCGTTCATCACGAACCGGCCAATCCCGCGAGCGCGAAGGTAGCGGTCGCACCTGTGGCGGATCGGCGTAATCGGAGCGGCGAAGCACTTGCCACGGCGGGCGGAACGGGCGAGAATCGACACGCCTCTCACGCAGTCTCACCGAGAACCAACATGCTCCGCCTGTTCAGTCTGTTAGCAATCGCAGTGTTCGCGTCGTCCGCGGGCGCGGCCGATCCGGTCAAGCACGCGTTCCTCGCGACAGGCGGGGAAACGTTCATCACCGACGAGGCCGGCAAGGTGACGTGGAAATACGCGCACTCGTCGCGCGACGGCTGGGTTCTCGATAGTGGCAACGTTCTGCTCGCTCTCTCGAAGAGCAAGACCTATCCGCACGGGGCGGTCATCGAGGTGGATAAGGACGGCAAAACGGTGTTCGAGTTCAAGGGGACGCAGGCGGAAGTGAACACGGTTCAGCCGCTGACCGACGGAAAGGTGCTTCTCACCGAAGCCGGGGACAAGCCGCGTATTCTCGAAGTCGGCCGCGACGGAAAGATCGTTGCCGAGGTTGGTCTGACGGCGCAAACGAAGGATCATCACTTACAAACGCGCATGACGCGGAAACTGGCGAACGGGAACTACCTCGTACCTCAACTGCTCGACCGCGTGGTGCGAGAGTACGACGCGAAAGGCAAGATGGTGTGGGAAGTGAAGACGCCGCACATGCCGTTCACCGCGATCCGCCTTCCCGACGGCAACACGTTGATCGGCTGCACGCTCGGCAATCTGGTGATCGAGGTGGACAAGGACGGCAAGGAAGTGTGGCGCGTGACGAACGACGACTTACCTAACAAGCCGATCAACGACGCGTGCGGCGTGCAGCGGTTGGAGAATGGCAACACGGTCATCACGAGCCACCACGCGACCGCGAATCAGGTGAAGTTGCTCGAGGTGACACGCGAGAAGAAAGTGGTGTGGACGTACACCGATGACCGCAGAGGCGGCATTCACCACTTTCAAATTCTCGACGCGAAGGGCAAACCGGAGAAGCACCCGCTCCGGTAGCACGCGGCACGATCGTCTACTTCGGAACCGCGACGGTCAGGTCGAAGTCGGCTTTCGTCGTGCCGCCTGCGGGGACGTCGAACGTGAGTGTGGTCTTCGCGTTGTACTCCTCGGGGACAAGTGACTTCCGCACGGCCGCTGGCTTGTCGGCGGTCGGGGGCGCGCTTGACTGCACCGTGTCGTCACCGGAGAAGGCGGTGATGCTCACCGTGTGCTTGCCGACGCTCGCGCCGGGCAGGTTCGTCGTCGAACCGAAAAGTTCGTAGCGGCCGTTGGCGTCAGTTTTCCCGACTGAACCCGGGCCGGGGTTAGCGCCTTCCGACGGCTGGAACACGACCGTGGCATTGGCCAGCGGTTGTCCGTTGACTTTGACCGTCCCGGAGACCGGAGCGACCTTCGAACCACCACAACCTGCGATCACGAAAAGACCAAGGATAATCCAACAACGACCGCGCATGAGTACGCCCCCGTTACAAACTCGCCGGACACAACGATCGCGCCCGGCTGGAAAAGGAAAACCTCCGTTCGGACACGGATTCAGTTAGTAACGACTTCCCCACCCTTGATGGTGGCCATGTTCCGATACGAGGTGATGTTGATGGACTCGCTGACGAAGATCACGGAGCCGTCGGCCTTCGCGAAGTTCCCGCCCGCTGTGTGGTAGCTGTAGAACGAGTAGCGGTTCTTCCAGTTGGCGACGGTGCCGCCCGGATCCTTGAAGTTGAGCGGGATGGCACAGGTGCCGTGAACGTAGTTGGGAAACGCCCAGCCACCGCAGTGCTGGTCGAACGAGTGACTGCTCTCGCCGACCATCAGCGTGTTACTTGTGCCGTCGGTGATGGCGAGCGTGGTGAGCTTGCGCGAGCCGTCCTCGCGATAGAAGATGCCATTTCCCGCGTCCAACCCCTTTTGCCCGAAGGCCGGATCTGGGTCGGTGTTCGGGTGTGCGGACCCGATGGGGTTGTTGTTTGTCGCGCCCAGACCATTGATACCCCAATTCGATCCGCTGACCCCGCGGTAGTTGATCAAGGCCATTGTGATCTGAGGTGTCCCGGTAAAGTTCGCCCAGTTGGTTGCCGTGTCGCCAGCTTCGTTCGCCGTCGGACACCGGAAGGTGTTAATGCGAATGGCAATGCCCGCCTGCGCGTTCCCCAGTGTCCCGCCGGGGATGTTGTACTGAGAGGCGACCGTGCCCTGTTCGATGTACGGCAAGATCCGGGCGATCCAGGTCCAACTGTTCGCGGGAGCCGCGACCGAGGCGGCGGCCCAGTTGTACTGCACGCCTGTCCCGTTGTACGGGAAGCGGCCTTCGGCATCGTGGAAGTTATGGACCGCGAGACCAATCTGCTTGAGGTTGTTCTGACACTTCATGCGTGCGGCGGCCTCGCGCACCTTCTGAACGGCCGGGAGTAGCAGCCCGATCAGGATCGCGATAATAGCGATCACCACCAACAACTCGATCAACGTGAACGCGAGCCGCTTACGAATGCGATTGTCCATGATAGAACCTGGGGAGTGGTGGGCGAAATAACACGATCTGAATATGAGTTGATTTTCTCCTCACTTCTCCGGTGGTGCAACTGGAAACGATAGCAATTCTGTGGGCTTCAGCGCCGCGATCGGTGACTGCGTCTGATCCCTCACCACCAGTCACGGGGGCGTCCGAGAGGTCGATTCTCACTCCCGTGGCGCAGTTCTTGCACGCATGGGCTAGACGCGCACCACGCGTTTCGGGTAGGGTACGGATGTCTATGATCCTCCCCGTTCCCGTACCGCCCAAGGTTCACCGTGCCAGCCCCCACCCAACTGCCGCCCGAACTGCTTACCGCCATCCGGCGATACTGGGGGTTCAAGTCGCTCCGACCGCTTCAGGAACAGGCCATTCGCGCGGTCCTCGGCAAGCGTGATTCGCTCGTCGTCATGCCCACCGGCGGCGGAAAGTCGCTCTGCTTTCAGGCGCCGGCGGTCGTTCGTGGCGGGCTCACAGTGGTGGTTTCGCCGCTCATCGCGCTGATGAAGGATCAGGTGGACGGACTGACTCGCATCGGCGTCCCCGCCGCGCGGCTCGACAGTACGCTGAATGCAAACGAACGAACCACCACTTACGAAGGCATTCGCAACGGCACCACGCGACTCGTGTTCACGTCCCCAGAACGACTCGTGAACACCGATGTGTTTCGCATGCTTCAGAACGCCAATACGCATACGGTCGCGATCGACGAAGCTCACTGTGTTAGCCACTGGGGGCACGACTTCCGCCCGGAGTACCGGCAACTCGCTCGGCTCCGCGAGTTCTTCCCCAACGCGTCCGTTCACGCGTACACCGCGACTGCTACCGAACAGGTGCGGCGCGACATTGCCCAGCAACTCAACCTCAAGAACCCAGAGATTCTGGTCGGGAACTTCGACCGGCCGAACCTCACGTTCCGCGTTCTGCCCAGGCTTGATCTGGTCTCGCAGGTGCGTGAAGTGATCGACCAGCACGCCGGTGACGCGGGCATTGTGTACTGTCTACGCCGCAAGGACGTGGACGAGATGACCGGGTCGCTGAAGACCGCGGGGTACAAGGCGGTGCCGTATCACGCGGGGATGGAGAACGCGCTCCGCCGCGACACGCAAGATGCGTTCGCCCGCGAAGACGCGGACATCGTCGTCGCGACGGTTGCGTTTGGGATGGGTATCGACCGCTCGAACGTGCGGTTCGTGATACACGCGGCGATGCCCAAGACCATCGAGCACTACCAGCAAGAAACCGGGCGTGCCGGCCGCGACGGGCTTCCTTCCGAGTGTGTGCTGCTCCATTCGGGCCAGGACTTTCTTTCGCTGAAAGCAATTATCGAGAAGTCCGCGGACGAGGCACAAGCCGCGCCCGAGTACGTCGTCGCGAGCATCAAGCATCTCGACGAAATGGCGAAGTACTGTCGCGGGGCACTGTGTCGTCACAAGGCGCTTGTGCAGCACTTCGGACAGACCTACGACACGCCGAACTGCGGCGCGTGCGACATTTGCCTCGGCGACACGCAGGAAGTCCCGGACGCGGTCGTCGTTGCGAAGAAAATTCTGTCGTGCGTCGCGCGTGTGAAAGAGAGCTTCGGCATCGCGCACGTGATCGACGTGCTTCGCGGAGCGGACACGGCCGCGATCCGGCAGCGCGGGCACCAGGAACTCAGCACATACGGGCTTCTGAAGAACGTTCCGAAAGCGGACCTCCGCGACTGGATCTATCAGCTCATCGGGCAAGAAGTTCTGGTTCAAGCGGGCGACGAATACCCGCTACTCAAGTTGAATGCGGGGTCGTGGACCGTGATGAACGGGAAGCAGACTATTCGCCTCATCCAACTCGCCAGGCGTGAGAAGCGGAGCGGGTCCGCGACACCGGGGCAACCGTTCGCGCTGCCCGCCGGAGCCGACGCGGAGTTGTTCGAGGTGTTGCGGAAACTCCGCCGACAAGAGGCATCACGGGACGGCGTTCAACCATATCAGGTGTTCCCGGACACGGTGCTCGCGGAGATGGCACGCGGCCGACCGACCACCGATGTCGCGTTACGCCGAATCTCCGGCGTCGGCGACGCTCGGCTCCGCGACTACGGCCGCACTTTTCTGAAGGCGATCATCGCGCACTGTCTCCGCACCGGACTCGCGGAAAACGTGCCGCTGCCGAAAATCACACCCGCAGCGAGAGCAGCAACCGCGCCGGCGCTCCCGGCCCCGAAGCCGTCAGGCAAGAAGGACATCGCGTTCAAGATGTTCCGCACGGATGCGTCGATCGCGGAGGTGGTCTACAAAACCGAGCTATCGCCCTCGACGATCAACGAATACCTCGCGGAGTTCGTGCGAGCGGAGAAGCCGAAGTCGATCTTCCGGTGGGTGCCCGAAGACGTGTGCGAGCGGATCGCCGCCGCGGCGGAGATTCACGGCACCGGGCTCCTCAAGCCGGTGTTCCTCGAACTCAACGGCGAAGTGAATTACGAGGCGATTCGAGTCGTGTTCGCGTTTCTTGAAACACAAGCCTAACCTTCTTCGCACCAGATCAACCTCCCGCGATTCGAGCCACATGGCCGGCAGTACCACCCTTCGGCCCGCTGCGGGCGCCGGTGCCGGTCGTACTCCGCGGCACACCCAGGACACACCGCGCGCCACCGACCGCGCGGCATCTCGGTTTCCTCGCCGTAACACGCTTCGGGTCGCGCGCCGAGTTCGCGGCACTTCGCTTGCCATACCGCGTCGTGCCCGTGACGCGGACCGACCATCGCGTGCGAGAGTTCGTGCAGCAAAGTATCAAGTACCTCGGCGTCGGAGTTGCACGCCGCGAAGTGGACCGACAACTCGATGCGCCCGGGTTCGCCACGGTGCGGGTAGAAGCAGACGCCGGCGCGGCGCACGTTCCCGTTGAACCCAAACTCCCACGCTGAAAGCCCGTGCGAATCCAGAAGCGCGCGGGCTTGTTCGCGCACTCGGGCCGCGCGCTCGGTCAAGCGAAACGGAACCTCAGTCATCGCCCACTCCACTGTGCTGCGCGCGATTCATGAAAGAGGTATAGCGTCGGATCCAGAGGGTCCACCACTGTACCACGTCACGTGAAACGGCCCCTCCGGGTCCGACGCTATACCAATTCCGAACAACCAACACCATTGACTCCATCGCCACGACAGTAACAATGGCGATTACAACGTAGCCCCCGATTACAACCCGAGATCGATCATGCGCCGCCTGTTGCTTCTGGTTGCCCTCGCGCTCGCGATTATCGCGGTGCCGGGGGTCGCACACGACACCTGGGTTCAGACTAACACGCACATCGTCCGCACCGGTGACGCCGTTCACATCGATCTGCTCCTCGGCAACCACGGGAACGATCACCGCGACTTTAAGATCGCCGGGAAACTCTCGGGCGAGTCCGTCGGAACGTTCGTCGTCGTGGCCCCAGACGGCAAGAGCTACGACCTCAAGCCCGACCTCACCGATGTGGGGTACGCACCGAAGGAGGGTTTCCACACGGCGAAGTTCGCAACCGCGAAGGCCGGCTTGTACGTCGCGGCCCAGAGTTCCGACAGCGTCGTCAACCACGGCAAACCGGTGCGGGCCGTGCGCAGCGCCAAGGTCTTCTTTCTCGCCTCGAACTCGCTGGACAAGGTGCCGAGTGACACGACCGGGTTCGACAAGCCGCTCGGTCACAAGTTCGAACTGGTGCCGGAAGCGAACCCGGTCGCCCCGATGGGACCGGGGACCAAGATCAAGGTGAGGCTGCTTCTTAACGGAAAGCCGCTGGCCGGTGAGCGAGTGAGCTTCGTGCCACGCGGGGTCACGCTCAAGGAAGGGACGGACAACACCTACGAGCGCACCACGGACAAGGACGGGCGCGCCAGTTTCACGCCGAAGTCGGGCAACTACTACCTCGTTGTCGCGCACCACGTGACCGACGAGAAGAGCGAGAAGTACGAATCGACGAAGTACGCCGCGACGCTGACCGTGTTCGTGCCGGACAAGTGCCCCTGCTGCGACGAGTAGCGCGTGAGTTGTTCGCGAAGCCGCAAGCGGCGACACTCCTGAATACCACCTTGAGACCAACCAATGCACTCACGCGCACGACTCATCGCGTTCATCGGCTTCGTGCTTCTCCTCACGAGCGCGACCGGAGGCGCGCAGCAACCAAAAAGTGATCCGCGATTCGATCGCACCGAGTCAATGGTAACGATGCGCGACGGCAAGAAGCTGTACACCACGGTCCATGTGCCGAAGAACGCGAAAGGCCCACTCCCGATCATCCTGCTGCGGACGCCGTACGGCATCGACAACCGCGCGGAGAAAATGTTCCAGAACTACTTCAAAGAGATGATCGACGACGGCTACGCGTTCGCACTGCAAGACATCCGCGGGCGGTTCAAGTCGGAAGGCACATTCGTGATGACACGCCCGGCACGCGACCCGAAGAACCCAAAAGCTGTGGACGAAGCATCCGACACTTCGGACACAATCGACTGGCTATTGAAGGAAGTGAAGGACAACAACGGGCGAGTCGGGATGCTCGGCGTGAGCTATCCGGGCTGGCTCGCGGCAGTCGCGATGCTCGACCCGCACCCGGCGCTGAAGGCGGTGTCCCCGCAAGCGTCACCGGTCGATATGTTCCTCGGCGACGACTTCCACCACAACGGCGCGTTCCGGCTCAGTTACGGCTTCGAGTACGTCGCCATGATGGAAACCGACAAGTCGAACTTCAACTTCAAGTTCGACAAGCACGACACCTACGAATGGTATCTGAAGCTCGGCGCGCTCTCCAACGTGAACCGCAATCACTTCAAGAACAAACTACCCACGTGGAACGACTTCGTTGCGCACCCGAACTACGACGCGTTCTGGAAAACGCAGTCGCTCGAACCGCGGCTAACGAAGGTTACCGTACCGACGCTGAACGTGGCCGGGTGGTACGACCAGGAAGACTTTCGCGGCCCGCTGCGCATCTACGAATTGCTGGAGAAGCACGACGCGAAGAACCAGAACTTCCTCGTGGTCGGCCCGTGGAACCACGGCGGGTGGTCCGGCGGAAAGGCCGACAAACTCGGCCGCATCCCGTTCGACTCCGCGACCGGCGAACACTTCCGCAAGGAGGTTCAGGCCCCGTTCTTCGCGCACTACTTGAAGGACGTGGGCAAGGATGCGCCGCCCGAAGCGCGGATGTTCCAAACGGGTGCGAACAAGTGGGAGACCTACGACACGTGGCCGCCGAAGGGTGTCACGTCGCGAAAGCTCTACTTCCAGCAGAAGGGCAAGTTGAGTTTCGACCAACCGACAGAAGGCGGCACAGACTCCGACGAGTACGTCTCCGACCCCGCGAACCCGGTGCCGTACCGCCCGCGCCCGGTGCGCCCGACCTACCCCGGCCCGGAGTGGCCCGAATGGATGGTGCAGGATCAGCGGTTCACGCACGGGCGCCCGGACGTGTTGAGTTACGAGTCGGAACCACTCGCCGAAGACGTGATCGTGGCAGGATCGATGAAAGTGAAGTTGTTCGGTTCCACATCGGGCACCGATTGCGACTGGATCGTGCGGCTGATTGACGTGTACCCCGACGACTACAAGAAGAACCCGGAGTTAGCCGGTTCGCAACTGCTGATTGCCGGCGAACCGGTGCGGGCACGGTTCCGCAAGAGTCTGGAGAAACCCGAAGCCGTGAAGCCCGGCGCGGTGGAAGAGTACACGATTGACCTGAACTGGGGTCACCACCGGTTCCGCAAGGGCCACAAGATCATGGTTCAGGTGAGCAGTACGTGGTTCCCAGTGATCGACCGGAATCCTCAGAAGTTCGTGCCCAACATCTTCGAGGCAGAAGACACCGACTTCCAGAAGGCGACACAGAAGGTGTATCACACACCAAAGCAGGCATCGCACATCGTGCTGGATGTGCTGAAAGCGAAGTGAAGCCGCTCGCGGCTTCGCACATGGCTCTAGCGATCAACCCTGCTCACCTTCGTCGCCCCATCCTGAAGCTCAAACCTATAGCCATCGGGGAATGCATCCGCAAACTCCTCCTGGTGCGAAACCAAGAGGATGCAATGCAAGTGTCCTCGCAGGTTCTGCAATTCCTGAATCATCACCTGACGGCCGGCGCGGTCGAGACAGCCGAAGCCCTCGTCGATGATGACGCTCTCGATCGGCCGGTGCTGTTTGCTCGCGTACTGCCCGATGCCAAGCGCCAGCGCGACCGCCACGCGGAACCGCTGACTGCCGCTGAGGAACGCGACGTTGATCGCGCCTCCGCCCGCAACCCGACTCGCGCATTCGAGATCGAGCGCCTTGTCGGTGCCGGCTTCCGCTTCCACGAGCCGCATGAAGAGTTGCCCGCCGCTCAAACGGTCTAACACCGCGTTCGCGTAATCCACGATCTGGCGCTCGGCCTGCCTCACCAAGTGGCGCTGAAGCCGGTCGCGGCCGAGCAGTTCCGCGAGCGTCTTGTGCCGGTTGTGTTCCGCGTCCACGGCCTTGAAACGCTCGCCGAGTTCGTACCGCTGCTGCCGGTAGCCGTCGAGGATGCGCTTGCGACCCTGCGCGTCGAGCAGTTCCTTGTTGCGTGTGTCGAGTTCCTTGCGTGCGGTGTTCGCTTCGGCTCGCACGTCGTCCGGGGAACGGCGTTCTTCTACCGGGAACGCATCGGCTTCGGCAACGAGTTGCGAAATCTCCGCGCGGAGCGGGTCGAGTCCGCCGCGTGCCGCCTGTAGTTGCGTGAACTTTGCCTCGGTACCCCTGTTGATCAGAACATCGAGTTCGTCCTGCCACTTGGCGCGATCGTTTAGCCCGGCAGATTCGAGTGGCTTCTGCCACGCGACCGGAAGTGTTTTCTTCGCGCGGTCGATGGTCTCCGCGCTCTGCTTGCGGCTCGCCTCTTCGAGGTTCAGTTTCCCGGCGATCTCGGTCAACTCGCGATCCGCTTCGCTAAGAGCGCGCTGGTAGCGTTCAGTTTCAAATTCGGTCGTGGCGATTTCTTTCTTTCGCGCTACGATCGCCGCAGTAACGCTCTTGTCCTCGCTCAACTTGGACACATGCTCCTGCCGAAGGGTCGCTGGGTCGCCGCCGGGCAAGCTATTCTGCGCGCGCGTCAATCGCTCGCGCGCGGAATCGAGCTTCACGCGCAACACCTCAACCTTCTTGGCCTCGACTTGAGCAGCCTTCAACTTGCGATTGGTCGTGTCGATGCCGCGTGCCTCGTCGTTGAGCGTCGCAAGGTCTTGCCGGTTCGGATACGTGACCACCGACCAGTCCGACGGCTCCGACGTGCCGAGTTTGCGTTTGAACTCATCGGGCAGCGCGAAGTACGTTTGTCGGCACGCTTCGGTGAGTCGCTTGATGTCGGTCGCGGCATGCTTAACCGTGGCGAGCGAGGCCATGTAGTCGTCGCGCATCTTGCCGAGGCGGTCTCGGAACGTCGTCTCCTTCGCAGTGAGTTCGTCTTGGAGTTTGCGAGCCTTCTCGGCTTCGGCGATGAGCGTCTTGAGTTTGTCGTCGGTCTTCTTCGCGTCGGCCTCGCGAGTCTTCTTCTCGTCGGCGAAGTGTTCTGGCGTGAGTTGCTGGCCGCACGCGCGGCACTTGGTCTGGCCGGTCATTGTCGTGAACTCGTTGGCGAGTTCACCCGCCTGCCGCGCCAGAGCGCGCGTCTCGGCCATCGCCTCATCCTTCGCCGCGCGGTCCTCGCGTGCGGCCTTCGCATCGCCTTCGAGCCGCGTGAACTCTTCCTTCGCCTTCACTCCGTCGGACTTGATTTGCGCCTCGTCCGCTTTGGATTGTTTTTCGGTCGTAACCGCCTTGGTGAGTTCGGAGCGGTCCTGGTGAAGCCGATCGAGTATCGCGACGTGTTGAGCCAACAGCGCGCGGCGCTCGTGTTCGCTCTGGAACTTCCGAACGGCCGAATCCGGGTCCGCAGGGAACGGTTGGAGTTCCGCTTCGAGTCGCGAGACCTCCGCCTCCGCATCCTCGACCTGTTTCACTTTCTCCAACACGCTCGCCAGTTCGCGCAACCGCGTTTCGAGAAGCCCCTTCGTGGATTCGTCCTCACCTTGCGTTTGCTTGAGCGCGGTGAGTTTGTTGCGACCCTGCAGAAGTGTGTTCTCGGTCTTGCGGCGCGTGCCCGAAACGTTGTCGCGGTTCTGCGTCAACATCCCGGTGTTACGCTCAGACGCACCCACACGCCCACGCTCGGTGACGATGGTGGTGACCGCGGGGAGCACGTCGCGAAGTTCGCGCAGTCGCGTGTGGTCGATCTCGATTGCGAGCGCCGTTCCGAGTAACTTCTCCGCGTCCGCGAGCTTCGCCCGCACCCCGCCAAGCTTCTGCTGTGTGTCGGTCCAGCGCCGCGCGCGAAGTTCGAGCGCGTTCAAAGCGTCGATGCGTGCTTGCGTGTTCGTGCGGCCCTCCTCCGCGACAGCGATGCGATCTTCCACCCCCACGTACTCTTCCTCGCTGACCTCCGTCATGTTCACGAGTTGATTCGTAATGCCTTCGAGTTCGCTCTTGAGCGCGCGGCGTTTCTCGTCCGCTTTGCCGTGCAACTTCTGGTAGCGTTCGAGGTCCACGATGCGGGCGAGAACCCCGGCGCGCCCAGCCGGCGTGCTGTCGAGGAGCTTTTCGGACTTGCCTTGCAGCAACAACACCGACGATGTGAACGTTTCGTAGTCGAGGCCGATCTTGTCTTTCACCCAGGCATCGAACTCTTTCTTGTACTCGGTGCCCTGAACCGCCTCCCACGTCTCGCCCGCAATCTCGCTGTTAGTGAACCTCAGCACCTGCTGCGTACTCTTGATCGTCCCGGTTGGCTGCCGGCGCACGGTGCGCTTGATGCGGTACAGTTGCTTTTCGCTGGCGAAGTCGAACTCGACGTTAAGCGTGTTCGCCTCCTTGTTAATCAACTCCGCAGCGCTCTGACTGCCTCCGCGGTGGTGGCCGAACAGTGCGTAGGTCACCGCGTCGAAGATGCTCGACTTGCCGCTGCCGTTGCTGCCCGAGAGCATCCACAGCGGCGACCCGTCGAACCTGATCTCCTGCGCGTCCTTGTAGGACAAGAAGCCGGACAGTTTGACTCGTTGCGGGATCATCAACGACCTTTCTCGCTCCCGTTCGGGGCGCGGCTAACTGTCACTCCATGTCCTTGAGCAGTCCGGCGGCGATCTTCAGGATCGCGGCACGCTCGGCCTCGTCGTGCTGAATCAGTTCCTGACTCAGGTAGTCAGTGACCGTTTCGTTGAAGCCCTTCCCACCTCCTGCCGTGGGGTTCACCAATGAGGGGCCGAGCGCACCGGTTTCCTTCCAGTCGCGTGCGTACCATCTCGGAAAGATGCGGTCCAAGTCGCGCAACACATCCTCCAACTGATCCTTGCCCGCAGTGTAGCGGATTTGCAGGTTCACGAGGTCGTCGTTCGCGTTCGGGTACTCCTGCTTCAAACGCGGAATGTCTACGCTCGGGTCCAGCACCACGACTTCGTAGATCGGCGTCGCGGGCAGCGGAAGTACCACCGGTTCTCCGTTCCGCCCGTCGGGACCGATCTCGACCAAAACGACGCCTTTTTGGTCGCCTTGCTCGCCGAGGTCCATGCGCTCGATGCTACCGGAGTACCGCACGTGCGTCGCGCCCAACCACTGCGGCTTGTGAATGTGGCCGAGGGCGGCGTAGTCAAACTGCTCCGTCAATTCCGCGCCTTCGATCACAACGTCTTCTTCCGTGGTGATACGGAATAGGCTCGGACCGATGTTCGACCCATGAACGTGAACGTGCGCGCCCAGCACCGCCGGCGCCTTGAGATCGTACTTCGGGTGTGCTCGAATATCGCGTAACGCATCGGCCCACGCCGCGACGAGCAGGTTGTTCTTCTCTTCCGGGCTGCCGTACTTGAGACCAGTTTCGCCCTTCAGGAAGCGGTGCGGCGTCGGGTACGGCATCAGCACGAACTGTACCGGGAACCCACCCATCCGGTCTTCGAGCCTAACGAACGTGGGATCAGCCGCGAGGTACAACCGGCCAGGTGGCACCGTTTCGCCAGCACGCCCGACCGTCGGCGCGGCGAGCGACATCGCGCTACACAGCGTCTGGCAGAAGTTCTCGTTGTCGTGGTTGCCAGTGAGCGTGAGAATCGTGCCGCCGGTTTCGAGGAACTCGCGGAACACGTCCTGCCAGTGGCGGATGGTTTCGCGCAGTCCGTCGGGGCGCGCAAGTTCGCTGAACAAATCACCCGCGACGAGTAGCACATCCACGTTTTCGTGCTTGCAGTAGTTGGCGACGCGCTCGACCGCGACACGGAGGTCGTTAGTGCGGTCGATCCGGCCGAGGCGGTCGCCGAGGTGCCAGTCCGCGGTATGGAGGATTCGCATTCGCTTATTGTGCCGGGGAGACGCGGGTCGCGAAAGGTCAGATGCGCCGCGCGGCGTAACGGCGCACAATTCGCATTGACCCTTCACGATGTAACCGTTAAGCACCTGAAAACGTCCACGGAAGCTCATCAGATGCCGGACCGCCGCAGGTCGTGTTTGTGCTTGCTCGCGCTGTTGGCATGCGCGCTGTCCGCGCGCACACAGGAACCGCCACCCCTTGTTCCGTTGGTCCTGCCCGCCTTGGTGGCAGAAGGCGAAGTACCCGCACCGCCGGCAGACCCGCTCACCGAGTTGATGAAACGCGTCACGAATCTCGAAAGCGAACTGAAGAAGTCGAAGCAGAAGGCCGTGGACGCCGGGAAGAAACCGACGATCAACTGGATGATGCAGATCCAGGCGGATTCGGTCTGGTCCAACCAGGACGAGGCGAACCGCGCCGCGGTCGGGAGCCTGCCGGACGGCAGCGCCATTCGCCGCGCCCGGTTCGGAATGTTCGGCGACTACGGACCGCTCGAATACCGGATCGCGATGGACTTCGCGCTCGCCGGACGCCCGTCGTTCATCGACGTGTTCATCGGGCTGAACGACGTGCCCGGGTTGGGGCGTGTCCGCGTCGGGCACTTCTTCGAGCCGTTCAGTTTGGAGCAGTACAGTCAGAACCGGTTCGTCACGTTTCTGGAGCGATCGCTGCCCACGGAACCGATCGCCCCGGGCCGCAACTTCGGGTTGATGGCGAACAACACGTTCGCGGACGAGAGCGGGACCTGGGCGATCGGGGTGTTCCGCACCGACAGCGACTCGTTCGGAGAAGACGCCGGCAACGACTTCCGCAGCGCGGTCACCGGGCGCGCGACATACCTCGCGTGGTACGACGAGGCGACCGCGGGCCGCGACCTTCTGCACTTGGGGGTCGCGTACTCCGCACGCGCCACGAAGAACGACCAGGTGCGGTTCGCGGTGCGCCCCGAGGTGCGCCTCGGGGCCACCGAGCCGAACATCCCGAACTTCGTGGACACCGGCCGCATCCCCGCGACCTTCTACCAACTCGTTGGGATCGAATCGCTGCTCGTTCGCGGGCCGTTCTCGGCGCAATCGGAGTACGTCCTCGTGCCGCTCGACACGAAGAGCAGCGGCGCGGTTTACTTCCAGTCGTGGTACATCATGGGCAGCGTCTTCCTCACTGGGGAGAACCGGGCGTACCGGCGGAGCACCGGCACGCTGGAACGGATCTTACCTCGGCGCGACTTCATCCGACCCGACACGCGCTCGATCGGGTGTGGCCCTGGCGCGTGGGAACTGGCTGTGCGGATCTCGCACCTCGACCTCAACAACGGCGACATTCGCGGCGGGCGGCTCACCGACCTCACCGTCGGGCTGAACTGGTACCTGAACCCGTACACACGCCTCACCGCGAACTACATCCGCGCGTTCCAGACGCCGCGCACGGGGCCAGAAGGCACCGCCGACTTCTACGGCATCCGCGTGAACTTCGACTTCTAGGCGCGTTCAGGAATGGTGTAGCGGTTGGTTTTCGTAGGGTGGGCATCGCCCACCATGCCTTTGAAAGACGGTGGGCAGTGCCCACCTTACGAAAACCGCGACGCATTTCCCAAATGCTGCTCGAATCACGTCGCGAACTCTCCGCATCAAAGCAGAACGGCGGACTACGCCATCAGTGTCCGCGCGCCGGTTCGGCGCGAGACGCCCCTGTCCCTTCTGAGCGCTTGCCCGCACAATGGCCAGAACCCCCGGAGGCTCTCCAATGCTCAGACTCGCGTTCATGGTCCTCGCCTTGCCGCTCGTGTTCGCCCCGCTCCGTGCGGCGGAGAAGCCGAACGTCATCGTCATCGTCGGCGACGACATGGGCTACGCGGACGTCGGCGCGCACGGGTGCAAGGACATCCCGACGCCGAACCTCGACGCGCTCGCGAAAGCCGGCGTGCGTTTCACGAACGGGTACGTTTCGGGTCCGTACTGCTCACCAACGCGCGCCGGGTTGCTCACCGGGCGCTACCAGACACGGTTCGGGCATGAGTTCAACCCCGCCGGAGGAGGTGCCGGACTGCCGCTGACGGAAACGACGATCGCGGACCGGATGAAGACCGCGGGCTACGCGACCGGGTGGGTCGGGAAGTGGCACCTCGGTGCGAACGAGAAGCACCCGCAGAAGCGCGGGTTCGATGACGCCTTCGGGTTCCTTGGCGGCGCGCACTCCTACTTCCCCGACAAAGGCAAGGGCGAAACCATCCTCCGCGGCACGAAGAACGCGAACGAGACCGAGTACCTCACCGACGCGTTCGGCCGTGAAGCGGTCGCGTTCGTGGACAAGAACAAGGCAAAACCATTCTTCCTCTACCTCGCGTTCAACGCAGTGCATACCCCCATGCACGCCACCGACGCGAGGCTGAAGAAGTTCGAGGGCATCAAAGACAACCAGCGCCGCACCTACGCCGCGATGATGTTCGCGATGGACGAAGCCATCGGAAAACTGCTCGCGAAGCTGAAGGACGAGAAGTTGGAGCAGAACACTCTGATCTTCTTTTTCAGTGACAACGGCGGGCCGACGATGCAAGGGACCACCATCAACGCGTCAGTGAACGCCCCGCTCCGCGGGTCGAAGCGGACCACGCTCGAGGGAGGCGTACGCGTGCCGTTCTTTGTGAAGTGGCCCGCGAAGATTCCCGCCGACAAGGTGTACGACAACCCCGTGATTCAGATCGACGTGTTGCCCACGGTCCTCGCCGCGGCAGGAGTGGAACCAAAAGCCGAATGGAAACTCGACGGCGTGAATCTGCTCCCCCACCTGACTGGCGACGCGAAGGCCACGCCGCACGAGGCGCTCTACTGGCGATTCGGTGCGCAGATGGCGATTCGCAAAGGCGACTGGAAACTCGTGAAGTATGACGCGACTGCCGAGGGCGGGAAAGGCACGTCCCCGGCGCGCCTGTACAATCTCGCGGACGACATCGGCGAGAAGACCGATCTGACGGCCAAGCAACCGGAGAAGGTGAAAGAACTTCAAGCGGCGTGGGACAAGTGGAACGAAGGTAACGTAGCCCCACTTTGGGGCGGTGGGAAGCAAAAGGACTAACGTTCTCGCCGCTTGGCACTCCCAAGTAGAGCGACGAACGACAGCGCCACCCTGGCGATCGGAAGCGCCGATCACTTCGTGAGTAATACAAGTACATCAGGCGCGTTTCGCACGGCGCGCCTGTTGCACCTACTCATCCCCACTCGCTCCCAAAGGACTCCGCGATGCGCCTAATCTGGACGGGGATCGTTGTGCTAGTTGCTGCGAGCGTCCTCGCGGGGTGCCGCGTGCAGAAACCCGCGCCGCCGACGCCACCACCGCCGCGTGTGACCGTCATCAAGCCCGCGACCACACCCGTGCGCGACTACTGGGTCTACAACGGATACCTCGACACCACCAAGTCCGTGGAGGTAAAGTCGAAGATCCGCGGGTTCCTCGCCGAGATCAAGTTCGTCGAGGGGACCGAGGTCGCGCTCGGCGCACCGCTCTACACGATCGACAAGTTGGAGTACGAAACCGCGGTGAAACGGGCCTCGGCAGAACTGTTGAAGAGTGAGGCGCTGATCAAGAGTTGGGACGCGCAGATCGTTCAAGCGAGGGCCGAACTAGACCGCATCACCAAGTCGGTCGCGGGAGGGGCGGATGCGAAAAACGAGCAGGACAAGGCACAGGCCACGCTTGATGTGCGCATCGCCGAACTCAAAGCGGCCGAGGCCACCCGCGACGCGGCTCAAGCGGCCCTGAAGACCGCCACCATTCAACTAGGCTACACCGACATCAAGGCGAAGATCGCCGGGCGCATCGGCCGCACGCTAGTAGACGAGGGCAACCTTGTGCTGGCCGACACGACGCTGCTCGCCACGATCCTGCGCGTGGACGAACTGTTCGTGTACTACGACGCGCCGGAGACCGACTTCCTCGCGTACCAGAAGGCACTCATCAAATCGTCGCACCCGGACCCGAGCGGTCAGCAGATCGGGTTGGAGGTCGGGGTCGGCGACGAGATCGGGTTCCCCCACGCGGGCGTGATCGACTTCCGCGACAACCGCGTAGAGACCGCGACCGGCACGATCCGCGTGCGCGGGCGTATCGACAATCCGCTCATCGCGAATAAGGTCCGGCTGCTCTACCCCGGCATGTACGCCCGCGTGCGCGTGCCGAAGACCGACCCCGTACCGCAGACTGTTTTGCCCGAGGACTGCCTCGTGAGCGGTCAGGAGGGGCGGTTCCTTTTCGTCGTGAACGCGAACGGGGTGGTGGAGAAGCGAGTGGTCACGGTCGGCGCGAGCGTGTGGAAAGCGCCGCCTGCGGAGCCGGGCAAGGTCCCCCCGAGTTGGGTCGCGGTGAACCCGAACCCGGCGCCCCCGGAACAAGGCAAGCCGCCGGTGCCGACGCGCCGGACGATCAAGTCCGTAGTCGCAATCACGGCCGGGTTGCAACCCGACGACCGCGTGATTCTTGAGGGGTTGCAACAGGCCCGACCCGGCGCACCGGTCACACCGGAAGAGTGGATCATGACCCCACCCGCCGAAGCGAAGAAGTAATGTTCGCTCCAAGTGCCAGGGGCTTACGCCCACTGGCGGCACGCGCTCATCGCGACTCGCCCCACTCCTACGCGGTCCCAGCATGATCTCGCGCTTCTTCATCGACCGACCCATCTTTGCGAACGTGCTCGCCATCATCACCCTGCTGTTCGGGGCGGTGGCGCTGTACCGACTGCCGGTCGAGCGATACCCACCGATCACCCCGCCGACGGTGCAAGTGAATGCGACCTACCCCGGCGCGAACGCGGATGTCGTGACGAAAACCGTCGCTGCGCCGATCGAGCAGCAGATCAACGGCGTCGAGAAAATGATGTACATGTCCTCGACGAGTTCCGCCGACGGTTCCTACGGCCTCACCATCACGTTCGAGATCGGCACCAACCTCGACGCCGCGCAGGTGCTCGTGCAGAACCGGCTCAGCATCGCCGAACCGCAGTTGCCCGAAGAAGTTCGCAAGCAGGGCGTGACCGTGCGCAAGCAGTCGTCGGCCATCATCCTCGCGATCTCGCTGACCGCGCCGTCACCGAAGGACAAGTACGACCTCACCCTCGATCCGGCGGCGCTTACCGCGACCGGCGTGACCGCCGAGCAAGTCGTCGCAGCCGTCGCTGCGGCCGGCGCGAAGGCGGAGCCGCGCGTCGCTCATCTCGTTGAGGTGGTGGGTACTGTCCTCGCGGCCGGCGTTGAGGCCAAGCCGCCCTGGACCGCGCTGCTGCTGCACTACCACGTCGTCGCGCCGGACGAGTTCGCCGCGAACGGCCCCGCAGGCGCGGACAAACTGCAAGCACTTGCGCTCGCGCCATCCAAGGGTGCCGCTATCCCGCTCACCGATGTGGGCCGCGTGGACTTGCTCCCTGGAGCTTACGACGGACTATTCCTCTCGAACTATGCGACGCTGAAACTGCGTGACGAACTGAGCCGGGTGCCCGGTGTCGGTGACGTGCTTGTCCGCGGCGTCGGCTCGTACTCGATGCGCGTCTGGCTGAACCCCGACAAACTCGCCGCCCGGAAACTCACGACAGAAGACGTACTCGGCGCGTTGCGCCGTCAAAACGTTCAGGTCGCAGCCGGGCAGGTCGGTCAGCCGCCGAACCCGTCCGGGCAGCGGTTCCAGTACACGGTGACGACACTCGGCCGACTCAGCGACCCGGAGCAATTCAAGAACGTCATCGTGAAGTCGGGCGCAGCGGGTCAGACCGTCTACCTGCGCGATGTTGCGGACGTGGTACTCGGGGGCCAGTCCTACGACTCCTTCGCCTCGCGCAGCGCGTTCCCGGCCGCGAACATTCTCATCTATCAGTTGCCCGGCTCGAACGCGCTCGAAGTGGCCAAGGGCGTGCGGGCCGCGATGGAGAAGTTCAAACCCGCGCTCCCGCCGGGGGTCGAGTACGGCATCCCGTTCGACACCACCAAGTTCGTGAGCGCCGCCATCGACGAAGTGTACCTCACGCTGTTCGAGGCCGGCGCGCTGGTGCTAATCGTGATCCTCGTGTTCCTCCAGAGCTGGCGCGCGCTGTTCGTGCCCGCGACCACGGTCCCCATCACTATCATCGGCGCGTTCGCGTTCCTGCTGGTGTTCGGGTTCTCAGTGAACCTGCTCACGCTGTTCGGGTTGATCCTGGCCATTGGCATCGTGGTTGACGATGCAATCGTGATCGTGGAAAACGCGTCGCACCACATCGAGAACGGGCTGACTCCGCGGGACGCGACGATACGCGCGATGAACGAGGTGACCGGCCCAGTCATCTCGATCACACTGGTGCTGATGGCCGTGTTCCTGCCGACTGCGGCCCTCGGCGGGATCACCGGGCAACTCTATAAGCAGTTCGCGCTCACGATCGCAGCGACTGCGTTCATCAGCGCGATCAACGCGCTCACGCTCAAACCCGCGCAGTGCGCCATCTGGCTACGACCGGTGGCAAAGAAGGGCTTGGTTGCTCGCGCTTTCGACGCGGTGTACAAGCCCGTCGAGAACGGTTACGCGTGGTGCATTCGTGGGCTGCTCCGTGTCTGGTGGCTGGCACTGTTGGTTTTCCTCGGTGTCGCCGTCGGCACCGGGTTCTGGTATCAGGAGACGCCCCAAGGGTTCCTGCCAGAAGAAGATCAAGGCTACGTGATCATCGCGGTGCAACTGCCGGATGCCGCAAGCATCGACCGGACACGAGAAGTCACGGACAAGATGAACACAATCCTCCGCAACACGGAGGGCGTGGAGAACTGGTTCGTGCTGGGCGGGTTCTCGCTGCTGGACGGGACCGCGGCGCCGAACACCGCTACCGCGTTCGCCGCGTGGAAGGACTGGAAACACCGCGGCACGCCCGATCTGGCGCAGGAGGCGCTCGTCGCGAAGTTGCAAACGGCGTTCGCCGGTTTCCGCGAAGCACGCATCTTCGTGCTGATCCCGCCCTCGATCCAGGGGTTGGGATTTGTCGGCGGGTTCCAACTCCAGATCGAGGATCGCGAGGGCGTCGGGTCGGACGTGCTGCAAGAGCGCGCGACGGCGGTCGCCGCGGCCGGCGGCAAGCGTCCGGAGATCGATGGCGTGCGCACTGCCAGCACTTTCCGCGCGGGCGTGCCGCAGATCTACCTCGACATCGACCGTGAGAAGGCCGAGAAGATGGGCGTGAAGATGGACGACGTATTCAGCACTCTCCAGGCGAACCTCGGCTCGGTGTACGTCAACGATTTCAACAAGTTCGGTCGCACGTACCAAGTGCGCATCCAGGCCGACGGCCGGTTCCGTGGCGATACGGACGTAATCAAGCGCCTTGAGGTGCCAGGGCGCGAGGGCAGCGTAAACCCCGACGGCTCGACGCGGGTCGGGCCGCGCCCGCGTGTGCCGCTCGGCACGCTCCTCGACGCCGACATCGTCATCGGGCCGCAGTCGATCATCCGTTACAACCTGTACCCGACCGCCCAGATCCCCGGCCGCGCGAAACCGGGTGTCAGTTCCAGCGACGCGATCAAGGTCATGGAAGAGGTCGCGACAAAGGAACTCCCACCGACGATGGGGTTCGAGTGGACCGGGCTGTCGTATCAGGAGAAACGCGTCGGCGGCGCCGTGTTCGACGTGTTCGGCAAGCCGATCACTGAGGCGTACATCGTGTTCGCGCTGGCCGTGTTCATGGTGTACATGGTGCTCGCGGCGCTGTACGAGAGTTGGCTGCTCCCGTTCGCGGTGATTCTGGTGGTGCCGCTCGGGTTGCTCGGGGTCGTGGCCGCAGTCAACTTGCGCATCTGGCTGCACGACCGATACCCGTGGATCAACGGGATGGACAACAATATCTACACGCAGATCGGGGTTGTGTTGATCATCGCGCTGGCGTCTAAGAACGCGATCTTGATCGTGGAGTTCGCGCGCGAGTTGCGTCTGTCCGGGAAATCGATACGCGCATCCGCGATGGAAGCCGCCCGAATGCGGTTCCGGCCGATCATCATGACGAGCTTCGCGTTTATCTTGGGGGTGGTGCCGCTCGTGTTCGCGACCGGAGCGGGCGCTGCGAGCCGTCAGTCGCTCGGCACCGCGGTGTTCGGCGGTATGGTGACCGCAACCGTACTCGCGGTGTTCTTCGTGCCGGTGTTCTACGTGGCGATTCAGGGGTTGATCGAGTGGCTTGAGAAGCACAAGCCACAGAGATGGATCTTCATTTGGTGGGGGTACTGATTCCTACCTGGTGGCGAGCTACGAGAACGGAAAAACGATACCTCGTTTAGCGTTGACCCCGTAGGGGTCGCGCTTCTCCTTTGTGGACGAAGCGCGACCCCTACGGGGTCAACGCTAAACGAAACGTCGCGCTCACTTCCTCTGATTGACGCGCTTCATCAGTTGCTGGAACTGCAACAATGTTTCGTCCGGGTGTGCCTTCGCTTCGGACTCACATCCCTTGCAGCACAGGAACACCGTCTGGCCCTTCACGTTCACCTTGAGAATCGGCCCCATCGTGCCCAGCGGGCTGTCCTGGTCGATTGCACAGAACACCTGCGATTCCGCGAGCTTGCGATCTTCGGGAGGGAGTTTCTCCATCGCCGCCCGCATCTTCGCTTGATCGGCGGGCGAGATGGCCGGAAGCGGGGTGGTCACCAGAACACCGCCGTGACCACCACCGCTCACGCCCGCGGTCTGGAACCCGCCAATCGTCATCTGCCGGTCCAGTTCGAGCTTGAATTCGAAGTTAATCTGAAGCGCCTTCGTACCGTGCGTGTTCGGCTCGACGGTCACGTCCCAGCGCAACAGGTTGCTCGGCCTCTGCTCGCGCTGGTAGAGCGCGTCCTTGCTCAGTTCCGGCGCGGTCTTCAGCAACTGAACGCCCACGGTATCGTTCTCCGCGTACGGCAGCCGGTCCCACACCTGCAGTTTCACCTGCTCGGTCTTGTAGCTGTTGACGAGGATGCGGTAGTCATAGCGGAGCAGTTGGTTCCCGCCAGACGTGGAGCGCATCTTGTCAACCATCGACCGCTGCACGACGAGTTGCGGATCAACACCAAAGCCCACCGTGAACTGCTCGCCGACCGCGACTAGCGGCATCGTCATCTGGCCCACGAAGTCCGTGCCGAAGTACACCGTTGCCTCACCGGGCAGCAGTACGTGTTCGCTCTTGTTCACCACGTCGGCCATGCGGTAGACGTGCGGCGCGAGGATCGGAACCGTCTTGTAGTACGTGTCCGGCTTCAGATCGACCTTCGCGACTTCGAGCACCTGCTCGTCGGTGCGGGACGGGACGCTGAGCGAGGTCGCGATCCGGTACGTCACGGTCGGACCTTCTCGATAGCTCAACATGCAGCCGCGCTTCACAGCCGCTTCTGGGTTGAACAGTTCCCACGATTGTTCTCGCGCCGCCGCAGTGTTCACGAGTCCCACGCCGCTCATCTGCTTCCGGTCGTTCAGGTCTTTCTGGCCCTTCAATCGCAGGGCTTTGATCTGCTCTTCGAGATCGTGGATAGACGGCTGGGCGCTCGCGGCGGCGCCCTTCGGCGAAACGGAGACGTGTAGCGTTTGCAGGTCCGGTGGGCTGGAGTTGAGCATCGGCTGCGCGGTGGAAAGCGAGAGCTTCACGTTCGGCCACTCCTCGCCGGTGTTCTGCACCACGGCCGCGAGGTATTCGAGCGTCACGTTCTCCTTGCCGGCCTTGTCCGCGCGGATCTTGTACTGAGGGTGCCACGCCGCGTTCTCGACCAGATAGTTCAACTTGATCTTGCCCGCGTCCGCGTTGGCCTTCTCTACGACGATGATGGCGTCGTGTTCGTATCGCGAGATCCCGGACACGAGTTCCGTGAGCCGGTGTTTGAGAATCTCGGACTTCTCGTTGTTGGCGGTAACCTGTTGTTTGAGGTTCACGAGTTCCTTCGCGGTCTCGGTGCGCTGCTCGCGAATGTGTTTGGCGAGCGTGATCGCGGACTCGGCATTCAATGCGCCCTTCTCGGTCGCCTGTACCGTGGTCACGGTGAGGAAGCCTTCCATCTTGCCGAGCATCTTCGTGTTGTCCTGAACCGCGGTCAGGTCGCCTTCGATCTTCTCGCGCGCGATCACAAGTTGTTTGAGTTCGTCCATCGTCTTCTTCACGTCGGCGCGGGTGTCTTCGATGATGGGCCGCGTGCGGTAACGCGTGGTTAGCACGCGAATGCCTTCCGCGCCCTCAGCGTAAAGCGAGGTACTCACGGTCGTGGAGGGGAGCGACGAAACGACGATCTCGACGCGCCCGGCGGGTCCGGTCGCTTCGACTACTCGCGTGACGAGCGCGCCGTTGGGGTAGACGGTGACTGCCGTGACCTTGCTGGGCGCGACATTGATACCGGCTGCCGGTTGCTTCACGGCCGGTTGCGCGGTCAGGTCCGCACCGGGTTGCTTCGCGGTGGTGTGTGTGATGAAGGCAAGCGCGACGGCGAGGGTGCCAAGCGCGAGTCCGTGAACGGGGCGTTTCCGCATGTGTGGCTCCTAAGGGGAGATGGTGAGAGAGTTTAACGCTGCCTAGATGGTAACCGGTTCGTGCCCAGTGCGGGAACGGAAACCCGCGACCACGTGACGGGGCTTTCACATCCAAGCGGGCGCAAGTCGTGGAACACGCCAAAGATTCGGCAGAAATGCGAACCAAAGTAGTAGGCACATGCCGTGTGCCGTGGCTGAGCGAGCCTGAACCGCCTTGCGTTCTTGAGTTGGGAAGCCACACCCCATGGCATGTGCCTACTACTTTGACGTCACTTCTCCATACCGTGAATCGTATTGTGGATCGTGCCCGTGATCGCGCGGCCGTCGGTGCCCTTCACGCGATACTTGATCTCCATCCCCCACGTCGGCGCCAGGTCCGCGAGTTCGAGCCGCACGGTTTTGCCGTCCGCGGACACGGTCGCCTTCGAGACCGCTAGCGCCTTCTCTTCGATGTGCTTCGAGCCGTACTGCTGACTCCGCTTCAGACCCCAAACCTTGACCTCATAGTTCTTCGGGTCGGCGGCATTCTTCGCGTCGAGCGCGTCCGTGAAGGTGAGTTCCACCGCGCCCGACTTCGCCTTCAAGCCCACGGGCAGGTCTGCAGGTTTGCCGGTGTAGCGGACGCGGTAGAAGCCGCCGGGCACGGTCTGGTTACCGGCCCACGCGAACATGCCACACACGTAGAGTTGGCCGTCCGTCGGGTGGAATCGCGGTCGCATGATCCCCGTGGGGAACGTGGGCAATGGCAACGCACACATCCCGCCTTGTGATTGGCCATTCACCTTCTCGTGCGGCACGACGTAGATTTTCCCCTGACCGTATGAAGTGTTCAGCAACGAACCCTTGAGCGCTCCCCACTTGTCCGAAGTCACCCAGATCAGTTCCGCGGGCGAGCGGTCGAACGCGTTGGTAACCCAACACAATGGCTGCTTCATCGCACTGTCCGACGTATCGGTGATGTCCGTATAACCCCACATGTTGCCGTAGAAGCCGCCCTTCTCCACAAGGTTGATGCGGTTCTTCGGCGTCCAGAAACCTTCTTGGTCGGTCACGAAGAACGTCCCGTCCGGGTTCAGGCACACGCCGTTCGCGGCGCGGAACCCGGTCGCGAGAATCTCGGTCTTCGCGCCGTCTTTCGTCACCTTGAGCAGCGTGCCGTGGTGCGGCACAAGTGCGGGCAGCGCGTGCCGACCGCTCTTCGCGTAGTAGAAGTTCCCGTCCGCGTCGGTCTGCAAGCCCATCGCGAACTCGTGGAAGTGTTCGGTCACCTGATGGTCGTTGTTGAAGCACTCGTAGAAGTCGGTTTCGCCGTCATTATTCAAGTCGTGTAACTTAACGATCTGATCGCGGCAGCAGACGAAGATAGCCCCGTCGCGGAACTTCAGCCCGAGTGGTTGGAACAGTCCCGACGCGATGCGCTGCCACGTCAACCCGCCCACGAGGTTATCCAACCCTGACACAAGCCACACATCCCCGTCCCACGAGCAGACGGCCATCCGCTTGCCATCGGGGTAGAAGTCAAAACCCGTGAGTCGAAGTTGCACGTTCCACGGATTGCGCTCTGGCAGCGCGAATGTGTCCACCGCGAACGGACCGTCGTCCTTGCCGATCGCAACACTCGCCTTCAGCACTTCGGGCCAGTGCTTCGGCCCGCCCTTCGTGAGCGGTGCCAGTTCGCGCGGTGCCGGTGAATCCTTCGCGAATGCCTTCAGCGCGACTGCGTTGCCCTTCGCGGTAAGCACCTTCACGCGGGTCGGCGTTGCAGCCGCAGGAACGCGAAGCACCGTGAACCCGTCGCGCTCTTCCAGTGACACTCGGTTGTCACCGATCACCACCGCAGTCACCGCCGATGGAGCGATCCGAGCGAGTAAGTCGCGCGACGACTTCCCGATTTCGAGCGCGCGTGTGAAGACAATCTCCGCGGGCTTCTTCGCATCTATCTCCGCACCCGCGAGTTCCAGAACCGGCGCGTCCCCAACGGTGTACGAAACGATGGTCTGGTCGCCGTAGTGGTACGCGCCGCGGAACTTCGCCCACTCCTTCGGGAGCGGTCCGTAAGGTCGCTTGTCGCGCCCGAGCGGTCGCGGGTCTTTGAAACTGCCGGTCGCGGGGTCCGCCCAGCCGGGGCCGACTGGGTTCGAGAAGTGAACATCCCCCACGAGCTTCGGGTGAATCTGGTGCTGGCCGTTGAAGTGAATCCCTTTCCAGTCGATGAAACTGTTGCCTGCCCAAGCCGCCGCGAACCGCATCGTATCGTGATCGAACAGCGCCCAGCGATTACCGCGCGAGACGCCACCGGCGCCCGGGTCAAGGCGCACCGCAATAGCCTTGTACGCGATGTTGGAGCCGACCCCGCCCACTTCGTACGTGTTCATCAGGCTGGAACCGTAATCCATTAGCACCCACGGTTCGACGTTCACCGCGGCTGGGCCGAAATCGCTCTTCTTCCCCGCGGGCAACTTAGCGAAGTATCCGTCGTTGAGCTTCGCATACTGCGTCGCGTTGTGCGGCTTGAGGTACGTTTCGCGCAGGTAGTGGATGAGGTCGTACTTCTGCCGCGGAACCATCCACGTCTGTGGTGCCATGAGTCCGTAGCCGCGAGTGAGCGTCTGGTACAGGCTGTACGGGTCGCTACCGTTTTTGAAGACGTGGCTCGCGAATTTCGGCGACGTGGGGAGTGACCCAGCCTGATCCTTCGTGCCGTGACAGTTGGCGCACACTCGGGTGTAGATCGCTTCCCCGCGACGCAGCGCCTTGTCGTCCAACGCGCGGATAAGGCCGGCGTGATCGATGTCCCGTTCGTATTCGGGAATGACGAGCGCAGTCACGGAGGGACGCAGTCCCTTCGCGCGTGCCTGCCCGCCCTCCGCGACTTCGATGAGGTACTTCGCTAGGTCGTAGAACTGCTGCCGGTCCGAAAGCAGGTTGACCATCCCTTCGGGCATGAGCGACTTGTTGTTCGCGGCCCGCTTCTCGATCTCGGCCTTCGGAATCGCGACGAGTTTGCCGTTCGCGGACGGGTCGAGGAGTGTGAGTGTCGCGGGCGTCTCGGACGCGACAAGCCCAGTAATGGTGCGTTCATCCTTCGTGGTGACAACAATCGTTTCGTAGCCCTTCTTCAGAACCTTCGACGGGTTCAGCACGGACTCGACGAGGTACTCCGCAGTGGCTTCCTTGCCGGCCTTCGCGAGATCAGGGCCAAGCTGCGCGCCGTCTCCGTCGTGGCACTTCGCGCACGTGAGGAACGGCTGGAAGAACAGCACCGCCCCGCGACCAGCGTCGCCGCGCTCACGCGCGGCCTTCGCGAGGTCCGCGACCGGTTCCTTCGCGAGTTGCTCCTGAAGGAGCGGTTCGGCGGCGCGAGCCGCAGCGCCAAATGACAGCAACGCGAACACGGACAGCACACGGACAAACATTCGGCGCTCCTCGTTCTCTTGGCGAGTCGGGTTCGGTATCATCGTATCCAATTCCTCCGAAATCTTCCGATCTCGCCACCCAACCCACCGAGACAGTTTCATGACACCCCGACGCAGCGCGATTCTTCTGTGTCTTCTTGGCATCGTCTGCGCGCCGGCGATTCGCGCGGACGACCCGCCGAAGCCCGCGCAACCGAAAGAGAAGCAGGAACCGGCCAAGCCCGCGTCACACACGGACAAGAAGCTCGAAGGCTGGACGATTCGCGTCGATGACCGGTTGCTGAAGGCACCCGACGACGAAATCGGAACCCGCGCTCTCAAGTTCTTGGAAAACAAGTTGAGCGACATCAAGGTCGTCGTGCCCGCGAACAAGTTGAAGAAACTGCAGGTGGTGACGATCGTGCTGGATCTCACGCACGGCAAACTCGGGCCGATGCAGTACCACCCCGATGCCGGCTGGCTGAAGGGGAACGGCTACTCGGCCGATCTCGCGAAGTGCGTTCACCTGCCGCGGGCCGCTGATGTCGCCACGAAGCGCAACATCAACGAGCAACCCTGGGTGATTCTCCACGAACTAGCGCACGCGTATCACGATCAGGTACTCGGCTTCGACGAACCGCGCGTGAAGGAGGCTTACGAGAAGTACAAGAAGAGCGGTCGCGGGGAGAAAGCACTGCTGTATAACGGCAACCGCGTGAAGCACTACGCGCTGACCAATCACAAGGAGTTCTTCGCGGAGATGACGGAAGCGTACTTCGGCGTGAACGATTTCTTCCCCTTCAACCGCGCCGAGTTGAAGGAGAGTGAACCGGACATTTACGAATTGATGTCGCACGTCTGGGACACGCCACCCGCGAAGAAGTGACGCGGGCGCCCACGGCAAGTGCAACAACACGCGGAGCCTCAAATCTCCGCGAGTTGTTGCTTCGAGTCGCCAAACTCCTTCAACCGCACGCCAGCCTTTTCCATGAGGGAGAGGTACAGGCTGCACATCTTGCGGTTCGGCTTGCCTGCGTAATCGAGAATGCGACCGGTCTTGATCTGCCCGCCGCCCTGCCCCAACAAAACCACCGGCAGTTGGTCGTTGTTATGGTTCCCGGTCATCATGCTCGAACACATCATAATCATGCTGTTATCAAGGAGCGTCCGGTCGCCTTCCTTCACCGCGTCAAGTTTCTGGGCAATATATCCCAACTGTTGCGTAAAGAACTGATTCACCTTGAGCCAGTCCGCGCCGTCGGTGTGAGAGAGCAAGTGGTGAATCATGTAATCGATTCCGCCCTTGCCCCCCGCGGCCTGTAGATTGGGGAACCGCAACGACGAGTGATCGTTGTTGAGTTTCAGTGTGCAAACGCGAGTCGTGTCGGTGCGGAACGCGAGCACGAGGATATCGCACATGAGCCGCATGTGTTGGTCGACATCTTGCGGGATGCCGTCGGCTGGGCGCTTCATATCGGGCTTTTCGAGCGTCGGCCGCCACCCTTGTAATCTGCCGTTCTTCCCGGCCTGCTCGATACGCGTTTCCACCTCCCGTACGCTTGCGAGATACTCTTCCAGTCGCCGTTGATCGGCGGTGCTGACCTTGTTCTTGTAGCTCGTGGCGTCTTCGCGAACCGCGTCCAGCACGCTCTTGTCGGCCTTACCGACCTCGTCGCGGAAGAGCCGGTCGAACGCGAGCGCCGGATACAGTTCGAGTGGCGTAGGTGTGGTCGCGGAACTCCACGAGATATGCGAGCTATAAATCATCGAGTAGTTTTTGTGAATCGCCGCGATTGACGGCTCCGTGCCCAGCACAAGGCTCGGCACTTTCGTTTGGCCCTTCGTCTTCTCCGCGATCATCTGATCGCAGCTGATCCCCGACTTGATGCCGCCATCGGGCGCGAGGTGCGCGCCGGTGAGCAGATTCCCCGTCTGGCAACTGTGGATGCCGCCGATCAGCGCCTCTTGGTTATAGAGGCCGCGAAGGAACAGCATCTTCTCGCGAAACGGCCTCAATGGATCGAGCACCTTGCCCAACTCCATCGCTTTGCCTTCGCCTTTGGCCCACCACTCTTTGCTGTGGTAGCCGTTCCCGCTGAACAGCACCGCGAACCGCACCGGCGGCTCGGACGATGTGTTCTTGGGCTTGTCGTCGCCCCACACCGGGACCGACTCCAGCCACGGCAGCGCCATTGTCACGCCGACGCCACGGAGGAACGACCGGCGGGAGAGAGGTTGTTGCCGAATGTTCATGTGTTGGGAATCCTGTGCGCGGAGGGAAGACTTCTTGTTAAGCCACAAGTAGCGCTATTCAGAAAATTCACTGCCTCGCACCATCCTAAACTGAGGGCTTCGCACAATCGTCTGTACAGCAGCAGTAATTCGCCCATCGCTCTTGTTTAGTTCGCTTACCATCTCGTCGATCAGCGTCGTATCAGACAACGTCGTTGAGCGCCCCAGAGCATACCCCAAAAGTCGCTTGCAGAACAGGCGCACCACGACATCTTTCTTCTTGGTGAGCAGGTAGGTGCGAAGCCCGTCGATGCCGTCGAACTCGGTGCCGTCCTTCAGTTTCGCTTTCGTGTCGATGGCGAGGCCGCCCAGGTCTTTCTCGCGCAACCGGCCGATGGGGTCGTACTTCTCCAGCGCGAAGCCGAACGCGTCGATGCGTACGTGACACACCGCGCACGCCTGATCCTTCGCGTGCCGCTCCACCATCGCGCGCACCGTGAGCTTGTCGATGCCCTCTTCCTCTGGCAACTGCGGCACGTTCGCGGGCGGTCGTGGGAGTTTCTCGCCGAGCAGCGTTTCCACCACCCAGTTGCCGCGAAGCACCGGGCTCGTGCGCGACGCGCCCGCTTCCTTCGACTGCACACTCGCCAAGCCGAGTACACCGCCGCGACCGTACTTCCGCACGCCATCGACCTTCCGCCATTGCGGACCCACAACGCCGGGAATGCCGTAGTGCTTCGCGAGCGTTTCGTTGAGGTAGGTGTAATCTGCGTCAAGGAGCGATGTTACCGCGCGGTCCTGTTGGAACAGGTCGAGGAAGAACAGAATCGACTCCTCGTAGATCGCCTTGCGGAGATCCGCATTGAACATCGGGAACAGTTTCTCGTTCTTCTCCTTCAGTTCGTCGAACCCGCGAACGTGAATCGATTGCGCGCCGAACTCGATCGCGAGCGAACGCGTCTTCGCATCCTTCAACATCCGCTGAACCTGCGCCGCGAGCACCTTCGGGTCGCGGAGTCGGCCCGCTGCCGCGAGCGTGCGTAGCTCTGCGTCCGGCGCGCTCGCCCACAAGAAGTAGCTGAGTCGCGTCGCGAGTTCCCAGTCATTCACTGGGCCAGCATCCTTGCCGTTCGGTGCTTGCTCAATGCGGAACAGGAACGACGGCGCGACCAGCACGCGCGACAGCACTCCGCGAAACGCTTCGTCATGGGCCGCACCCTTCGCGCGAATCGCCTTGTACAGCGTGAGCAAGTCGGCCTTCTCCTTCTCTTGGAGCGGCCGACGGTACGCCTTCTCCGCGAACGCCAACAGCGCGTCGAGTTGCTTCGGAATCGCTGCTTCTTCGTCCTTCACGAAGTCGTCCGCGAGCTTCTTGAACAGCGGCTTACGGTCGATGAAGAACTGCTGGAATTCTTTCGGCGTGTCCTGCGTGGTAAAGCCCATGAACTGCGGCAGATAGTCCCACTCCGCGACCGGTTGACGGCTCACGAACCGCTGCTCAACCCACAGCCGTTCTAGTTGTCGCGACTGGTCGTCCGTGAGGAACAGCCGCACGAGCGGTTCGTCTTCGCGGTGGAACATCTTCAGCGACACGACTTCGTCGGTTGGCACCACCTGCGGGAAGCATGTGTACAACGGGAACGCTTTGCGAAACTCGGCGTTACCAGCGACGAGTTGCTTGTATCCCGCGCCGGTGGCGGAGCCGATGAGCGGGCCGTCGAACCGCGTCTCTGGTGTCGGAGCGGTGGTGGCGACTCGCGGGCGAACCTGTCGGCTGCCTGCAGGACCGCCGAACTCCGCATCGACGACGAACTCGTAGTTGGCAAAGAGCGCCGCGGGCAGTTTCACCTCGATGGTCTTGTTTGAAGGAACCATGAGGCTCGCATCGGTGAACTGCCCCTTCGGCAGCGCAAAACTCTTCGCCGCGTGCGGCTTCGCGACCTTCCCCAAATCGATGCCCACGAACAGCGCGCTCTCGACCGAGATGAGGTTGTCGTACAACGCACGGTCCGCGGACTTCTCCTGCGCCGGCCGCTTGCCCGAAAGCAGCGACTGCACCTGCTCCGCGAGCTTCGCGGTCTCGTCCTTCTTCTTGGGGTCGGACGCGGCGTCGCGCCACGCACCTAGCACCGACTGCTGCGGAATCACGTTGCTGATACTCTTGCCCAACTGGCGCGACGGACCGCGAACGAAGCTCCACACGTCCTTGTTGCCGTGTTTGTCCGCGTGTGGGTTGCCGGAGTGAACGGTGGTCGCGATGTCGGCCGCGAGGTTCCACACGCGTTCCGGCTTCTCGGTTTCGGTGAGCGTGAACTCGATCGCGGTCATGTCGCAGGTGTGTTCGTTGTTCTTCGCATCCACTGCGAGGAGGATCAGATCGCCCTTCTCCACTTTCAGCGCCTTCGCGGCCGGTTCCGCAGTGCCGCCGAGGTCGATCGGGCCTTCGCCGAATACCGCGGCGCGCTGGGCGCGGCGGTGTTCGAGCCACCACGCCACGCCATTGCCGCACGCCGGGTGCGCGTGATTAATCTTCGCGCTCACTTTCACACTGGTTGCAACCGGTGCGGTCCACACCACCGCGACGAACTCCTTCGGCATCGGGTGAACGCCGACGCCCTTCGCCGAGATGCGCCCAGGAATCTGCTCGGCCTTGTCGGAAGAGTTCGTCACCAACACCGGAAGGTCGGTGCCTTTCTTCTTCCAGCCGTTGATCGCGGGTCGGGCGTCGTTCTTCGCGGTCTTCTCTTCGAGCAACGTGAGTTCGACCGCGGGCACAATGCGACCGATCGCTTCGACGTCTTTCGAGTACGGCTCGACCGCCAGCACTTCGCTCCAGCGATTCAGGAACGCCGCGTCGAGCGCGTGCTTCTTCGCCGCGACTTCGGGGGTAAGTTTCTTGTCGTTCGCCACCTCCACGACCGCGGCGAGGTACTTCGCGCTGTTGGCGAATACCGACGGGTAGTCGATCTCGAAGCGGAGTCCGAACTTCTCGTACTCGCTCAGCAACAGCGGCGGCTTGCCGGGCGCCTCGAATCGCGGTCGCGACCACACAACTGGCCCGCCGGGGCCGCTCTCCTGCGCCGCGAGATAAAGCACCACCTCGGATTGCCCCGGCGTTGGCTTGACCGCGAGCCGCAGTCGCGCCGACTCCGATACCGGCGGATCGACCGGCACCTGCCGCGTCAGGCTCTCGATCGGCGCGCCCTTGGACTCGCCCCACTTCGCCTGCACGTAGCTGCCGACGCGGACCGTGCGCCATAGCGCGGTTTGCTGCGCGACAACCTCCGCCACGAGCGTGGGCACGTCCTTGTCGGTCGCGGTCTTCCACTTCGCGCGAATCGTGTCCAGCGGTTGCGACGGCGTTTTGTCGGTGAGCGTTTCCCATAGCACGCGAAGGTACTTCGCGCTCAGTTTCTCCTTCGCCGCGACCTCATCGAACTTGCCCACTGTGAGCGCGTCTCGGTTGCGCACGGTCGCGAGCAGGTACGGTTGCACCAACAACTTGCCATCGGCGGGCGCGTGGGCCGCGTAGAACTTCCGCAGCGCGGCCGTGCCCTCGTCGGTCCAGTCGCGGCGGGTTTTCGAGGGCGAGTAGCGGAACCCGTCGGGCAGCAACACCGCGTGGTCGGCGATATCTTTGGACGCGTTCAGATACTTGGTGAATAGCGCCGGCGAGATGTCCGTGAGCGATTCGGCCGCGTTGGTGAAGCCCTCACCGGCGGCACCGTCGGCGGGGAACTCGCGCGTCGGTTGGAGATCGACACCGGTGAGGTCGCGAACCGTGTAGTTGTACTCCGCGTTGCTCAATCGCCGGAGCGGGACGTACCCGGGATCGCCGGAGCGCGCCTTCGCTTCCGTGTCGAGGAACGCGCGAATCCACGCGAGCAGTCGCTTCTTCTCCTCCGCGCTCGGCTGCGGCTTCTCCTTCGGCGGCATCTCGCCGGCTTCGATCTGCTCAATGATCCCTTGCCACACCTTCACGTCTTTGCGCACGTCGTTGAGGTTGGCGAAACGCTCAAGGTCGAGGCTGCCTTTCTTGGCCTTTGTGGAGTGACAATCGAGACAATACTTCTTCATGAGCGGTTGAACGGCAGTCGCGTAGTCGCCCGGCTTCGCGTCGGCTTTCGGTTCCTGCGCGGCCGTCGGTTGCTGGTCGCGCGTCAGCACGAACGTGAGCATCGCAACCAGCACCAACCCGAACGCCCCTGTGAGCCGAACGCGGTGTCCCGGTGTCGTCATTGCGTGCTCCTACTGAATTCAATTTCGGGTCGCTACGATACAGAATACGAGTCGCGTACCGGATCAACCCGCGATACCGCAATCTACTGTCCCGTTATGGAGGGAACGTTGTGACTGAGTACGCACCGCCCGTGAGCGGGTTGTTGAAACTCGGCCGCCCCGACGGAATCACCGAGGAAACGGATTACGCGCCCCACGGCATCGGCATTGCGGACGTGCCGGAGTTGATCCGCTTGCTCAACGACGACGACCTCGCGTGGGCCGACTCGGACGGCCCGGAAACGTACGCGCAGGTTCACGCCTGGCGCGCCCTTGCTCAGCTACGCGCGCCGGAAGCGGTGGAGCCGCTGTTGGATCTGCTCGCCGCACAGGAGAACGACGAGGATTGGAACGACTGGGTGTCGGAAGAGGTTCCGACCGCGCTCGGCCGGATCGGTCCCGGCATCATCCCCGCGACTGTCGCCTGGTTGGAGCGGCGCGGGCAGCAGGAGCACGCCCCGTGCTACTACGCGAACGCGCTGGTCGAGGTGGCGCGGCGGTACAACGAGACGCGGCCCGAAGTGATCGCCCAGTTGTGTCGTGTGCTCGACACTGCAGTCGTGAATAACGCTTCGCTCAACGGATACGTCGTCGGCAACCTGGTTGATCTGAACGCTGTGGAGGCTTGGCCAACGATCGAGCGTGCGTTCGCAACGGGTAACGTCGATGAATCGATCAGGGGGGACGAACCGGAGGCGAAATACCAACTCGGCCTCGGTCCGAAGCCACCCCGGCAGTACGATGCGTTCCCCTCCCGGCAGCCGGCGCAAACCGGTTCCAACGCCAAGCAGCGATTCAACGAGCGGCAGCGCAAGAAGAAAGCCGAGAAGCGAAAGAACAAGAAGAAGCGGAAATAGGGCGCGACTAACTCGCCTTCACCTTGCGCTTGCTACTCCCCTTCCCTTCGCTCGCTTCGGCCTCGACGCCGTCGATGAAGCGTTTCGCATCCGGGAGCGCGTCGAGGAACACGCGCCCGTAAGGCTTCGTCAGCACGCGCGGGTCGAACAGCACCACGATTCCGGTGTCCGTTTGCGTGCGGATAAGCCGCCCGAAGCCCTGCTTCAGTTTGATCGCAGCCTGCGGCACTTGGTAGTCCATGAACGGGTTGCCGCCATCGGCCTGAATCGCCTCCAGGCGCGCTTCGGTTAACGGTCGGTCCGGGACCGAGAACGGCAGTTTCGTGATCATGACGTTCGACAGCGCTTCGCCGCGCACATCGACGCCCTGCCAGAAACTATCCACGCCGAACAGCACCGCCTTCTTCGCGTCGCGGAACTGCTCCAACAACTTCGGGGCGGGTAACCCAGTTCCCTGTGCGAGGAGCGTGTAGCCGTTCTTCACGAGCCACGGCATGAGGTGCTGCGCCGCGCGGTTCAGGAACCCATAGCTCGTGAATAGGACGAACGCGCGGCCCTGCGTTTTCGCGACGTACTCGGGGATCTTCTTGAGCACCTCGTCCTCGTACTTCGCGCTCATCGCGCTCGGGTCCGGCATGTCGCGAAATAGGTGCAGTTCCGCTTGTTTCTGGAAGTCAAACGGGCTGCCGAGTTGGTTCGTTTTCGCGTCTTCGAGTCCGAGCCGTTTTTGGAACAGTTTGAAGCCGGAATCGCCACCAACGGAGAGCGTCGCGCTCGCGAGGATCACCGACGGCACTTTTTCGTAGAGTTGCTCCTGCAGCGCCGGACCGACTTCGATCGGAGCGCTCGCCAAGCCCACACGCGGCACGCGACCGGGCTTCACTTCGACCCAATACACTTGCCCCTTCAGTTCTTGGCTGAGCCATTCGCGTGTACTCCGGGCCATCGCGTGGAGCCGATCGGCGCGACTTGTGAGTTCCATCTTCTCCTCGTCTGAGTCGCGCCCTTTTGCGAGTTCGTGAAGTGTGTCACCGAGTTTCGTGAGTTCGCCGCTGAGCGTGTCCGGTACGACCTGTTTCTCGCGCACACGACCGCTGCCGCTACTCGCGTTCGGGCCGTTCCCCTTCGGCTGACTTAACTGCCACTGATAGACCGAGAGGAAGAACTTCTCCGCGGCCTGTCGTGTCGCGTCGAGTTGCGCCACTGCGTCGCCGTCGCCGAGCGTCGCGAGGATCCCCTTGTGGGTGCGCGGAGCGAGCAGTTGACCCAACAGGTATTCAACGCCGCCTTGCGACACACCGATGCCGAGGTGGTCTGCAGCCACGTCTTCGAGCGTGTGTGCTTCGTCGAAGATGACCGCGTTGTAATCGGGAAGCACACCGCCACCGGTCCGGCGAAGGGCGAGGTCCGCGAAGAACAGCGCGTGATTCACGACGAGAATGTTCGCGCTGAACACGCGCTTCCGCGCCTGAAAGTAGAAGCAGTCCTGATGGTGCGGGCACTTCCGGCCCATGCAGTTGCTGCTGTCGCTTTGCACCAAGTCCCACACCGGTTCGTAAGGCTGCACGGGCAGGTCGGACTTGCTCCCATCGGTCGTCTGACGCGACCAGCGCCCGATCTGCACGAGTTGGTCGATCGCGCCTGGAGTGTCGAGAAGCGTACTCGCTTTCGACTGCGAGACGCGCAACCGGCGGAGGCTAAGGTAGTTCCCACGGCCCTTCACGAGAACGGGCCGGTAGTCGCCCGGCAGCACCGATTGCAGGAACGGCAGGTCTTTGCGGATCAGTTGTTCTTGAAGGCTGATCGTGTGTGTGGAGATGACGATCTTGTAGTCTTTGCGCGCGCAGACCGCTTGAATCGCGGGGACGAGGTACGCGAACGACTTCCCAACGCCGGTGCCGGCTTCGACGAGAAGTTGCTTCTTCTTGTCGAGCGCGTTCGCGACCGCGTCGGCCATGTCGAGTTGCTGCGGGCGCGACTCGAAGCCGGGAAACTTCTTGGCGATCAGCCCAGCCGGGCCGAGGATTTTGCGTGCGTCCATGCCGGGATTGTCGCCACGACGAGAAGAGGTGTAAAGGCCGGTTGCAGGGGGAAGAGAGCAGAGAACAGAGATCAGAAGACAGCAACAAAAGAGGACAGAGGTCAGCCAGTGTTTCTGACTGACCTCTGTCCTCTGATCTCTGGCCTCTGATTTTCACCAGAACTTGACCCGCCAGTAGTCGTGCGGAGCAGACTGGCGACCGAGATACCAGTGGCCGTCGTCCCATTCGAGAGTCACTTTCCGCCATCCGAGCGGAACCTTCGGGAACGGGTAGTACGGCCCGATGTATGGGAACGCGTTGTACGGGTACGCTTGCGGATACGCCACGCGGCTCAGGTTGCCGTAGGGCGCGTGGGTCGGCCACGCGTAGGGCGGCATGTTCGGCGCCTGGAAGTCTGGCGCGGCCTGACCGGGGGTGCCGAGCGGAACCGGTTCCACGAGCGGAGTGGGCGCACCGAGCGGCAACGGTGGTGACACCGGCGACTGGAGGTTGAGCGGCGTTCCGGTCGGCCCGAGCGGGGTCGGCGCGATGGGAGCCAGCCCGATCGGCGGGTCTTGCACCTGCACGACGCCGGCCGCGATCGCGCGGAGGTTGTCGCGCACGATGATGACGCCGGTCACGGATTTCGCATCCGCGACAAGGAGGGCCTTCTGAGCCGCGTCCTTCGCGGTGCCGCTAAGGGTTACGGTTCCCTGTTGAGCCACGATGGAGACATCAGCCCCGGCCGCGTTCCCGGTGGAACGAAGTCGGTAGGCCACATCGTCAGCGAGGGTCTGGTTGGGGTTGGCGCTCGGCGCAGTCGCGGAAACTGGGAGCGGCGCGGGCGGGTTCGCGATCGAGGATCCGGACAAGCCGGCGGTAATGGCCAGCGAGAACAAAGTGCGCACTTTCACAACGGACCTCCTTGTACGGGAGAAGTGCTGGGGCACTCATCACCGAGTGGAGCATTGCCCGCGTTCACCCCGTGGTCAAACGTGTCGTGGCCGAGTTTCGTGTCCGCGATGCGGCATCTCACCGCGCCTCAGGAGCAACCGCGCGAACGGCTACACACGTTGGAACGCAACAAGTTTCGGTGGCAGAGTGCAGAGGCGGATCGGAATTCTTCAAGTCAGCAGCCGTTGACACTTGGGAGGTCGAGAAGTACCATTCCCCATACGAGCACCCATAGCTCAACTGGATAGAGCATCGGTCTACGGAACCGAAGGTTAGAGGTTCGACTCCTCTTGGGTGTACT
>CAMDQN010000062.1 GCA_945905925.1 Singulisphaera sp. GP187
GTCCGTCATCTTCTTCGTTTCGCCTAACTCGGAGAGCCACTTCCGCTGATCGTTGACAGCGGTAAGGAGCGTCATGCGGTCTTGCAGTTGGGTCACGTCCATGCCGGTCGCGGGGCGGAGGTTGTCCACCTTGAAGTCGGCTTTGTTGGGGTCTTGCGTGATCTGCATCACGTCATGTTTCGGCCCGAGAAACCCCGCGTACTGACCCGGCCACAGCAGTGGACCTTCCATCAAGTACGTAGGCAGGTTGACGCCGACTGGCGTGCCTTCGGGTGGGCTGCGGTGGTAACTGAGTCCGGCAGCGTAGTTCGGGAAGTCATCGCGCGAAGCGATTTTGTCGAAGAACGCGCCGGGTTGCTTGTGTCCTGTCAGGACGTGGTGCGTCGCGACGAGGTGGTTGTTCTCGCGGTGCGAAAGCGACCGCACCACGGAGTACATTTTCGACCGCGTGGCGAGCTTCGGGATGTGTTCGCTCGCGAGCAGTCCGGCTGTCTTCGTTTGGATCGCCTTGTACTCGCCGCGAATCTCCGCGGGCGCGTCCGGTTTCGGGTCGAACGTCTCGTGGTGGCTCGCCGCGCCTGTGAGGAACACGATCAGCACCGACTTCGGTTTCTTGCCGTGTGCAAGTGAGGGTGCGTCTTTTGAACCGGCGCGCGCGAAGGACGACAGCCCAAGTCCGAGCAACCCGGAGTAGCCGACTTGGAGCAACTCGCGGCGGTTGATGCCGATGGTGTGGCGGTGTGCGGTGGGCAAGGGGGCCCCTCAGAAACGCGGAGGTTCGGCGGGATACATCTATTAGAGCATCTGGCGACGGTGGAGCAAGAGGTTCGGTGCAGATTGGACTCTCAGCCGGCCACGGTCGGTGAGCGCTCCGCGTGTGCGTCACGGAGAGGATGAGGACATCAGTGGCCATGACCCGGTAGGCCATGGCGACTTGGAACGACAGGACGAGTGATCAGAGTCGCTGCACAATGGGGCCCGCGGGTTTAGGTTTGGTCTATGAGCCACACGAGCCGTTCGAAGCGAATGCCTGTCACGTTCCGGCAAACTGACCGGGGTCACGCTTGAGGCGTTTGACCAACCGTTGGGCGATCGGTGTTACAGTGTGGGGCCGATCGACCACGGGGCGAACTCCTCTTCACCGACGCCGTTCAGTTCGCTCTTCGTTTGCTCCCCGCTTGCCACCGAGAGCACCTTCTCGAAGATTTCGCGGCCCACGGTTTCCACCGGCACGCCGTCGAGAATCTTCCCGGCGTCGATGTCCATGTCGCCGATCATGTGCTTGTAGAGCGGCGTGTTGGTAGCGACCTTCACGCACGGGGCCGGCTTGCACCCGAACACACTCCCGCGACCCGTCGTGAACACGCAGACGTTCGCACCGCCCGCGACGATGCCGGTCATGCTCACCGGGTCGTAACCGGGCGTGTCCATCACCACGAATCCCTTCGCGGTGACCGGTTCCGCGTAGCGGTAAACGTCTACCATCGCGGTGCCGCCGGCCTTCGCGATTGCACCCAACGACTTCTCGTAAATCGTCGTGAGGCCGCCTTCTTTGTTACCCGGCGAGGGGTTGTTGTTGATCTCCGCGCCGAACATCGACGTGTACCACTCCCACCATTTGATGCGCTCCACGAGCTTCTCGCCGACTTCCTTCGACACCGCGCGGCGTGTGAGGATGTGTTCGGCACCGTAGATTTCGGTCGTTTCGCCGAGGATGCTCGTGCCGCCTTGCTGAACCATCATGTCGCTCGCGACGCCGAGCGCCGGGTTTGCGGTCACGCCGCTGTTGCCGTCGGAACCGCCGCAATTCGTTCCCAGAATGAGGTGCTTCGCGGAGATTTGTGTCCGGCGCACATCATTCACGCGAGGCAGCATCTCCGCGACTGCTTGCACACCGGCTTCGACGGTTTTGCCGATTCCGCCGCACTCCTGAATCGAGAGCGCGAGTGGGGTGCCTTTCTTGCCGTCGAGTTGGAGCAGGTTCAACTTCTCGTTCTCGATCAGGTGCGAAGCCTGCACGATCTCGCAGCCCAAGCCGACGAGCAGGTACGCCGCGACGTTCGGGTGCCGTGCGAAGCCCGCGAGCGTGCGGTCGAGTTGCTGGTGGTCGGGGCCGTCGAACTGCATCCCGCAGCCCTGACGGTGAACGATTGCGATAACGCCATCGACGTTCGGGTAGTCCTTCAGAAGTCCCAAACCGCGCACGCGGTCCGCGATGTACTTGCTCGTGCTCGCGGAGCAGTTAACGGTGCTGATGATCGCGAGGTAGTTTCGCGTGCCATATCGCTGGTGAACCGCTTTCCCGGCGCCTCGGTCGAAACCCATGAACGAGCGGTACTCGGCCGGTGGCGGGAGCGGCGCGGGAATCTGACTCGCGTAGGCGTAATCGCGCTCGAACGCGCCCGCGATCACGTTGTGAACATGGATGTGTTCGCCTGGGCTGATGCTCCGGCCTGCAAACCCGATGACCTGACCGTACTTGTGAATCGGATCGCCTTCCTTGATCGGCACGAGCGCGAACTTGTGACCCATCCCGATCCCCTTCGAGAGCGTGAACGTGCCGCCATCGAACGCGAAGGTGGTGTCCTTCGGGATCGGTTTGCGGGCGACCGCTACGTTGTCGGAGGGGCGCAGGTGAACGGCGTAATCGCTGATCGGAACGGACATGATTGTCTCCGGGAGGAGGTTCGCACGGGGTATTTCTTCAACTTAGCGGGTCGCGGCGTGATGTGTAACGGGAACCGTCGCGCGGGTCGCGTTGGCGGCGTGATCGTGTTGCGTGTGACGGTTGTGCCGCTCGCACGGCGGCGCCAGGAAAGTGTCTCAACGGAGGTCGAGGAGCAGTGTTGCGGCGCGTCGCGGGGCAAGTAGAATACCAAAACTCCGTAACCCTTACCGTGTCCGATCTTGGCATGTCCTACTATCTTGACGGCCAACACTGGGGTTCGCCGTCATGGGCGCGTTACCAATCGGCCGCGGGTCGCGGAAAGGTCGGGCGATGGACAAGGCACTTTGCTTCGGGGCGCTCGGTGTCGGTGCCCTCATGATGCTGGTCTTTCTGCTCGATCTCATCATGGCGGTGCCGTTCGGCGGCGGTGTGACGAAGGGCAATCCGTATCTCGTCGCCGATATCCTGGGGCTACTCGCTTCGGGCGTCGTCGCGTACCT
This sequence comes from Singulisphaera sp. GP187, assembly GCA_945905925.1. GTDB lineage: Bacteria > Planctomycetota > Planctomycetia > Gemmatales > Gemmataceae > Gemmata. The sequence goes on from CAMDQN010000062.1 coordinate 3,169, forward strand.
CGGCTGGAACGCGTCGCGCGACTTGAAGTAGGCAGAAGGCAGTAGGTAAAAAGTAAAAGAGAAGACGGAGGGCAGAAGCGCCACCCGTCTTCTCTTTTACTTTTTACATTCCTCGCCTGCGAGATGCACGACCGCCGCAATCAGTCCGTCCTCGGTGAAGGTAGTCGCCTCGGCCGCGACCGGGAAACCGAGCGCGCGAACCGCGTCTCCGGTGATTGGACTGATCGCGACCAGTCGGATTTCGCCGCGCTCCACGCGACCGCGGATGGTCTCGTCGAAACCACTGAGTATTCCGCGCGCAATGTTTGGACTTGGCAACGTGACGTAGCGGATTTCGCCGCGCCGCAGCGCATCGAGAACGGTCGCGATTGGCGTGATCGCGTCCACCTGGTCGTACACTGCGACCTGATCAATCGTCGCAACCTTCGCCAACTCATCCTGAAGTTCCGCACGCCCGCGGTTGGCACGCGCGAGCAACACGCGATTCCCGCGGACGTACGGCTTGAGTGCGTTCGCGAGTCCTTCGGACGAGAATGTGTCCGCGGGCACCACGTCGGCGCGGAGCCGGTATTCGCGGAGTGCGTCAGCCGTCTTTGGGCCGATCGCAGCGAACTTCACACTGCCGAGATCGCGCAGATCGCGCCCGATCGCGTCGAGGCGACGGAGCATGGCGTGAACCCCGTTCGCGCTGGTGAACACGAGCCAGTCCCATTCGCCACGCCGCAGTTGTCCCAGCGCCGCATCCACGAGCGTGAAGTCCGCGAGGTCGCGAATTTCGACAGCCGGCATTTTTGAAACGACCGCGCCGAGATGTTCGAGTTTGCGGACCATCCCGCCAGCCTGGTGTGACGGGCGCGTGACCAACACTCGTTGACCGAACAACGGGCGTGACTCGAACCACGGATGCGACGCGCGCTGTGCTACCGTTTCGCCGATCAGGACGAGGCCGGGCGCTTCCAGGCCGGCATGTCGGCGGGTTTCTTCCAGTGTGCCGAGGGTCGCGAACACGGACCGCTGTTCCCCAACCGACGCGCGTTCCACGATGGCTGCGGGCGTGTCTGGGGACTTCCCGTACTTGAGCAATTCCGCGACGATCACCGGGAGCCGCGCAATGCCCATGTAGATCGCGAGCGTGCCCGGGAACGCGGCAACGGCTTTCCAGTCGAGTTTGTTGCCGGGCTTGGTCGGCAACTCGTGCCCGGTGATGAACGCGATGCTGCTCGAATACATCCGGTGCGTGAGCGGGATTTCGAGGTACGCGCCGGCCGCGAGCGCTGCGGTCACCCCGGGCACGATCTCATACGCGAGTCCTGCGGCGCGGAGCGATTCGGCTTCTTCGCCGCCGCGGCCGAAAATGAGTGGGTCGCCGCCCTTCAACCGCACGACGGTCTTGCCTGCGGTCGCGGCCTCAACGAGTTTCTTGTGGATGTGTGGGTACTTGTCCGGGTGGGTGCCGGGCAGGTCGCGGACGCAGATGCGCTCAGCGTGTGGCGGTGCCAAATCGAGCAAGCGCTCAGGCACGAGTTGGTCGTAGAGCACGAGGTCGGCGCGGCCGAGCACTTCCGCCCCGCGAACCGTGAGCAAGCCGGGGCTGCCCGGACCGGCGCCGACGAGAAAGACAAACGGGTTCGCGGGGTCGTTTTGCATTGCGTCTTCGGCGAGCGGCGCGGCGTTAGCCCGCCGGCGATTCGGGAGGTAACCGGCGGGCTGCCGCCGCTCGCTCTAAACCGCGACCTCCTCGGCCGCTTCGGATTCCTCGTTCTCGTTCGGGTCGAAACCCGGGAACAGGTGACAGATCAGGATGCCGGTCAGGTACAGCCCGAACATAGGCGCGAACAGGTACATCATCGTTACCACGTCGGGTGTGGGCGTGACCATCGCCGCGAAGAATGCGATGATGATGCACGCGTACCGCCACTTGGTGAGGAAGTCCTGCGCCGTGAATAGCCCGATCCTGTTCAGGAAGACCATTACCAGTGGAGTCTGGAACGAGATTCCGAACACCAGCGGCAAGATGATCGCCAGGCTGAGCCACTCGTTGAGTCGGATGTCCGGGTCGAAGCCGAGCATCTCGTTGAACTTCAAGAGCGCCTTGACCGCGCCTGGTAACACGATGAATTGACAGAGCAGCACGCCGCCAATGAACAGGAACACGCTGGGGCCGAAAAACAGATACGCGTACTTCTTCTCGTGCGGATACAACCCGGCCCCGACGAACGCCCAGAACTGGTACAGGATGAACGGGCACGCGAGCACGATCCCGCACAGTATCGACACCTTGAAGTACACCACGAATGCTTCCTGTGCGCTCAACGTGGTGATGTATTTCTTGCTGTCGATTAAGATCTGGCCGGTGTCGCTCATCCCGCTGATCTCGGCAGGGTAGACTTCCCACTCGACTGGCAACTGCTGCGACGCCCCCGCCTTGACCGGGCCGAACGCCGGCTCGAACTGCTTCGGGTTCACCAGGACACGCAACTTTTGCGGCGCCCCGAGTAACGTCACCCGCTCTTCCGCGCTGAGCGCTCCGATGTTGTTGCCGTTCGCAGCCAGTTTCTCGCGGACCTGGGCGATGGCGTCCGGGTCGGACTGGGTGATCTGTGCGATCTTCTCGTTGGCGTTCTTGACCGCTCGCCGGTAGAAGTAGTCACGCGTTTGGGACTCGACCGGCTCCGTGATGACGGTGAGCATCGGACGGCCGACGCCGATGTTCCTGTTCCCGATCGAGGTGCCGATCGCGTCGAGGATGAAGCCAATCACGAGGAACAGCAGGAGCCACTTCAGCGCGTTCAGCATCCGGTAACGCAGTTCCTCGATGTGTTCGCCCAGAGACATCCTCGTGTCTTTGAACATGTCATCGGGGTACTCGTTGTACTGTTCCTTGAGCTTTGCGATCGCCTTGGTGGGCATAACGACGGACCCCGTGCTGGGGGTAACCCAACCCGAGGCGAAGGTGCCCAACCGGTTGGCAAAAGTGGGTGAGGCTGGAAGGTCATTTTTTATCGTATGAAGCGGACCCGACACACACAAGACAAGCTTCGGGCGGTCGGCTGCCTACGGCTTCGCGGGGAAGGATTCCGGGCGTCGTCGGGGCAAGTCGTTCCGGTCGTGCCGGCTCCAACTTCTTTCATCTGGGGGCACCGCATTTGCGAGGTGCAGACCGGTCGCGTCGCGGGGCGATAATGCCTGTGCGAAGGATTCGCATTTGTCGACTCGGAGTTTCCCATGCGCTCGCGATTGCTCGTATTGGCATTGATCGCGGTGACCGGATGCGGTCGGTCCTCCGGCCCTCTGGAAACGCGACAGTTGGGGCGCGCTGACGCACCCGGTCACGACATCTCGGAGCAGCAGAAACGCGGGCGCGAGCGGCTCTCCATTTCCGAAGACGACTTCCGTATTGGGCCAAGGGGCTACATTGACCGGCCCAGCCCGACAGGGCGGTGAGTCGCGGACCGCTACAATCGCCCTGCCCACCGACCGCGACGTAATCATCGTTCGATGCTCGGACTCACGGTCGGCGACGCGCCAGGTCTGCAGGCAGAACCTGTCGCCGCGGCGCGTGAAGAGAATCTTCCCGGACCGCAGGGCGAGAGCGTTTTCAGACAATTCGTAGCGGAGTCGCGACAATCAGGGCGTGTGTGAACGTTCGCTCCCTGCCGGTCGCGGCTCGGGCCAGACGCTACGCAGTAACTGAAAGTGCTCTATCCGGAAGTTGGGTTTGGGTGGTTGAGCCGTTGGATCGCCTTCTCGGGCAGAGCGGCGATCTCGTGTGTAGCGGCGGCGATGCTCAGGGCGTCCATTCGGTTGAGCAGATACACGGCCACGTTCCGCAACGATGCCAGTACCTGTGGCGTTCCCTTTGCGAACCCGGCAACGGTCCTCGCCCAACGTCACATCACGCACCTATTGCAGACCGTTCTCGAGCGACCAATGCAGGCGGGTCAGACCCCATGACACGGCCCCTCAGAAAGCGCCAAACTCATACCCAAAGCCACCAACTCGCCCAAGATCAACCCAGTGTCGCCCTGCCGCGACTGTAAGTGAAGTGCCCCGCCAGGGGTATTCTCCGATATGCAATGACAGCATCCCGAACCTGCGGAGAACTCGTCATGGCCGAAGGCCCTTTGCCCGAATCGCTCGACGTGATCGCGGTCGCCCCGCACCCGGACGACCTCGAAATTCTCTGCGGGGGCACGCTCGCGAAACTCGTCAAGCAGGGCTACAAGGTCGGCATCTTCGACCTCACGAGCGGCGAACCGACCCCGCGAGGTTCGCTCGACACTCGAAAGCAAGAAGCCGAAGACGCGCGGCGCATCCTGAACGTGCCGGTGCGCATCAACGTCGAATTGCCGAATCGCGTCTTGATGGACGGCCCGGAAGCGCGGTTCGCGCTCGCGACGCAGTTCCGCAGATACCGGCCCGGCATCGTGATCATCGCCGCGGGTCGCACGCCTGCGGCTTCGCCGGATCATCTCCAGGGCGGGCTGATCGGCGAAGCGGCGCGGTTCTATTCGCAACTCACGAAGTGGGACGAGCGGTTCGACGGCACCAGTCCATATCGCGTGCCGCACCTCGTGTACGTTCCGTTCGCGTTCGAGGCGGAACAGCGGTCCTGGCACAGCACGTTCGTGGTGGACATCAGCGACACGATTGAATTGAAGATCGCGGCGGTGAAGGCTTACGCGTCCCAGTTCGACGCGGCCCGCTTCTCTCGCGTTGAACACATGATCCGTTCGACGAACGGGTTCCACGGCGCGCGCTGCGGATACATGTACGGCGAGCTATTCGTGCTGCCGACGCCGGTCGGCGCCCCGGACTTGGTCGCGTTGGTTCACGGGAGCAAAGGCTCGCTCGCGCCGGTGCAGATACCGGGCAAGGATCACTTACCGATGGGGTGAGGAACGTGCGACTGGAGCCAGGATTTCCAGAACCTCGACGGCGGGCTGGTCACCGGTGTAGATGACCCCGAGGCGACCGAACGTCTCGGTGCCAGCGGGCACGCGGAACCATTCCGCCATCTCGGAACTGAGCGCCACGCGAAGGTAGGCGACCGGCTCGATGCGGCGGAGCATATGGTGTTGAATCAGCACGCGGCCGAGCGGCGTCTTCCCTTCGACAATCGCATTGCGAACGATGTCGGGGCACACACCGAGGTCGATCCGCACGAGGCCGAACTGAACCACATACGCCGGGTCTTCCTTCAGAGCGAGCAGGATTTTTCGAGCGTACTCGTTACCACCGCGCCGACAACTCATTACTCGCACGTCCACGGGCGAACCATAGAACTCTTCGACCGTCACGGTCATGTGGTGCGTGTGGACGAGTAGTTTGTGGTACGGTTCGGGGACTTCGTGTGCGCGCACTTCGACCGCGAAGGGGCGGTCCGGTGAATCGGGGAACAGTCGGTACAGGTGGTCGAAGGTGGGGGCGGTGGTGAGCAACTTGGCGCCCCCTCGCGGCGGGAAGTCGGGCTGGGCGGGCTGGGAGAGGATACAGGCCCGCGCGATGGCGCTTGCAGGCGAACCATTTGAGCGATGCTTGCGGCTTCGTGCCTGACTCGCGAAGCCGCAATTACTTTCCGAGTTCCACGAACTGCACCACGCCCTGGCGCGGTAGTTCGGGCTTTTCCAGCACGCTATCGACGAGGTAGTAGAGCAGTTCGCGGAACTCGGTCGGTTGTACCTCGTCGGCCAGCGATTCAGCCTTGGCCCGGAACTTGTCCACGAGTTTGTCGGCCTTCTCGAACACCTTCGCCGCGAAGTACAAGTGCCGCACGCGGGCGACGATCTCGTCGGCGTCGGTGCCCGCGTTCCGGGCACTCGCGATGAGGTGAAGCAGTTCTTCGCGCAGCGCGGGGGACGAGCCTTCGAGCGCGAGCGCGAGGAGTAGCGTCGGGCGCGCCGCGAGGACATCTTGACCGGATACCAGTTTGTTGTCGTCGTCGCCGACCCAGTCCTTGATGTCGTTGAGAATCTGGAACGCGACGCCCACGTTGCGGCTGAAGTCCGCGATCATCTTTTCGTAGGAGGTCGCTTCGCCCGCGAGCCGCACGCCGGTGTAGAGTGCCGCCTCGAACGCCGGCGAGGTCTTCAGCGCGTAAATCTTCAGCGCGTCGAGCGTTGTGAGCGCCTTGTTTTTCGCGTCGCGCCAGAGCAATTCCGCGCCCTGACCTTCCGATAACTTGATGTGCGCGTCCGCGAGCTTGTCGAGGATGTCCGCGGCGGTCTCCGCGCCGAGCGATTTGCGGTCGCGCGATACACAGCGGTACCCGAGACCGATGAGGTAGTCGCCGAGGTTGATCGCGGTGCCGACCCCGTGAACGCGGTGAAGCGTTTCGACGCCGTAGCGGTACGCGTCGTCGTCCTCGATGTCGTCGTGAACGAGACTCGCCTTGTGGAAGGTCTCGATCGCGATGGCTGCGCGTTTCGCCGCGTCCGGCAGTTCCCAACCGCTATCGGAGAGCGTCGCCGGCGCGCCTTTGAGCGCGTCGTAGGTCGCCAGCGTCATGAAGGGGCGGCTTCTCTTACCACCACGCGCAAGAAAGTCGTAAGCGATGCTCTCGTGACGCGCGAGTGGGTCTTTCACCTCACGCCCAGCGACTGCGGTCGCTGGGGTTTGCCGCGCCTTGGGAACCAACCGAGTGAGTTCCGGTTCCTCAAACATGGCATTCGCGGCGCGCATCAGGTGCACGTACGTCTTGGTCTTCGCGCCGGGTACGGGCGTGTGAAGACTGATCGACTCGAAGACCCAGTCGTTATCGACGGACGTGTTCTTGCAGTTACTCGACAGGAGCGGCGTCGCGATGCACGGGATGCCGGCGAGCAGCACCTTGTCGAACGCTTTCTCCAATACGTTGAGGCACGCCACACCGACGATCGCGTCGATGTGGCCGCTGACGATGATCTTCAGCACGATCGGCGTGCCTTCTGACACGAGTACTTTGTAGCCCAACTCTTCTGCCTTCGTGCGGAAGTCGCCGACCTCGCACGCGCCACACTTCTTGCAGTCCAGCCCCAACTCGTCGTATTCGGCTGGGCAGCCTTCCGCGTTCTTCAGACAGTGTGGGAGCAGCATCAACCGACGGTGGAATGGAATCGCCGCGACCTGTTCGCGCCAGAACTCGTTTGTCAGCATCACCATAGTGAAGCCGAGGCACGACTCGCCGAGTCCGAGCGGCTTCAGCACCGCTTCGGCCATTTCCTTGGTCGATTCGCGCGTGAGCGGTTTCGACTTGTCCACCGTTTTGCAGAACTTCTCGACCGCGGCGCGGATGCTGTCCCGCACCGCGCGCACCTGTGGAACCTCCTTGAATGCGGCAGAGTTCAGCTTTGGCGGCTTTGTTGGGGCGCGTTCGGTTGTGGCTTCCGTCAGGGCTTCGGCGACAGTCGTCACGGTTGATCCCTTGGCAGCGTCAGAGGAAAAGCGAGTCTCGCGCTCTTGCGGGCGAGCAGAGAGAAGATACGGGGCGGGGTGTACGCGACCAGTTTGGTCACAACTCGTTCGCGATGCAAATGAAAACGGCGCTTGCGTTCCGGTTCGCGGCGCGGTTTCGTGTACTCTACCCGATACCACCCGCCATACCATCACCGCACCGGAGTCTTTCACACCATGACCCGATTCCTCTCCGCTCTCATCCTGTTCACACCGTTCGCTACACTTCGGGCCGAAGATCCGAAGGTCGATCCCTACGACCAGTCGAAGGTCGAACTCGAGAAGGAACCGCCCGCCGGCTTCAAGGGGAAGCGGGTGCTGATCGTTGCAGGGCGCCAGAGTCACGGGGCCGGCGATCACGAGTTCTTCGCAGGCAGCACGATTCTCATGAACTTGCTCAAGCAAACGGACGGCGTGTTCCCGATCCTGGCCCGCGACGGCTGGCCGAAGAACGAGAAACTCTTCGACACCGCGGACTGCATCGTGATGTACATGGACGGTGGTGGCGGTCACCCCGCGATCAAGCCAGAGCGGATGACGATCATCCAGAAGCAACTCGACCGTGGCACCGGTTGGGTGAATTTGCACTACGCGGTGGAGTACCCAGTGAAGTCCGGTGACCGCGACATCGCAGGTCCGGTCAAGGGCTGGCTGGGCGGCTACTACGAAACCGGGTACTCGATCAACCCGCACTGGGATGCGAACATCCGCAGCCTCCCGAAGCACGACATTACCAAGGGCGTGAAACCGTTCACGATTCGCGACGAGTGGTATTTCGGGATGCGGTGGATTGAGGACATGAAAGGCGTGACGCCGATTCTGCAAGCGATCCCGCCGGACGGGACGCGCGGTACCCCGCACACGAAGGAACGCAAAGGCGAGATTGAAACGATGGCGTGGGCCTTCGATCGCAAGGACAAGGGACGCAGTTTCGGCTTCACCGGCGGGCACTTTCACCGCAACTGGGCCGACGAGAACTTCCGCAGGGTGGTTGTGAACGCGACGTTGTGGAGCGCGAAGGTCGACGTTCCGGAAGCCGGCGCGCCAGTGAAGTTCGACGCGGCCGACCTGAACAAGAACCTCGACAGGAAGGGGAAGGGCGAGTTCAAGCCGATCCTCCCACCGGAACCGACGAAGAAGTGATCGCGTTTGCTCTTCGCGTGGCGTTGCGCAGGTCGCCACGCTTCCCTAACGTTCCACGTGGAACGTCGATCTTGGTTAGAATGTCGTCACGCAACACCGCGTGCTGTCGGAGCGCCGTGACGGTGGAGCAGTCGGTTCGGCTTCTCGGTTCGGTCCATTTTTCATTCCGACCTCACTAGACTGCTAGCGTGGTGTAGTTTTGGTTACGCGCACCGGACCAGTTTTCGGCCTGTTCCGGGAACTTCGGCTCTGGGCGGAACGTCGAACCCTCAGAAGTGAGTCGTGAGCGACGACGATCGCAGGCTCATTGCGGACTGTCTGGGCGGCCGACGGGATGCCTTTGGCGAGTTGGTATCCCGATACCAGGCAAGACTTTATAATTCCGCGATGCGTCTGGTCAACAGCCCCGAAGATGCCGCGGATGTCGTTCAGGACACGTTCCTGAGCGCTTATCAGTCGCTGCACACCTTCAAAGGTGACGCCGAGTTCTTCACCTGGCTGTACCGGATTGCGTTTAACACCGCGATCAGTTTGAAACGAAAGAAGCGGCCTTCGGTGAGTTTGGAGTCGCACACGCGAGAGACGGGCCTCGATCCTGACGACGAGTCGGATTACGTCAAGCCGAATTCCGCGATCGAGCGATCCGAGGATGAGCGGCAGTTACACGACGCGATCGCAAGGCTTTCCCCCGAACACCGCGACGCGCTTGTGCTGAAAGACCTCGAAGGCATGAAGTATGAGGAGATCGCGGAGGTGTTGGGCGTGCCGATCGGGACGATCCGCAGTCGCTTGCACAGGGCGCGATTGGAACTCCGAGACTTGCTGGTTCCGCTCGACGAGCGGGGAAGTGGCCCGGACGCGATCGACGCTTCCGATGAAGTGAACCCAAAACCTCAGCCGCGACCGACCCCTCGGCGCGATTGAGCTTAACCATATGACCGCAGACCAATTACTGTTGATTACCGCAGCCGTGGACGGGGAACTGTCCGCGACGGAAGCCCGCGCCTTCCGCCTCCTGATCGCGAGTTGCGCCGAAGCCCGCGACCTCTACGCGAAACTCAAGGCCGACAGCGATCGCGTTCGTGGGCTGCCGCGCGTGGCGATTCCAGCCGATCTCCATGCGAAGATTCTGGCCAAACTCGCCGCCACGCCACCTGCTCCGCAGGTCCGTCCGCAGCCACACGCTGAACCCAGTCCGACGCCGATCCCTTTGCGTCGCTTCCCCGCGTGGGTGCCGGTCGCAGCGGCTGCGAGCGTGTTCCTCTGTCTTGCTGCCGCGTCGTTCGCATTCTTCTCAAGTCCGGGCGCGCCGAATGGTGGCGTCGCCAAAAACCATTGGTCGAATGTTCTACCCGCACCGCAAGAAGGCTCGGCGGTGCCGTCACCAACGCAACCCGTGCGCCCCGATCCCGCGACCGTTGTTCGCAGTGAGGTGTTGCCGGTTCCGCCAGCCCCGACGCCGCGCCCGGTGGTGCCCGACGCGGTCGTGGTCGCGCCGGAACCGCGGAGCGTGCCAGCGCCCGATTTTATCGGGTTCCCGCCGCTCCCAAAACTGCCGCCTATCGAGCGAATCGAAGTCAAACTTCCGTTCCTGCGTCCGGTCGCGGACCTCGGGCGCGAAGACATCAACCAGGAACTGCTCGACCAACTCCATCACGGCCGCGACCTGGCGTTCAAGTTCGACGTGTTCGTGCGCGACACGGGTCGCGGGGTGGAGGTTTTTCAGCACACGGCGAAGGCGAGCGGTCTCGCGGTGTTCGCAGACGCGGCAACGCTCGACAAGCTCAAGAAGAAGCAGGCGCATTCGATCGTGATTTACACAGAGAGCTTTACCGCGGATGAACTCGCGAAGTTGTTCGCAAAGTTCTCGACTGAGGACGCGAAGTTCTCCCCGAAGGTATGCGACTCCCTGCACGCGATCCCGGTTGTTCGTTCCGAGGAGTTGGAATTGAAGTCGCTCCTGGGTGTCGATGTGGGTCTGTTCAAGCGCCCAGTCGGGAACGGCGGGGCAGGGCAGGGCGCGGACAAGAACGTGAGTTCGGGGACGATCGACAGCGTGGTGAAGGCGGTGTCGAAGCCGGGTGAGAAGCTCGCGGTGATGCTGACGTGGCAGACCACGCACGCGAACATTGCCCGGACGAACCCCGTGATGTCAGCCGAACTGAAGGCGTTCCTCGCAAAGCGAGGCGAGCGCAAGCCGAACGTGGTGCCCGCGATCATCGTTCTCCGCCCAGCGGGGTGACGGAAGAAATACAATTGGCCATGGAGTTGTCGATCACCTTGTTGTACCTGCTGAACTACTCTCCCTATCTGAACCTGATCGGGAGCCACTGGCGGTTCCTCAAGCGGAAGAGCGTATCTGGCGAGTACCACCCCAAGTTTGCCGCCTTCAAGGCCGCCTTCAAGGCCGCCATCGCGGATACCCCGAACCAACTCAGCACAACACGCGCTGACGCGCTGGCTTCGCTGGCGCCCCTCAACTTCCAGGAGTTCGGCGATGTTTCACTCCTGGCCGCGTGAAGTCTAATCTTGTTTTCGTTGCTTCTCGGCTTCCGTCACAGGGCGCAGCGCCAATTGCTGCGCATCTAGACCGCCGTCAACAGTGAACACGCTCCCGGTACTGTAGTTCGCGCGGTCGGACGCCAGGAACACGTACCACCACGCGACATCTTCGACTGTCGCGATCCGGCGGATCGGAATCTGTGCAATTACAGATTCGCGCTCCCGTGGCGATGACTTCAATCCGAAGTCGGTGAGCGGCGTTTCCACCAGTCCTGGCGCGATGGCTGCGGTCGTGAACCCGTGCGGGGCGAGTTCCACCGCGAGCTGCCGCGTGAGGGCGTTCACCGCGCCCTTGCTCGCGTCGTAGAGCGTGTGCAGAGGTTCGGAACGGGTCGCGTTCAGCGAGGTGCTGAACAGGATACGCCCACCCCGCTTCACCGCGTATGCGCGCCTGACCACCTCGCGCGACAGCGCTACGGGAATCCAGACGTTCAGCCGGAAAATGAAGTCGAAGTGATCGCGCGTGATCTGCGCGAGCGGCGGTTCTTTGTAAGTGCCCAAGTTATTCACGAGAACGTCGATCCCACCGAACGCGGTCCACGCCTCCGCGATCAGTCGCTCTGGTTCGCCGTCGCTGAGCAAATCGGCCTGCACGTATCGCGTGTGTTCGTAGTCGCTGAGTAACCGTTGAACGTCGGGACACTTCGCTAGCGGCTTCTCGGATGTCACGACCACCTTCGCCCCGCTCGCGGCGAACGCCTGTGCGACGCCGAGGCCGATACCCTGACTGCTCCCGGTGATGAGCGCGGACTTGCCTTTCAGCATGACGTATACTCCCGCACAAAGTAGTAGGCACACGCCATGCGCCGTTGCGATTCCTTGCGTTAAGCGATGGCGTGCGGCATGTGCCTACTAATTTGAAAGACTCGCCAGCGACGCGATTCACGGGTAACGTAGCAACCGCACCGCAAACGGAGTACCGCGATGAGAAGTACCGAGGCCCGCGTCTACATCGATTTCACGGAGGAGGCCGACCGGTTTCTGCCCGAAGGCCCGCGCTGGATGATGATCGCGGGGCAGCCGGCGCTCGTCTGGGTCAACATCCAACTCGATGCGTCTACCACCCGGGGCGATCTTCACATGCACTTTCCTGGCACCGACGGGGGCGGCGATTCCGGGATGGGATGTCCGGGACGCCCCGGGTTCTTGCTGCCGCTCGCGGACGAGGATCAGGCGCTCGTCGGGGTTGATAAAGTGCTTCGGGTTGTCGATCTCGCGGACGGCATGTGGACCGAACCGCTCGCGACGATTCCCGACGACAACCCGCGAACGATCATCAACGACGCGGAAATTGTGCCAGGTGGCAAAGCTGTCGTGTTCGGCACGAAGGACACGCAGTTCGACGCCGACGCGAAGCTCGCCCACCTGTACCTCTACACCGTCGATGACAACCGGGTGACGGCCCTCGCGGACAAACAGGTGTGCTCAAATGGAAAGGTGTTCGCGACCGACGCGCGCGGGGTGATCTTGTTCGACATCGACACACCGACGCGAAAGGTTGTTCGCTACCGGCTCGATGTAAGTGCCCGCATACTTGTTCCGGACGGCATCGCGCTCGACCTTCGGAACGAACCCGGATTCCCAGATGGGATGTTCGATTGTGGCGACGGAAGCGTGATCGTCGCGTTCTACAACCCGGACCTCGTTGAGGCGGGAAGGGCGGTTCGGTTCTCGCTCGTGACTGGCGAATCGCTGGAGGAGTGGACCACGCCAGGCTCGCCGCGCGTGACGTGTCCCCTTCTTGTGAAGCGCCAGGACGGTGTGAAGTTGATCCTCACCACCGCGACCGAAGGCATGCCCACCGACATGCGAGCGAAGTGCCCCACCGCGGGGTGCCTGTTCATCGCGGAGACGCAGTTACTGGATTGCCCCGCGCCTGAAGTCGTAAGACTCTGAGCCGCTCGCGGCTTCTCGAGCCGTTTCCCCGCGAAGCCGCAAGCGGCTAACTCGCCAGGCACTCGCGCAGGAACCGCACGCCATGTTCGATGTCACGGTAGCGATCCGCCTGGCTGCCGACTTCGCGCTCGATGCACAGTGGCCCGGTGAAGCCGATGCGTTGAAGCGCCTTCACGAACGCCTTTGTGTTCGTCTGTCCCAATCCCAACGGCACTTCTTCGCCCCACGTCCCCTTCACGCTCGGGCGTTTCGCGTCTTTCAAGTGAACGCTCGCGATGTCCGGTGCGAGCAGATCGAGCACCTGCAGTGGGTCGTCCTTGTCGTAAAGCAGCATGTTCGCGGGGTCGAAGTTCACCTTCAGGTTCGGTGATTTCAAGTCGTCGAGCGTGCGCCGGAGCAGCGCCGCTGACTCCTGACCCGTCTCGAACGCGACCGTCACGCCGGCCCGCTTCGCGAGGTCCGCGACTTGGCTGAGCGTGTCTAAAAACGCTTTCCGAGTTGGAGAACCGACTTCGGGGATGAACCCGGCGTGCAGCATCACGTCCTTCAGTCCGAGTTCTTCCGTGCGGGCCAGTGCCCACTTGAACCGCTCGATTCGTTCGGGTCGCGTCGAGGGATCTCCGAACCCGCCGGTCTTCTCGATAGTTTGGGGACTGGTGTAGTCCTCGCCGGGAAATCCGAGCATAGCGCCGGACATCTGGAAACCCGCGGCACACGCCGCTGCCGGCATTGCATCGCCTTCGGCCCAACTCGCGTGGTGCGGATCACCACATGCGATCTGCACCACGTCGATCCCGAGCCGGTCCATGAATGATCTCAGTTCCTGTACGCTGGTCACTTGAAGCGACCAGCTACAGACCCCGATCGCTAGCGGTGGAATCGTCATGTGGAAGTCCTCGGAGGGAGAGTCTCGCCGCGATTGTAATGGTTCACGCAGTCGCTGTCGCGAGGTGATTGTGTAGTTCCCGTATCGGAGAATGTTGTCGAATTCCAGAGTATTGCCCGAGGAGCCAGGGCAACACAGTTGTTGATCTTGGGTGCAGCACCAGGTCGGCCATCCGGTTCCGCTCCAGGCGTTGCGGCCCGCGGTGCCGGCTGCGGTCGCCGAACTCGTGGCCCGGATGATGGCGAAGAAACCGCACGATCGGTTCGCCAGCGCCGGAGAGGTGGCTGCGGCACTGGCACCTCGCGCCCGTTACCCCGCCGAGTCCGTGGTGGTGCCCGTTGTCGCGGTCCACAGCCACGGTCAGGGGGCCGTCGTTGCGGGACACGGTGCCGCCGGTGGGTGTGGTCGCGGCGTCCGGTGATCGTGCCTCGATTAGCCCCGGTCCACCCCTCGAAATCCCGATCGATCCGGTGCCCGTGCTGCAACTGGTCGCGCCGTCCGACGACACCCGGCATCCGCGCGGTATCGCGAAGGTGCTCCCACTCATCGAACCGAGCACCGATCGCGTGTCCAACCGTCACGCCCCCGCGTCCCGGCGCGTTCCGCAGCGGCCTGCCCCGGCGGCGGATTGGAATTCTCGTGTCCTCAAGTCGAGTCTGCTCGCCGTGGTGGTCGCGATCCTGGTCGTGCTCGCGGTCTGGGCCGCGACGCCCTTGACCGGACCTGACCCCAACCCCGGACCTGGGCCGAAATCCTCGCGCGGGCGGGATGATACCATTCGGGGTAAGACAACAACCGGTGTTGTTTTCACTTCCCCGTGCTGTGAATCGTGAGGAATACCGAGCCGACAACCGGTTTGCCGTCGGCGGACTTCACGTTGTATCCCACCTGCATTTGCATAACCGGTTTGAGCGCGTCGAATGTGATCTCCAGCGTGCGGCCGTCGGGCAGCAGTTTCGCGGAGCGAACCGGTACGTCGTCCTGTCCCTCCGCGTTTGGGTTGGTCACCTTCCAGCGTTTCGAGCCGTAATCGCCGCTCCACCGGTAGTTCCACCACGCACAGCGGTAGTTGTCGGGCGGTGCCACTGATTTTGCGTCGAGCGCTGCACTGAACGTCAGGCGGATCGTGTTGCTTTTCACTTCCATCGCGGTCGGCACATCCAGAGCCTTGTCGGTGTACCGGACGCGCTGAAGACACCCGTCGGCTTGCGCCGCGGTCTGCCATCCATTCAAACCGCAGACGTAGAGGTTTCCGTCCGAACCGAATCGGCCGCGACACACGCCCGACAGGAACTGCACGTTGAACGCCGCGACCCCGCCTTGAACTCGCCCTTCACCTAACTCCTGGCGGAGCAACACGAAGGGCCGGCAGCGCCCGTAGGAGAGGTGGAGGGGTAGTCCCGCGAGTGGGCCGAAGGTCTTTTCGGGCACCCACACCTGACCGCCGGCGGAGTTGTCCACCTCGCGCGGGAGCCAGCACAGCGGCGGGTCGAACGTCGCCGGTGGCGTCGCGCGATGGTGCCCGCGCATGTCGCCGTAGAAGCCGCCCTTCTTGTACTCGTCGATGCGTGTCGCCGGCATCCAGTTGCCTTCCTGGTCGGCGCCGGTGAGGACACCTGTCGGGGACATGCCCATTCCGATCGGGTGCCGGAATCCGGTGCTAAACACTTCGGACTTCTTCCCGTCTTTGCTCACCTTGATGAGACACCCACCGGTTGGCGTGTCGGTGTCGCCCGTTTTGAAGAAGTAGTAGTTGCCGTCGGGGTCGATTTCGAGGCAAGTGTCGTAGGAATGTTCACCGCCACCGCAGTGCCAGTCGTTGTTCACACTCTCGTAGAAGTCGGCTTCGCCGTCGTCGTTGATGTCGTGTAGGCGCGTGAGTTGCCCGCGTTCGAGGACGATGACCTTCCCGTCTACGACCCTCAACCCAAGCGCGTGATACAGGCCGGTCGCGAACCGCTGCCAGGAGCAGGTGCCAGTTTTCTCGTTCACGGTCACGAGCCACACGTCGCCGTGGCAGGTGCAGACTGCGATGCGGCCGTCCTTCAAGAAGTCGAGGCCGGTGCAGAAGAACAGCGCGTTGAAGCGGTTCTTGTACGGGATCGTGAGCGTGTCCACCGCGAACGCACCGGGTTCGGCGCCGCGGACCAGTTCCGTGACGAGCGGTGCGCCCCACCGCTTCGGGCCGGCTTTCGTGAGCGTGCTCAGGTCGGCCGGGTCCGGGAGTTTCGCGAGCGCCACGATCAACTTTTCCACGTCCTTCGCGGCGACTTCCGCTACGCCCACAGTAAAGGACGTGGACTTGTCGTTTGGCGCGACGACGATGTTGACCGCAGTGCCCACGTTGAGCGATATTCCGTTCGTGTGTCGCACCCACGCGAACCGCACTCTGGCGCCGGTGCCCGAGGTGATTACCGACAATCCCTTCACATCGAGCGTTGTCGAATTTCCGCCGAGAAGGTCACAGAGGTGACGGCTCGCCTCCGCGTTGCCTGACGCGACCGTTAGCGTCGATGTGGTGAACCGGTTGTCGCCGACAGTCACGACATCAACGCACTCCAGGACCGCGCGTGTGCCCACCCTGTAGTCGAATACGACGCGGTCGCCATGAATGTGCAGTCCCTTGTATTGCGCCCACTCGCGCGAGATCGGGGCCGTGAGGCGATTCACACGTGCGTCCCACTGCCCTTTCGGGTCGGCCCACCCGGCTCCCGTGTTCGCGGCGGACACCATGGTCCCCTTTGGCGTCGGCGTGTTTAGCAACCCGAACCGGCGGTCGCTGTGGTTCAGGTACCCGCCGGTCCAGGTGGCACTCAGTCGCAGCGTGTTGCGGTCGAAGACGGCCGCCGCGTCGCCCTTCTCGCCGAGCTTCACGACCGTTGCCTTGTAGACCGTCTGGTTCGCCGCGCCGAGGGCGTAGCGCATAGTGCAACCGAGGAATGGCCCGGTATTCATCTCACGGAACCGCGCGTCGGTCCAGTCCTTGTCGGTCATCTTTTCCCACGGCGCCGCGTGCCCGGTCGCGGGCCTGGGAGTCCAGTCAGCGAGCGAAGGATCGACGCCGCGCGGCGGCGGCGCGACCGGTAACTGGGCGGCAGGCGCAGCGAGCAACAGCGCGAGAAGGGGGGTGAGCATAGGGTACCTATCGGAGAGTTTCGTCTGCAGGCGAGCAGGGCGTCGGCTCCCCTGTAATCTTTATACCCAGCGGGTTGCTGTGAAGTTTAACAGGGGGCCGACGCGCCCTCCTCGCCTAAAACTGGCTCGATTCCTCACGGTAGCACCCGGTCACATTTCCGTGAGAAAGGATTTTAGTCGCTTCTTGCACTGGCGCGAACCGATAGCTATAGTGTCTCCGACCGGTGGGGTCGTGGCGCTCGTGTCGGGTGTCAGCGCTGCCGGAGTCAACGAACACAAGGGTTCCTCTCATGCTGCGTGCAGCGTTAGCAATCGCACTCGGGTTCGCCGTCGTCACCCTGGCCGGGACGAACTTCGACGCGAATGCCCAGGACAAGAAGGAAGAGAAGAAGGCCGAAGCAAAGAAGCTCGAAGGCAAACTGACCTGCACGAAGTGCGCCCTGAGCGAGACTGACAAGTGCGGTCACGCCCTTCTCGTCAAAGAAGGCGACAAGACCGTCAAGTACTACCTGAACGACAAGGGCGGCGCCGAGAAGTACCACGGCAAGTGCTGCAAGGCCGACGTGGACGCGACCGTGACCGGCAAGGTCGCTGAGAAGGACAAGAAGAAGGTCATCAACGAGCCGAAGGTCGAAATCAAGTAGGATTTGCGGTGCTTTCGCACCACACAACGCCACCCTCGCGGGTGGCGTTCGTCGTTTGTAAAGACGGCTCTCCCCTCCGCGTAAAGCGGGAGCATGAATTTGCTTGTCTGAGCCGCTTGCGGCTTCGCGAGTTGCGCTCCTCTTCCCTTATCGAGCGGGTTGGGAGCGGGTCTGTCTTCGCAGCGCCCTTCGGCGTACCATGATGGTGCAAACAGGAGGTCACGCATGAAGATCATTCTCGCAAACCCACGCGGGTTCTGTGCCGGCGTGAATATGGCGATCGAGGCGCTCGAGACGGCGCTCAAGCACTACGGCAGTCCGCTGTACGTGTATCACGAGATTGTTCACAACCGGCCCATTGTCGAGAAGTTTCAGGCGCGTGGCGTCGTGTTCGTGGATGACATCACAGAGGTGCCGACCGGCGGCACAGTGATGTTCAGCGCGCACGGCATTTCGCCCGTGATCCGCCAACACGCGCAAGAGCGGAACCTCTGTGCCATTGACGCGACGTGTCCGCTTGTGACGAAGGTTCACAAGGAGGCGATCAAGTTCGCGAAGGAGGGCTACACGATTGTGCTGATCGGCCACGAGGGTCACGACGAGGTCATCGGCACGATGGGCGAAGCCCCGGCGAACATGGTGCTCTTGGAACGCGCGGCTGACGTGGAGGCGCTATCGATCCCGGCTGACGCTAAACTCGCGTTCCTGACACAAACGACTTTGAGTGTGGACGAGGCAAGGGCGGTGATCGACGCGTTGAAGCGGAAGTACCCGCAGATAGTGGGTCCGGGGAAGGACGACATCTGTTACGCGACGCAGAACCGCCAGGATGCGGTGAAGCAACTTGTGGCTGAGGCGAGCGTGGTGTTGGTCTTGGGCAGCCAGAACAGCTCGAACAGCCAGCGCCTGGCGGAACTCGCCCGCACGAGCGGCAAGACCGCGTACCTGATCGATCGCGTATCCGAACTGAAGGACGAATGGTTCGCGAGCGCGGACGCCGTCTTGGTTACTGCTGGCGCGAGCGCACCAGAGGAACACGTGCAGGACTGCATCGAATATCTGCGTGTCAAGTTCGGCGCGACGGTGGAAACGCGCACGGTGCGCGAGGAAGACGTGAGCTTCCCGTTGCCGCGCGAACTCCGCGTACTCGCCGGGTGATCCACCCAACCTCCGGTTTTGCGTGCGACCCGCCGGGTCGCCTTTCGGTGACCACGCGATGTCAACCCCCATCCACTCCGACCCTTCGCTCGGGCTGAACTACCGGCCCCAACTCCCGCACCGCCGCGACTGGCGCATCGGCTGCCTCGGTGCTGGTTTCATCATGCGGGACTGCCACCTCGTCGCTTACAAGAGTGCTGGCTTCAAACCGGTGGCGATCGCATCGCGGAACGTGGACAACGCGCGCGAAGCCGCTCAGCGGCACCACGTCCCGACCGTTCACGACACCATCGATGCGCTGCTCGCGGACGACAACATCGAGATACTCGATGTCGCGGTGCCGCCGGACGCGCAACCGGACCTCATCCATCGCGCCGTGGAGATGGGCAAAGGACGGCTTCGCGGCATCCTCGCGCAGAAGCCACTTGCGATGTCGCTTGCCGTTGCGCGCGAACTCGTGAAGGTATGCGCGGACGCGGGTATCGTTCTCGCGGTGAATCAGAACATGCGGTTCGATCAGAGCGTGCGGGCCGCGAAAGACATCCTCAATCGCGGTTGGTTGGGCGAAGTCGTGCTGGCGACCATCGACATGCGGGCCGTTCCGCACTGGATGCCGTGGGCCGAATCGCTGCCGTCGCTCTCCACGTTTGTGATGAGCATTCACCACCTCGATACTTTCCGCTACTGGCTCGGGACACCGGACCGCGTACTCGCCTCCACACGACCGGACCCGAGAACCAAGTTTTCGCACCACGACGGCATCAACCTCTACATCCTCGAATACGAGAGCGGGGCGCGGGCTTCATCGTGGGATGATGTGTGGACCGGGCCGAGCAAGGAAGGCGTCGCAGGGGATATCGGGATCAAGTGGCGCATCGAAGGCACGGACGGACTGATGCAAGGCACCATCGGCTGGCCGAAGTACCCGGCACGCGAACCGAGTATGCTGGAGTACAGCACTCGCGAATCGAATGGGTGGCAGCGGCCGAAGTGGGACGACGTGTGGTTTCCAGACGCGTTCGTCGGCACAATGGCGCAGTTGCTCGTCGCGGTGGAGCAGGGAACCGAGCCGGAGATCGATGGGCGCGATAACCTCGAAACCATCGCGCTCTGCGAAGCCGTTTTCAGTGCCGCGAGCGAACACCGCGTCGTGCGGATGGCCGACGTGTTGGGGACCGCATGACGCCCGACCTCCGCATTCAGCAAGCCCTCGCGGTTACTGACACGCGAGGCGTTCGGATCGTGGCACAAACCGACGACTTCGACGCGCCCGAAGCCGAACGGATCGCGGTGCTGTTCGGGTCGCCCCCAGAAGGCGTCGCGTGTCCGCAATCCCACTTCGCGTGCCCGTTCGGCAAGAAGCACGTTGCGGTCGTCACCGTTGAAGACCGGCCCGCGGGCGCGCTCGGGTTTCGCTTCTTGGTGCTGTCTCGCGAACTCTACAAGCATCTCGGCGACCCGTTCGCGGTCGCCGACCGCTATCCGCCAGACTGGAACACTACCGGTGTACTCGCCGACCTCGCGTGGCCGATGGAAGTTCTGCCGGAGCGCACGCTCGAACGACTCGACGCGATCCTCAAGACTGGCGACATGTCGCTCTTGCTCGGTTCGGTGCAGGCGCTCGTGGACGGGAACCGCGTGCTGTTAAATCGCGCCGCCCCGGCACAGTTCGTGCGCGATTTGTGGCAACTGCTGCCGGACCGCACGCGCTGCGACCTCTGGCCCGCGACGTTCGCGTTCTCAGACGAACTCGATTTCCACGCGGCCGTTGGGCCGACGTTTCCGACTCCGCGCCACGGTGTTCAAGTGTTGATGGAAGAGGCGATTCGCGACTATCCGCAGAGCAGTTACGAGTTGAACCTGCAACTCGCAATCGAATCGGGAGATCGCGCCGCTTTGCGGAAGCTCCTCGCGCGACGTACAGCGGACGACACTGTTCGACTGGGGCTGTACATCCTCGCGTTCGCGCTGGTCACGGCGGCCGTGCTGAAGTTCGCGTTCTGACGGTGGTGCCGCTTGCCGAGCGGCACGGCTCCGCGAGTCATGTTGCTGAACGAGTCCCCACTGTCGCATCCGGCGCGAAGCCGTGTCGCTCGGCAAGCAGCACCTACTGAAAGGCCAGAATGCCACTCGACGAAAAGGTGTTGGTCATTCCCACTGAACGGTTCCGCGCCGCGGGATACTTCCACGGGATGCGCGGCGCGGACGACACGTACCGGGCCGCGATTCTCGACGCGACCGCGTTCGAGTTCCGCCCGCGGTACGAAGTCGAAACGGACCCGTCGTTCAAGCAACTCATCCCATACATCTTGCTGAAGTGCGGGGACCAGTTGTTCCACTACCGGCGTGGGTCGGCGGGTACGGAGAAGCGGTTAGAATCGTTGCGCTCGATTGGCATCGGCGGTCACATCAGCGAGGCGGACGCCGCAGGCGGAACCGACCCGTACCAAACCGGCATGATGCGCGAGCTTACGGAGGAAGTGGAACTCGGCAGCGGGTTCCGCGAGCGATGTGTGGGGTTCATCAACGACGACCGCACGCCGGTGGGGAGCGTTCATCTCGGCGTGGTTCACCTCTTCGAGTTGGAATTGCCCGCGGCGCGGTCGCGTGAGGACGCGCTCGCGGACGCCGTGTTCGCGCCGCTCTCGGAGCTGGTGAAGCAGAGCGAGCAGTTCGAGACGTGGTCGCAGTTCGCGCTCGACTACCTTGCGAGCAACTTCACCTTCGCTAAATGAATCCGCTACTTCGCGACCACCAACTTCTGATTGTTCGGCAGGATCAATTCCCACCCTTGTTGTGTGCGCTCGATGGTGAGCGGCTTGTATTCCGCCGCGACCGGGGCCGCACGCACTACCGCGTCGTCCGGCCAGGGCTGGCCCGCGACCGCGTTCGGTGGTAGCGTCGGTGCGTTTAGCAACCTGGGTAGGCTGTCGGTTTGCGCAGAAGTCGGGAGCAGCACACCCTTCACATCGAGGGCTCGATCACCGCCCGCCCGCGGTATCGCCAGCACCGGGATGCGGAACGTCAGCGCGACCGTCACCTCGTTGGGTGGTACGATAGTCACCGCGTCCACGTTCGCGACCCACGGGTGTGCCGCGAACGCGGTGGTCAGCTTCTTCTTGAGGTCGGTGTCGAGCGATTGAAAGGTCGCCTCTGCGTTGGCGGCGTAGCGCACTTCGACGAGGAATGTTTCGCGCGTGGTGTTCGGTGGCGCTCCGCAACGGATGTCTGCGAACCGGACCGCGTAGCGGTCGCGCGGCCCGATGTTGCGGCGGGCCGCGTCGCCCACCACCGACAGTCCGAACAGCACCAACACCGCGAAGCCAAGGGTCAGCGCAACGGAGACGAGGCGCCGCGCGCCGCGCCGGCGTGTCGCGGGCGGAGGGTCAGCCTTGTTGGCTCGCTTCACCAAACATGTAACTCCCGTTCGAGCAACACGCCGGTGCGTTCCTTCACCTTCGCCCGCACGATCTCGGCTAGTTGCAGAATGTCGCGCGCCGTGGTGCCGGGGTGCGCGACTGCGTAGTTCGAGTTCCGCTCGCTCAGTTCTGCTCCGCCGGTCCGCGCCTTGGTCATCTGCGCGCGGTCGATGAGTGTCGCGGCGGTGTGCCCCGGCGGGTTGCGGAACAATCGCACAGCCGCCTGGAAGCTTAGTGGTTCGGCTGCTTTCCGCTGGATCCACGCCTTGAGCATCCGCTTCAGCACCACGTCCGGCGGCTCGCTGTCCAATTCGAATTCGACCGACAGGATGACTGGTTCGTCGAGGTCGCTCTGGTGTTCGGTGAACGTAAGTTCGTCGCGCCCACGCACCTGAACCTTGCCCGCATCGGTGAGCACGGTCACGTTGCGTACAGTCTGGCTGATCTCGCCGCTGCGGTCGCCGACGTTGCATCGCACGCTGCCGCCGACCGTGCCGCGAATCCCGACGAGCGTTTCGAGTCCGCCGAGCCCGTGCTTCACGGTCAACGCGATGAGGTCGAACAGTTGCCCGCCTCCGCCCGCGGTGACGCGCTTGCCGTCACGGTGGAGGTAGGTGAATGGTTCGGCCGTGAGACGCACCACCGCGCCGGGCACGGGGTCGTCCTTGATCAGGAGGTTGAATCCGCCGCCGAGCATGCGCACGGGAACTTTGTCGCGCTGGCACGCGCTCAGAACCGCGTTGAGTTCGTCCAGCGAGCGCGGATGCACGACGAACTCGGCCGGGCCACCGATCTTCAGGTGCGTGAACGGCGCGAGCGGCTGATTCCGCTTGGTGATGTCGGGAAACTGGTCGGCGAGGGACATTCGCGGCCTCCTTGCCGACATTGTATGGGCAAAGTGGTCTGCCGCTCCGTGGTGGTGCCTTTGGGTGTTGGTCGCGGGTGCTATGGTAGTCCGAACGAGGACCGCCACGGAGCGGCGGACCACATTACTTCTTCTCGGTGATACACCACAGGTGCTTCGCGCCGCGAATGAAGATGTCGCCGTTCGAGAACGCCGGCGAGGCGTACACCGATTCGCCCAGCGGGTTCTTCGCCAGCAACTCGTACTCGTCGCCGGCTTTTAATACGAACGTGATGCCTTCGTCGGACGTGAGGTAGATGCGCCCGTCGGCCGCGACCGCGGACGCATGATGCTTCGCCCGGCTCAACTGCTCCTGCCAGTACTGCTTGCCGGTCTTCACGTCCCAGCAACTCGCCAGTCCCTTGTCGTCTACCAAGAACAACTTGCCGGCGTGTGCGACCGGCGACGGGACGTACCCGCCCTCGTTCTTCTTCGACCAGAGAACGTGTGTTTTGGACACGTTCCCGGTCCCGGACGGGTCGATCGCCATCACCCAGTAGACCGGGAAACCTGCGGTGAGCAGCAGAACACCGTCGTGCATCACCACGCTCGAAACGAATTGCTCCGTCGGGCCGTCGATGATCCATAGTTGCTTGCCGGTGTCCGGGTCGTAGCTCGCGACGCACTTGCTCCCGGTCAGCACCAGTTGCTTCTTGCCCGCGGCCTCCACCACGACAGGCGGGCAGTACGAACGCAGTTTGTTCGGACGCTCGGTGCGCCACTTCTCCGCACCCGTTTTCTTGTCGAGCGCGACGATGTACGCGGTCTGGCCCTTGGGTGCGTCCTGGTCGCCATTCACGATGACCAGATCCTTGTAGAGCATCGGCGGGCTACAGAACCCGTGTACCGAGTGGAACTCGCCCGGGTTCTTCTCCCAGACCAGTTTGCCGCTGTAGTCGTAGCAGTAGACGCGCATCTGCGGCTTGTCCCAGAACGTGATGTACACTCGCTCGCCGTCGGCGACCGGGGTAGAACTGGCCCAACTGTTCTGCCCGTGCTTGGACTCCAGATCGGAGACGACAGAGGTTTTCTCCCACAGAAGTTTCCCGGTGTCGCGGTCCACACAGTACAGCACGCGCTTCTTGTCGGCCTCCACACACCCGGCGACGAAAACCTTCCCCTTGCTCACCACGGGCGACGAGTGTCCGGTGCCGGACAGTTCGAATTTCCACTTCACATTGTCCTTCGCGGTCCACTTGAGCGCGAACCCCTTGTCAGTGACGGTGCCGTCGGCGCGCGGGCCGCGCCAACCGGCCCAGTCCTCCGCGGTGGCCAGACCAGTGACGGCCAGAATCGCGAGTGCTGCAATGGCTCGGGAATACATGAGAACGGTTCTCCGGGCGGGGCTGATGTGGTAAAGTTGGTGGGGACCGCGGTGCGGTCGGGTTCTGTGGGCAGAGATAGATTCCATCATAGGGAACGCGACGAGGGAACGAAAATCCCCGTTTCCGCGTCGAACCGGTACACGGATCCTGCTGGAGTGTTCAACAAGTCATTAGAGTCGCGTCCTCGTGGGAGATAATCATGGTTACCGCTCGGTTTGTAAAGGCGATGTGTGCCGTGGCGCTTTTCAACGGCGCGCTGTTCCTGTGCCTAAAAGAAGAGGCACTCGCTGGTGAAAAGGATGACCTTGCGAAGAAGTACACGGAGGAGTTGCGCAAGAGCAAGGATGTAAAGGTGCGCGTGAACGCGCTTCAGGAACTGGGGAACCTCGCACAGATCAAGAAGTCGTTGGCGAAGGACGCGATGCCGGACATCTACAAGGCGCTCGAGGACAAGGACGCGGGCGTGCGGGCTGCTGCGGCCGAGGCGCTCGGCAAGACCGACCCGGAGTACAAGGACGCGGGCGCTGTCCTCGTGAAGTTGCTCAAGGATGACAAAGAGGAGAGCGTGAAGATCGGGGCGGCGAAGGGTTTGGCCGCGATGGGTGCCACCGCGAAGGACGCGCTGCCGGCGCTCCGCGAGATCGCGAACGCGAACAAGGCCGACAAGAAGAGCAAACTCGGTGCGGCCGTGAAGACCGCGGTTACCTCGATCAGCGGCGCGAAGAAGTAAGGCGTGATATTTGGCGAGCGGGGGGCGGAAGCCCTCCGAGAGAAGTACAACTCATTTCAGTTGTGCTTCACTCGGATGGCTTACGCCCCCCGCTCGCCTATAACAAGACGCACACCCCGCGAGAGGCTTCGCCATGCTCCCGCTCGACCGCCGCGCGTTCCTAGCCTCCACTGGTGCGCTCGTAACGGGGGGCTTCCCCCCACTCGCCAAGAGCGCTGATTCGCCGCGCACGAAGCCGCCGAAACGCGCGAAGCCCGCCGCGAAGAAGCTCGCGGTGGTGTGCTCCACCTACCACTACCTCTCGCACGCGTACCACATCGCGGGACGCTACCTCGACGGCTACATCAAGGGGGACGAACACCAGTTCCCGGAGTTCGGTATCGCCAGCACCTACGTCGAGCAAGTGAAAGCGAACGACCTGAGCCGCGAGTTGGCGAAGGAGCATAGCTTCCGGCTCTCGGAAGCGATCGACGACGCGCTCACGCTCGGCACGGGCAAGCTCGCGGTCGATAGCGTGCTGCTGATCTGCGAACACGGCGACTACAAGTACAACGAGAAGGCCCAGAAGCTCTACCCGCGACACGACTACTTCAAAGCGATCACTGCGGTGTTCGAGAAGTCCGGCAAGACCGTGCCGGTGTTCTGCGACAAACACCTCAGTTACGACCGCACGAAGGCCGCGGATATGGTCGCGACCGCGAAGAAGATGAACTTCCCGCTAATGGCCGGGTCGTCGCTGCCGGTCACGTGGCGCCGACCGGAACTGGAGCTCAATCGCGGCACGAAGATCACGGAAACACTCATCGCGTCGCGCGGCGAGTTGGAGATTTACGGCATTCACGCGCTCGAAGCATTGCAGTGCATGGTCGAACGCCGGTTCCCCGGAGTCGATCCGAAGCCTTCCAATCAGGGCGTGAAGGCCGTCACGTGTTTGCAAGGCGATGCAGTGTGGAAGGCCGGCGACGACGGGCTGTGGTCGTGGGACCTGCTCGAACACGCCCTCGGGCGGAGCGTGTCGCGCAACGCCGGCGACATCCGCGCGAACTGCAAGCGATTCCCGCGACCCGCGACCTGGGGCAACTTCGTGAAAGGACCGATCGCGTTCCTGATCGAGTATTCCGACGGTTTGAAGGCGACCGTTCTACAACTGGACGGGCACGTCGCTGACGAGACGTTCGCGGCTCGCGTCGAAGGCGAAAAGAAACCGTCGTCGTGCTTGTTCTGGCTCCCGCCTCCTCCCGGAGCGGCGTTCCTCGAAGCACTCGCGTCGCACACGGAGACGTTCTTCGCGACAGGTAAGCCGCCGTACCCGGTGGAGCGCACGCAACTCACCGGCGGCATTCTTGACTACGCCCTCGAATCGCGTGTGAAGGAATCGAAGAGGCTCGAAACGCCGGACCTCGACATCCGCTACGACCCGCCCGCGGACAGCGGCTTCATGCGCGGCGACTATGCCAAACCTGTTAAGTGACCGCATGAATCTTTCGTGTGCCGTTGACGCACTTCGCGCCGGCGCGTAGCATGGATTTTTCGATTCTCTAGCCGTGGCTCGAATTTGGGATCGTCGCGGATGGCCGACCCGCTCCTCACTGCTGAAGCGTTCGCCGCAGCCGTAGACCGGCTGTGCGCTCAGCGCGGACGGCTGGTAGTGGTGAAGCTCGGCGGCAGCGCGATGGAAGACCCCGACGCGACCGACGCCTGTCTGAAGTCTGTCGCCGCACTCAATCAACTTCGCGTTCCGGTTGTCCTCGTTCACGGCGGCGGCAAGCCCATCGACCGCGCGATGGCCGAAGCCGGCATCACGCCGCGAAAGGTCGCCGGACGCCGCTACACCGATGACGCCACGCTTGAAATCGTCGTGCGGGTGCTGCACGAGATCGCGCGCGGGCTAGTCTCGCGGATGAATTCATTTGGCGTGCGAGCGGTGTTCATGCCGTATCAGTTGACGGGAAACCAACTCTCGCTCGCAGATGCGGATAGCCGCGCGATTGACTTGGGCCGCGTCGGTACTGTGACCGATGTCGGGAGTTCCACCATCGCGCAGATCCTGGACCAAGCGGACGTCCCCGTCATACCCTCACTCGCGCTACACGAGGACGGCGGTTGGCTAAACGTGAACGCGGACACCGCAGCGTCCGCGGTCGCGGGCGCGATGCAGGCCGATAAGGTCATCTTCCTCACCGACACGCCCGGCGTGCTGCGCGACCGTGCGAACCCCGCGTCGCGCATTCCCTCTCTCACCGAACGCGAAGCACGATCCCTCATCGTTAGCGGCGTCATCGATGGCGGGATGGTGCCGAAGGTAGAAGCGTGCTTCGAGGCGCTCGAAGCCGGCGCGAAATCCGCCCTCATCCTCGACGGCAGGGTGCGATTCTCCCTGTTGGACGTGTTCCTCCACGATACGTTCACCGGTACCGTAATCCGGCGCTAAACGCTCGCCTGAGGCTTGCGGCTAATAACAGACTCAATCCCGTTCCCCATTCCCAAACACGAAATGACGACAACCGATTTAATGTCAAGCGAACAGATCATCAGCTTGGCGAAGAAGCACTTGACGGCGAACTACACGCGGTATCCCGTGGCGCTGGTGCGCGGCAGCAACTCGTGGGTCTGGGACGCGGAAGGTAACAGGTATCTCGACTTCTTCCCGGGTTGGGGCTGTGGCATTCTTGGCCACTGCCCGCCGCGCGTGGTTCAAGCGGTCCAGGAGCAGGTCGCGACGCTAATTCATGTGCCGAACACGTGGTACACTGAACCGCAGACGCTACTCGGTCAGGCGCTCGGCGACCGCACCGACTTTGGCGGCGTGTCGTTCTTCTGCAATAGCGGCACCGAGGCGAACGAGGCCGCGATCAAACTCGCTCGCCTCAACGGGAAGCCGAAGAACAAGTACAAGATCGTCACGCTTACCGGCAGCTTCCACGGGCGCACGATGGGGTCGCTCACCGCGACCGCGCAACCGAAGTACCACGTTGGCGTCGAACCGATGCTGCCGGGCTTCAACTACGCGACCTTCGGTGACCTCGAAAGCGTCGTGAAAGCGGTCGACGGCGAAACGTGCGCGATCATGCTGGAGTCGATTCAGGGCGAGGGCGGCGTGAACATCGCTCCGCCGGGCTTTCTCGAAGGGCTGCGCGAGTTGTGCGACAAGCAGGGCTTGCTGCTCATCCTCGACGAGGTGCAAACCGGGATCGGCCGCACCGGGAAGTGGTACGCTTACCAACACTGGAACATCAAACCCGACATCGTGACGCTCGCGAAGGCGCTCGCGGGCGGCGTCGCGATGGGCGCGATGGTGGCGAAGTCGGATGTGGCGGAGAAACTGAAGCCGGGCACGCACGCGGCGACCTTCGGCGGTAACCCGCTCGCAGCTCGTGCCGCGCTCGCCACCATCGAAACCATCGAGCAGGATGGACTACTGGCACGTGCCGTTCAGATCGGCGAACGATTCCTACAGCGGTTTTTGGGGTTGAAGGAGAAGCGCCCGCTCATCACAGCGGTGCGCGTGAAGGGCGCGATGATCGGCGTGGAACTCAGCGTCGAAGGCGCGCCGGTGGTGCAGGGCTGTTTGGAGAAAGGACTCCTCATCAACTGCACTCACCAGACCGTACTCCGGTTGCTCCCGGCGCTCACGCTGTCCGACGAGCAGATTGAAGATGGCTGCGACATCATCGGCGACGTGTTGCTGAACCTCCGCTCCTGAACCGTCACCGTCACAGGTCTCAAGTCCGCAGGTCGCAAGTCAGTCGGCTCTAGCCGCTCTGCTCTTCGACTTCGGACTTGAGACTTGCTGACTTGAGACTCGAAGACATGCGACACTTTTTGAACCTGATTGACCTGACGGCTGACGAGTTGAATCACCTGCTCACCGAGTCAGCCCGGCTGAAGGACGCGCACTCGCGGCGCATCCCGTCGCATAGCCTGAGTGGGCGCGTCGTGGGTCTGGTGTTCGAGAAACCGTCCCTGCGCACGCGCGTGAGCTTCGAGGCCGGCGTCGCGCAACTCGGTGGCACGAGCCTCTATTTGCCCGGTAACGAGGTCGGCTTGGGCTGGCGCGAGAGCCTCGCTGACTTTTCGCACACCATTTCGCAGTACCTCGACGCGCTGGTTCTTCGCGTGTACCAGCACAAGACACTCGACGGCATCGCGCAGGTCAGTGGTATTCCGATCATCAACGGGCTGTCTGACTGGTCGCACCCGTGTCAGGGGTTGGCCGACGTGCTGACTGTGCGCGAGTTGTTCGGCACCGAAGCCGGCCGCACGGTGGCGTTCGTCGGCGACGGCAACAACGTCGCTCGCTCGCTCGCGGTCGGGTGTGGCAAACTCGGAATGCAGTTCGTGCTCGCGTGTCCCGTCGGGTACGGCTTCGATGAAAAATTCAAAGCCGATTACTGCAAGAAAGTGTCACCTGACTTCCCGAAGGAAATCAACGACCCGTTCCCGGCGGTGAAGGGTGCGGACGTGATCTACACCGACGTGTGGACGAGCATGGGTCAAGAGGCGGAACGCGAAGAGCGTCTGAAACGGTTTGCTCCGTTCCAGGTGAACGCGGAACTGCTCTCGAAGGCGTCCGCTCAGTGCAAGGTACTTCACTGCCTCCCGGCGCATCGCGGTGAGGAGATCACCGACGACGTGATGGACGGTCCCGCGTGCGCCGCGTTCCAGCAAGCCGGCAACCGCATGCACGTACAGAAAGCCGTGTTGGAGTGGCTCCTTCGTTAGGAAATCCGAAACACATAGTAGGAAATCCGATCGTAGCGGACTCGTAGCCAACGTCCAGATTTCGGCCTTCGAGTTTCAGATTTGGAGTGTGAGATGCCCCGTCCAAACGATCGCGCTTCGTCTGCACTTCGCGAACTCAGTTTCACGCGAGCATTCACGCGACCCGCACCGGGATCGGTGCTAGTGAAGATGGGCCGCACCACCGTGCTCTGCACCTGTTGCGTCGAACCGAAGGTGCCGGATTTCCTCGTGGGAAAAGGGAAGGGCTGGCTGACTGCGGAATACGGCATGTTGCCCGGGTCCACCAACACGCGAAAGCCGCGCGACAAGGCCGGCAAGATCGACGGCCGCGGCGTCGAGATTCAGCGGCTCATCGGGCGCAGCCTGCGGGCCGTCGTGAACCTCGACAAACTCGGCGAGCGCACACTCTGGATCGACTGCGACGTCCTCGAAGCAGATGGCGGCACGCGCACGGCGAGCATCACTGGGGCGTTTGTCGCGGCCGTCGATGCGGTCAACTCCATCAAGGCGCTGCTTACAGTTCCCGTGTCGGAGGTGCTAACGGACAGCGTCGCAGCCGTGAGTGTGGGACTTGTGGACGGAGAGGAGCGGCTCGATTTGGAGTACGTCGAAGATCGCGACGCGGACGTGGACTTAAACCTTGTCATGACCGGTAGTGGCAAGATCATCGAAGTGCAAGCCGGCGGCGAAGAGGCCACGTTCACGCGCAATCAACTCGACGCGCTCGTGGACCTGGGCGAAGCCGGCATCCGCATGATTACCGCAGCGCAGCAGTCGGTGCTTGGCGCCGCTTGGCCCTTCGCCTAACGGCCCACCGCGTACATCAACTTGCTTTCCACTACCACGGCATATTCTGGCTCCGGGATCGCGCCCGTTGGCGTCAGGCGTACGGCCCTCACGTCGTGGAGGCGCTTTACGCCGTCCTGGAACGCAGGCACTTCCAGCGCCGGGAACCGCACGCATACCGCGTGGAACAGTTCTGGGAGCGGGCACTCCCCCCGCGCGCCGGATTCGGTTCGCTTGTCCAGGTATTCCAGAGCATCAATCGCCCATGGCACCACCTGACCCACCGACTCCGCTACCACCGGACCGCTCGTCTCGGCTCGGCGGAGGGCCGCTTCGCAGCGATTCGCGAGGTCGTCGAGGCGGGCGAGCATCGCTGCGGCGCGTGATTCAAAAATTGTGGAGAGTGTCGCGAGTTCCGCCTTCGCTTCCGCCATAAACTGCGGCACGCCGGTCCGAGTCGTTTGCAACACGTCTTTGAGTTCGCGCAGAATCGAGCGTGGTGAGTCGTGTTCGTGAACGAAGCCTACCGCCTTAGGTGTCGCGCACACCCACTCCGTGATGAGCTTCCCTCTAGCCTCTGTGCGAACCGTTTCGAGCAATCCGGCGCGGATCGCGTGGAGTGCGGCTTCCGCCACAAGCCCGGTGCGAGCCGGGAACAACCCCGGCAGCTTGCCCGACTGGAACAACCGATGTTCGCCGGCCGTGTGAAGTGCGGTCTTCATCGCTTCGAGCAGGAACTCGTTGCGCCGCGGGTCGTGGACCGCAACAAAGCCGTCGGGCGCGTGCGTTTCGGGGGTGGAGTTGGGGCCATCCATGCCGTGATCCGTGGCTCTTGGGCTGTATCAGCCGTAATGTAACCGTGTCCGTGCTGATAAGAAAAGCCCAACGGCGAGAGTAGAACGCGATGTCTACAGAGATTACCCGCGAGTGCTTCGATGAACACCCGCGGACACCCAGACCCAGTGCCAAACCGTCCGGCGGGCGCCCGCGAATCCTCAGCGGGGTGCAGCCGTCCGGCAAGTTGCACCTCGGCAACTACTTCGGCGCGATCAAACAGCACATCGAGCGGCAAGATTCGGGCGAGTGCTTCTACTTCATCGCGGACTATCACGCGCTCACATCGTTGCGCGAAGCAGAAGAGAAAGAAGCCGAACTGGCGGCGAAGAACAAGGCGATGGTCCCGCGGCCCGCGAGGCAGATTCTCAGCGACAACGTGCGCGATGTGGCCCTCGATTACCTCGCCCTTGGCCTCGACCCCGCGAAGTGCAGTTTCTTTCGCCAATCGGACGTGTCGGAAGTGTGCGAACTCGCGTGGATCTTCTCCACGGTCTGCGGCATGGGCCTACTCGAACGCGCCCACTCGTACAAGGACAAGGTAGGTCGGGGGATCACACCGAGCGTCGGGCTATTCACCTATCCCGTTCTAATGGCTGCGGACATCCTCATTTATCGCTCTCATCTCGTTCCGGTGGGACGGGACCAGGAACAGCATCTCGAAATGACGCGCAATATCGCGGGGTCGTTCAACCACGCGTTCGGCGAAATCTTCCCGATCCCGGACGCGACCTATACGGAAGCAGCGATCGTGCCCGGAACCGACGGCCAGAAGATGAGCAAGAGCTACGGCAACACCATCGAAATCTTCGCGGAAGGGAAATCGCTCAAGAACGCGGTGATGGGCATCGTCACCGATTCAACACCGGTCGAGGAGCCGAAGAACCCGGAGAAGTGCAATGCGTTCGCGCTCTACAGGCTGTTCGCAACTGCCGCCGAGCAAGCGGAGTTGGCCAACCTATACCGCAATCCGATGAATGGCGCGGAAACTCGCGGCGGTCGTGCGTTCGGTTACGGCGACGCGAAGACACTCCTACTCGCGAAGATCGAAACGTACTTCGCCGGAGCACGCGAGCGCCGCAAGCAACTGGCTCGCGATCCGGGCTACGTCGAGGAATCGCTCTCGGCGGGCGCGAAGCGAGCTCGCGCCGCGGCGCAGATCACCTTGCAACTCGTTCGTCAAGCGATCGGCATTCACGCGCGCCCGGTGTGAGGCAAGCTTCCACTCACGTCTGAACTCGGTTCCGGTTTCCAACGCGGTTTTCAGCTCGGGGCGTAACGGTGCGCACTCCAAGCGGTTTGGCCGACGCCGCCGGGAAAAGTGACCTAGCCTCATGGTGTGGTGGCGTGCTCAGTTTCGCCCGTACCCGGCGCCTGCCTTCGCACGCCGCCCGCCTCGCATCGAGGCGCAGTAATTCCGATTAGAGTCCGAGTCGTCTTGTGTCCACAAGTGTTTACTGAGGTGACAGAGATGCCGACACGTGGTCGGACCAGTCGAGCATCTGTTCGGCCACGTGGAGCAACCAGTCCGTCAGTGTGCGGAGGCGGAGTGGCTCCAAATGCACACGACGACTGCCTCGACGCCAGAACCACCCAGTGGGGCCAAACTCTGAGGTTCCGCAACAGCAACGCAATCGCTACGAACAAAAGCCGCAACGCCGGGTTCCACGTGCAGATGCGAATCGTCGGCCAAGTGCCCAAAGACTGGCGAGATGAGTTGGTTGGAGCACGTGGTGGAATTCGGTTGCGGTGAGGGCACGCTCAACTCGACGCAGGGCTGGATCTGCAGAAGTGTGGTGTTGTAACCTGCCCCACGAACAGCCACGCGTCATCTTCAATCCACAACTCCGAATCGGAACTACCGGGGGTGCCCGCTGTGGCCATCACCTGCCCGTACTGCGCCCACAAACTGAATCTGAAGTCCGCGAAGCCGGGGCGCTACCGGCCGAAGTGCCCTGCCTGCGCCAAGCAATTTTTGCTCTGGGTGCCGGACGAAGCCGGAAGCGCGTGCGAGGCGCGTGAGCTTCCAAGCGACACACGGGTGCGCGACCCGGAACCGGTCGCGGCGTTCACTCTCGCGGTCCCAATGGCGATGAATGCTTCGCGCGAGGGGAGCGGTTCGCACGCGTCCGGCTTCGAGTACACCAACCCCGACCCCGACAAACTCGAGGCGACCAGGAACCCAGGCGAAGAGGACGAACCCACCATCGCGCCGAAGCCGGTGATTCGCGGGTACGCGATCGCGAGCGAACTCGGGCGTGGCGGGATGGGCACGGTGTACCTCGCGACACAGCTCTCCCTCGACCGCCCAGTCGCTCTGAAGGTGATGCGCAAGCGGTGGGCAACGGACCCTGTGTTCGTCGCTCGCTTCACCCGAGAGGCGTTCGCGGCGGCCCAACTATCGCACCCGAATATCGTTCATATTCACGACATCGGAGTGGTCGAGGGGACGCGATTCTTCAGCATGGAGTACGTGCGAGGGAAGTCGCTCTCGGACTTGGTCAGGGTGGAAGGAAAACTCGATCCGGAGACCGCTGTTGGCTACGTTCTCCAGGCCGCACGGGGGTTGAAGCACGCGCACGACCGCGGCATGATTCACCGCGACGTGAAGCCCGATAACCTGCTCATCGACGGTCAGGGACTGGTGAAGGTCGCGGACCTGGGGCTTGTGAAAACCCCAACACTGTCACCCTCCGACGATCGGCGCCGGGGCACCGGTTCGCGCAGCGGACTGGATCCGCTTCCGCCGGACATGACCGGCGACATGACTGGCGACTGGATCGCGCTGGGCACGCCCACGATGACTGGCGACCGGATCGCGCTGGGCACGCCTGCGTACATGTCACCGGAACAGTGCCGCGACGCCGCGAGCGTCGATCACCGCGCTGACATCTACTCTCTTGGCTGCACGCTGTACGTCCTCGTGACCGGCCGGCCGCCGTTCGAGGGAACGACCGCTGCCGAACTGATGTCGAAGCATACATACGACCCGCTGGTGCCGCCAGAACAGATCGTGAGTCGTGTGCCGAAGGCAGTGTCGGCGGTTATTCAGCGGATGATGGCGAAGTGCGCCGACGACCGCTATCAGGACATGGCGGAAGTGGTGCGCACGCTCGAAGCGTGGCTCGGGGTTCATCACGCGGGGACGTTCTCGCCGCGGGAAGCGCAGATTGCGCAACTCGAAGCATCCGTGCTTCGGTTCAACACGTGCGGTTCCGCGGTGCTGCGCGGGCGGCTCATCACTGGCTTCTTCGGAGTGATAGCGCTCGTGGCCGTGCTGCTCGTGTTCTTTGGGAAAACGCACTGGGCGTTCGGAGCGTTCGGCCTCGCGCTCGAAGCCACACTCGCGTACTTCGTACTCGACGGGATCATGCGAAAGGGGCACCTTTTCAGTTGTGCGCGCCGGCTCGTCGGGGGACTGAGTTGGTCCGATTGGGCCGTGGCGCTCTCGTGCTTCGCGATGTTCTGCATGCTGCTCGCGCTCCTGAAAGTGCTGTGGATTTGGATCGGCTTCGGGTTAATCGGTTCGGGGCTGGCGTTCACGCTACGCTATGGCTTCGATCGCGCGATCGCTGAAGAACGCCGTGCGGTTCTCGACGGTTGCGAACCGCAACTCCGCCGGATGCGTGCGCGCGGTCTGGACGAAGTAGAACTTCGCCAGTTCGTGGCGAAGTTCGCAGGTCGCGACTGGGAGGAGTTCTTCGAGGCGCTGTTCGGCTACGAGGCGAAGTTGGTCGCGCGGGGGATTCTCCTGCGCGGAGGCGCGGCCGGGGCACGCGAGAAGCACGCGGCTTGGCGCGAGCCGCTGATCGCGACGATGGACCGCATCGAGAAGCACCGAAGGGAAGAGAGCGAGCGGAAGTTGCTCCTGGCGGTTGAGCGCGCCAACTTGCTCGCGACCGGCGCGACTGCCGAGATCGCCGAAGATCGGGCGAAGGCCGTAGCCGACGCGATGGTGCGAGGGGCCGACGAAATCCGGCGTACTGAAACCGCTCGCGCCGCGCCTGGGCACGTTACCGGTCAAGCCCCCGCGAACGTCGGGGCGCTGGTTCACGCGGCTCAACGGCCCAACGACTTCGCGTTCGTGCCGACCCCGAAGAGTGACCCTCTGGGCTCCGTGATCTCGCTGTTCGTCGGACCACACGTTCGCGCTGTCGCGGCTTCGGTTCTCCTGGCGGCGTGCGCCCTTTGGGCGCATCAGAACGGACTCGTTCCCGGAGCCGAGATTCGGGCGCAGGCCGCGCAAGCCGTCGAGAACCAAGACCTCACGGGTCTTCAGAAACAGGCCGCGCTCGACGCGAGCCGCCAAACAAAACCGCTCGCAATCGCAGGAGTGCCGTCTGCGGTGGTCGGTTGGGTGGACGGCTTCAACGTCGGGCTGGCCGGGCTGATGTTGCTTGCGTCGCTATGCTGTCGCGGTAACCTGATGAGCGGGTTCGTGTTGATCGGCGCCGCAGTGGCGATCACCGGTCATCAGTTCGGCATCCGCACCGTGGAGCCATTCCGCGACTATCACGTCTCGCTCATGCTTGGCTCGGTGTTGGCGCTCGTGGGATTCCGTCTGGGCACGCGGTAGCAGAGTAGACCCACCCCCGGCCCTCCCTAGGGAGGGCCGGGGGT
>CAMDQN010000063.1 GCA_945905925.1 Singulisphaera sp. GP187
TCTCCCCTTCTCCCCTTCTCCCCTTCTCCCCGTCTCCCCTTCTCCCCTTCTCCCCTTCTCCCCTTCTCCCCTTCTCCCCTTCTCCCCTTCTCCCCTTCTCCCCTTCTCCCCTTCTCCCCTTCTCTTTATGAGCCGGTGGCCGCAAGTGCCGCCGCTCTCGTTGCGTGTTCAGGCAGCAGTTGCATGAGTTTGGTCATCTCCAACATCGAGCGCACCTCGTCCGTTGGGTTGCACACCGCGACCGCGCCCTCGCCCTTCACCTGGTTCTGAAGCCCGACCAGTAGCCGAAGACCGAGGCTCCCGGCGTATTCCAGATTGGTCAAATCGAAGACGAACCGGCGCAACCCGGCGCGGTACACTTCCTGAATCTGCGGGTGCAGTTCTTCCACTGCTTCCGGATCCAATTTACCGATGAGTGCGATCACAACCGCGCGGTTGTCCGGGGTGAACTCGAACTGACTGGCGAACGCCGGCGTTTTCGGCATGACACGCTCGTTTCGGGAGAGAGGACGTATCCGACCACAATACGGGTTGCGAAAAGGCTACGGCTTTCACCCTGAAGTATAACAAACGATACCCTCCCGGAGTCCGCCAATGCTCTCCACGCTCCTCCTGGTCACGATCCCGTTTCCGAACCTTTCGCCGCCCACCCCAAACCCGAAGGACGTGCGTGCCGCGGTCGAGGCCGCGCTGCCGCTTCTGAAGAAAGGCGCGACTGGGCACGCCGAACAGAAGACGTGCTTCGCGTGCCACAACCAGGCGCCGCCGATGCTCGCGTTCAGCGCCGCGAACGGTCGCGGGTTCACAATCGCGCCTGCGCTGCTCAAGGCACAAGCCGACCACATTAGCGGCTTCCTCGAAACGAACCGGGCGCGGTTCGCGGACGGGCGTGGCACCGGCGGGCAGGTGGACAGCGCTGGCTCCGCGCTGTTCACGCTCGAACTCGCGGGGCACAAGCCCGACGCGAACACCGCGGCGGTGGTCGAGTTTCTCCTCAAGGTACAGGCCGACCGCGACCACTGGCGGACGAGCGGGAACCGCCCGCCGACCGAGGCGAGCGACTTCAGCGCGACCTACCTCGCGATTCGCGGCTTGAAGTTCTGGGGTCCACCCGCGAACGCGGATAAACAGAAAATCGCGAAGCGCGTCGAATCCGCTCGCACGTGGCTCGTGAAGACACCCGCGAAGGACACGGAAGACCGGGTGTTCCGATTACTCGCGCTGAAGGAAGCCGGTGCCGACGCGAAGGAGGTTGCCGCGGCTGCGTGGGAGTTGCAGCAGTCGCAGCGCCCCGACGGCGGCTGGTCGCAGCTCGACGGCGGGCGCAGCGACGCCTATGCAACCGGCGCGGCGCTGGTTGCGCTTCACCTCGGCGGTGGCCTGAAGACCGATTCGCCCGCGTACCGAATGGGGTTAGTTCACTTGCTCAAGACGCAGCGCGCGGACGGGACGTGGTTTGTGAAGTCGCGGAGTAAACCGTTTCAACCGTACTACGAGAGCGGCTTTCCGCACGAGAAGGATCAGTTCATCGCGATCTCCGCGAGCGGGTGGGCGACCGCCGCGCTCGCGTTCGCGGTGCCGAAGTAGACCCGCCTTGCCGAGCGGCAAGGCGAGTTCTGACGCGATACGGACACTCGTGACGCGGTTCCAGTTGTGCAGTCGTGCCGCTCGGCAAGCGGCACCTACTCCAACGTTACTTCTTGATGGGCTTGTACTCGATTTTCTTGAAGGTCATCACGCTGCCGGGGTCGTGGCCCTGCAGCGCGAAGTGACCCTTCGTGTAGGTCTTTTTCGAATCCTTGTAGTCCACCGTCTTCTTGCCGTTCACGATGATCTGGATGTGGTCGCCGTTGGCGATCACCTCTTGCGTGAAGAACTCGTCGGCCTTGTGCGGGGCGGTGTCCAGCACGAGTACTTCCTTCACGTTTGGCATGTACAGGCTGCCGGTGCGAATCTTGTCGCCGTGCGTGGCGTTGATCTGCGCCTCGTACCCCTGCGGAAATCCCGGCCCGAATTTCGTGCGGAAGTATTGCCCGCTGTTCCCCTTGTCGTTGATCTTCGCCTCCACGCGATAGTGGAAGTTTTCCGCTTCCACATCGGTGAAGAGGTGGCTCGCCGGTCCGCCGCCCACAATCATCCCGTCTTTGACCTGCCACAGGATCACTTCTTTGCCGGCCGTGCCGTCCTTCTTGTCCTTTTCCACGCCCGCGAAGGCGGTGACCTTTCCGGCGTTGTTCTTCGTTTGCTTCACGCTCTTGAAGTTGCCGCTGGGCGGGTCGAACATCTTCCAACCGGTCAAGTCCTTACCGTTGAACAGTTGCACCCATTCGTCGTCCGCGGCTTGCGCGGCGGGATTGGAAATCGCCGCGAACCCGACGGCCACGCAGAACGCGAACACCACGAGAGGGCGGGAGAAACACCGAGATTGCATACGACGGCTCCAATGAAAGTTGACAGAATCGCGAACCACGCGGTTCTGGGGATGATCCTACCGGCGGGAGCGTCACTCCGCCACCATCCGCTCCGACCAACCCATGCGACGTTAACCGCACTACCTGGGAAATTTTACCCAGAACGTGTAGTTTTCGTTGCCTGCCATTCGTCGGAGCAGTACCCTGTTTCTCGTCGAGACTAACTGGGAGGTTTGGGTAATCTTTATTACCCGCCCAGTTCGAGTCGACTGATCAAGGGCCGGTTCGCAGCACGGACGTAGCGGTCGCCCACTTCTAATCCCGTCTGTGGAGGCTTCGCAATGAAACGGCGTTTGTTGGGTATTGCCCTACTTGGGGCAGCGGTGTGGGCTACGACCGGCGACGCGAGCGCGTTCGGTGGCCGTAAGAAGAGCGACTGCGGCACCGGTTGCGGCACCTCGTGCAACTCCACCGTGTCGTGGGTCGACCAGAAGGTCACCGCTTACAAGACTGAGTGGGACACGAAAGACGTCAAGGTGAAGGTGAACGAATGGGTCACCGTGAAGGAAAACTTCAAGTACTGGGAGTGCGTGCCGGAAACGAAGAAGCAGAAGGTCACGTGCAAGGAAATGGTGACCAAGGATGTGCCGGTCAAGTACCGGGTCAACGAGTGGGTGACGACGAAGGAGAAGGTCAAGGTCGCCGAGTGCAAGGCGGTCACGAAGGACGTGGAAGTTACCACGTGGTCTTGCAAACCGACTGTGACGAAGCAGAAGCGGACGGTCTGCGAGTGGGTTTGCGTGCCAGTCGTGGTGGCCTGTGCGCCCCCGGCCTGCGATGGCGGCAAGGGCGGGCTGTTCAGCCGGCTCTGCGGCAAGAAGGACTGCACCGCTCCGTGCTCGACCGCGTGCGCGACCCCGTGCGCCCCGACCCACAAGACCGTCATGCAACGCCAGAAGATCACCAAGGAAATCGTTGTGGACGTGACCACGTACGAGAAGATCGCGACCAAGAGCATGCAGAAGGTCACTCGCTACGAGACCGTCTGGACCGAGAAGGAAGTGGATGTGAAGAAGTGCGTAGCGGTCGAGAAGTCGGGAATGCAAAAGGTCTGCACGTGGGTCGACGTGACGAAGGAAGTGGACGTGATCCATTACAACAAGGTCGAGAAGACCGGCACCCGCGACGTGAAAAAGTGTGTGCCAGTCGAGAAGACCGTTCAGCACAAGGTTGCCCGTCAGGTGGCCTATGAGACGACCGTGAAGGTCGCCGTGTGCACCCCGGCCCCGTGCGCGACGCCGTGCACCACGAGCATGAGCTGTGGCTCGTCGGTTCGTGGCGGGCTGTTCAAGAGCTGCTGCGGCAAGTAGTCCTCGCCTGAATTCACCCGACCCCCGGCTCGTGCCGGGGGTCTTTTCGTTTCGTCACCCACACCAAGCGGAGTATCATCAACCGACAGAAACCCCAACCCCCGGAGAAACAAGATGCTTCGCTACCTTGCCCCCCTAACGCTCGTCGCGCTCGTTGTCGCGGTCTCCGCGCCCGCTGCCGAACCAACGAAGTTCAAACTAACCGCGCGCAAGATCACCGAAGTCGAAGAGGTCGTTACCGTCACCGACCCCGCGACCGGTGTCACCAAGACCATGGCCCAGAAACGGGGGGTGCTGGAAACGATTGCTTTCGAGATCGACTCCACGAAGGCCGCGGTCGTGGTGTGCGACATGTGGGACGACCACTGGTGCGCGAGCGCCTCGAAGCGCTGTGCCGAACTCGCGAAGCAGGCCGAACCGGTTCTGAAGGCGTGCCGCGAGAAAGGCATGACGATCGTTCACTGCCCGTCCGACACGATGGCCTTCTACAAGGATCATCCGGCGCGCAAGCGCGCTCAAGACGTGAAGAAGGTCGAACCGCCGAAGTCGAAGGACTTACCCAACCCGCCGCTGCCGGTGGACGACACGAAGGGCGGCTGCGATGACGAGAAGCCCGCGAAGTTCTTCAAGGCGTGGTCCCGTCAGAGTGCGACCATCACCATCGACGAGAAGAAAGACTACGTCACCGACAACGGAACCGAAGTTTACAGCATCATGAAGGAGAAAGGCATCGACACGCTCTTCGTGTTGGGCGTGCATACTAATATGTGCGTGCTGAATAGGTCGTTCGCTATCAAACAGATGGTGAAGTGGGACGTGCGCACGTTCCTGGTCCGCGACCTGACGGACGCGATGTACGACCCGAAGGCGAAACCGTTCGTGACGCACGACAAGGGCACGCAACTCATCATCGAGTACATCGAGAAGCACTGGTGCCCGACGGTCGAAAGCAAGGCGCTGCTCGGCACGAAGTGAGCGCGAAGACCCCCCCCCTCCCTACAGGGAGCGGAGCAAGAAGCCGTTCGCGGCTTTGCAAGTCTCACCTTACTTGCAAAGCCGCGAGCGGCTTGTGGAACTCGCGTTACTCTCGCGCGCACTTCCCGATAAGATTCCTCAAGCAGTCCTGTTCAGAACCGCACGAGGAGTTCATGAGCGATCACTACGTCTTCAACATCCGCAACCTGACCAAGCACTACGGGAAGCGCGAGATCCTGAAAGACATCAACCTGAACTTCTACCCGGGTGCCAAGATCGGCGTCATCGGCTCGAACGGGTCCGGGAAGACCACGCTGTTGAGGATCATGGCCGGCGTGGACAAGGAGTTCATGGGCGAAGCGTGGCCGCACCAGACCGCCACCATCGGGTACGTCCCACAAGAACCGCACCTCACGCCGGGCAAAACAGTCATCGAGAACGTCGAGGAGGCCGTTGCTCACATCCGCGCGCTCGTGAAGCGCCAGGAAGAAATCGGCGACGAGATGGGCACCGCCGACGAGAAGAAGTTCGAGAAGCTCTCGAACGAGATGGAGCGCGTCCAGACCCAGATCGACGCGACCAACGCCTACGAACTCGACCGCACGCTCGAAATGGCGATGGACGCGATGCGCCTTCCGCCGAGTGACGCGCCCGTCGAGCGCCTCTCGGGCGGCGAGCGGCGTCGCGTCGCACTGTGCAAGACGCTCCTTCAGCGCACCGACCTGCTGATCCTCGACGAACCGACGAACCACTTGGACGCCGAAAGTGTGGAGTGGCTCGAACACCACCTCGCGGAGTACCCCGGTGCGGTGGTCGCGGTGACGCACGACCGGTACTTCCTCGACAACGTTGCCAAGTGGATCCTCGAATTGCATGCCGGTCGCGGGTATCCGTTCAGCGGCAACTACTCCGGGTGGATGGAGCAGAAGCAGAAGCGCATGGCGGTCGAGGAGAAGCAAGAATCCGCGAAGAAGAAGCAACTCGAACGCGAACTGGAGTGGGCACGCAGTTCGCCGCGTGCGCGCATGACCAAGAGCAAAGCCCGGCTCGCGGCCATCGACAAGTTGCAAGATCAGGTGATCGAGGACGACGAAAAAGAACTGCTGATCCAGATTCCGAACGGGCCGCCGCTCGGTGATCTCGTCGTTCGTGCCGAAGGCGTGAAGAAGGGGTACGGCGACATCCTTCTCTACGACGACCTGACGTTCGACCTGCCGCGTGGCGGGATCGTCGGCGTGATCGGACCGAACGGCGCCGGCAAGACGACGCTGTTCAAGATGATCGTCGGGCTGGAGCAACCGGATGGGGGCAAGCTCACGGTGGGTTCCACGGTGAAGCCGGCGCACGTGGATCAGAACCGCGACGCGCTGAACCCGAACAACACGATCTTCGAGGAGATCACCGGCGGCACGGACTACATCATGCTGGGCAAGCAGCGGGTCGCGGCCCGCGGGTACTGCGCCCGGTTCAACTTCAAGGGGCCGGACCAGCAGAAGCTCGTGGGCACGTCGTCGGGCGGCGAGCGGAACCGAATTCACCTCGCGAAGCTGTTGCGCAGCAACGGCAATTTGCTGTTACTGGACGAGCCGACCAACGACCTGGACGTGGACACGCTCCGCGCGCTGGAAGAAGCGCTGTTGAACTTCGGCGGGTGCGCGGTGGTGATCTCGCACGACCGTTGGTTCCTGGACCGCATCGCGACGCACATTCTGGCTTTTGAAGGGGACAGCAAGGTGGTCTGGTGCGACGGAAACTTCCAGGTGTACGAGGAGCAGAAGAAAGCACGCATGGGCGGTGCCGCCGACATCCCACACCGCATCAAGTACCGAAAACTTACGAGCTGAGTTTGGGGTACTCGTTGTGGACGTTTAGCCGCGACCCGGAGTCCGCGTAGGGGAGTGAGAGGTTTACGGCGCGCTCCCCTCCGCGGACTCCGGGTCGCGGCTAAACGGTATTGGGTTGTCCTCGTCGCCTCCTGAGAGCTAAAGGCAAAAGGGCATGATCGAACTTCTCGACGCCGTGAAGACCTACACCCAAGGGCGACGGACCGTGAACGCGGTGCGCGGGGTCACGCTTCGCGTCGCGACCGGTGAGTTCGTCACCATCATGGGGCCATCTGGTTCGGGCAAATCCACGCTCATGCACCTCATGGGCGCGCTCGACACGCCCAGCGGCG
Source organism: Singulisphaera sp. GP187 (assembly GCA_945905925.1). Classification (GTDB taxonomy): domain Bacteria; phylum Planctomycetota; class Planctomycetia; order Gemmatales; family Gemmataceae; genus Gemmata. The sequence continues at coordinate 6,933 of CAMDQN010000063.1, forward strand.
GGCGCGCGGTCTTCCACGGCCAAGACCTTCAAGCCATGTCCGACCGACAGCGTTCGCTGCTCCGGCGCGACCGTATCGGGTTCGTGTTTCAGGCGTTCAACTTGCTCCCAACGCTCACCGGTGCGGAGAACGTCGCGCTGCCACTGTTGCTCGGGGGCACGAACCGGAGTGCGGCACTCGCCCGCGCCGCGGAATGCCTGGATCGCGTGAACTTGGGCCATCGCGCGGACCACTTTCCCGATGAGATGTCAGGCGGCGAGATGCAGCGCGTCGCGGTGGCACGGGCGCTGGTCGCGGACCCGGAAGCGGTGCTGTGCGACGAACCCACCGGTAACCTCGACACCGCGACCAGCCGCGAAATCCTCACGCTGCTCTCGAAACTCCCCGAATCCGGCAAGCGTGCGGTCATCATGGTGACGCACGACCCCAACGGCGCGACCTACGGAACCCGGCTCGTCAAGATTCGTGACGGGCTGATCGAATCGGATGAACCTGTGCGTCGTTAATCGAGTTGCGACCCGCCGTTTAGCGTCCGTCCCGGAGGGGCGATCTCAAGACCTGCGAGCCGGACCATGCCAAAAGCCACCTGCCCCGCGTGCAAGAGCGAACTGAAGTACCCGAAGGACGCCGAAGTCGGCAGCACTGTCACGTGCCCGGACTGCGACGAGGTGTTTATCCCGCCGAAGTTGATGAAGAAAGAACCGACGAAAAAGAAGTACAACCCGGAAGACGACGAGGACACTTACAAAGTCGGGCGCACGTCCACCAAGGCAGAAGACCGTGACAAGTCGGAGGCGTTCGAGACGGCGGCGCGGGCCGCCCGACGGCGCGAAGCGGAATCCCGTCCGCCGAAGCGCCCGGCGTGGTACGAGGGGCCGGAAGTTTGGTTGCTCATCTTCGCGGTCGGCGCGGGTGGCGGGTTGCCCTTTGGGTTCTGGCTCGCGCGCAACTGGGAGAAGATGAGCGACGCGAAAGTGTTTTGGATTTTCGTTGTGTTGATCGCCATCGGAATGGCCGCTGTCGGACTGGGCGGCAGCGCGTGGGCGTGGCTCCGCAGGAACAAATGATCGAATGGGACCGCGAGTAAGGGGCGCGAATGTCGGTCTACCGGCTGCTAGCTCTGCGATACCTGCTGCAACGGTGGGACCGAGCGGCGCTGATCGTCGCGAGCATCGCGATTGGGGTCGCTACACTCGTATCCGCACGCATCTTGAATCAGTGTTTCGAGTCTGCGGTTCAGGACACCACTACGCCCGCTGGCAGTGCGGAACTATACGTCACCAACGGTGAGGCCGGCGTGCTCCGGTCCGTGGCCGACGATCTTCGTGCCGCGAAAGTCCCCGGCGTCAAATCGGTTCAACCCCTCATCTTCGACCGCGTCACGCTTCCCGACCTCGACGGTCGCGTCGCGATTCTCCTCGGCGCGGAAGTGTCGACGCAACTTCTCACACAAGACAACGCGCTAAAGGTGAAGGTCGAAAAGTTGGAACTCGGGCGCCTTCTCAAAGTGCAACTCGCACCAGCGGTCGATGCGATCAAAGCGGGCGAGTTCGCGAAGGCCGGGCAGTTGTGGGACCGCGTTCCGCACCTCCTCGTGTTCGTGTCGAAACCGGTGTACGACGATTGGCTCGCACGCACCGGCGGGGACCGGCCGTTCGTTCTCCGCCACGCGAACCGCGACGTCGAATGCATCCCGGTCGGCGTGGTCGAGTTCGACAGGGATTCGCCGCTCGCGCCGATGGGGAAGAACTTTATTGGCATGAGCGTCGGTCAAGCGACCCAGGTGGTCCGGCCCGTTCCGCCGTATGTGGCCGTCGGCGGTGGGCTTGGTGAAGTCGCGGCGGAGACGCTGAACCCGCCGAAGGTGAACCGCGTTGACCTGTTCCTCGAACCCGGCGCGGACAAGGACAAGGTTACCACCGCAGTGGAAAAGGTGGTCGCGGGCCGCGCGGAATCTCGCACCGCGGACGCGCAGCGCCGCAGCACGCAGGAGATCGTCTCCGGGCTGCAAATCGGTGTGCTGATGTGTTCCGCCGGCGCGATGATCATCGGGCTGTTCCTCGTGTACAACGCGATGGCCGTGACCGTCGCGGAGCGCCGTGCGGACATCGGCATCTTGCGCTCGATCGGCGGCACGCGCGCGCAGATCGTTGTGCTGTTCGCCACGGTCGCCGCGTTCCTGGGCCTCATTGGGGCGGTTCTCGGCGTGCCGCTCGGCATCCTCCTCGCCGAACTCACATTGAGCCAGTTCCGCAGCGAAATGGAGTCGATGTTCCTGAACCCCGAAGTGACCCTGACGCACCTCTCATGGACAACCGCGCTCGCCGCGATACTCCTCGGCACAACGACCGCGGTGTTCGCGGCGCTCGTCCCCGCGATCCAGGCCGCGAACGACGACCCGGCGCACGTCGTGCGCCGTTCGGCCGGGGGCGCCAAAGGTTTGTGGAAGTTCGCGCACCGCGTCGCGTGCGTGGGCATGGTCGCGGCCGGCATCGCGCTGATTTTACTTCGCTTCGAGTTGCCGCGGCGCTTCGGCTCCGTCGGTGGAATGACGCTCGTGCTTGTGGGGTTGTTGCTCGCGTCGCCGATGCTGGTCGCGGTGATGGTCACCCTGTTCCGCCCTTTGGTGCGCGCGACGTTCCCGTTCACGCTGCGGCTCGCGTTCGATAACCTTTCGCGCGCGCCTGGGAGAACCGGCGTCGTAATTGGTGCGCTCGGGGCCGGCGTCGCGTTGATGTTCCAGACGGCTGGCGTGGGTCGTAGCAACGAGGAGCCGGTCGTCTCGTGGATCGCGCAAGTAGTACAGGCCGACCATTTCGTCTTCAGCGGAAACATGACCTCCGCGAACAGTTCTAACAGCCCGATGGCGTCCTCGGTCGCACGCGACCTGAAGGCGCTGCCGGGCGTCCAAGATGTCATGACCATCAGGTACTACCGACCGGAGTTCAACGGCACCATCGTGTACCTCGTCGCGCTCGATGTGGTGACCTACGCCGAGATGACCGGCGCCCGCGTGCCCGAACTCGCGACCAAACTCAGGGATTTCCCCGAACTGGATGACAAGCACCCGGATCACACCGGCGTGAACAAGGTGCTGGTGAGTGAGAATTTCCTCGTGCGGCACAAGGTGAAGATCGGCGACACGATCAGCGTGCCCGGTCCGCGTGGCCCCGTGGATCTCCTGATCGTTGCCGCGGCGCGCGATTACTCGTGGAGTCGCGGCACGATCTTTCTGGACCGCGCACGCTACGCGAAGTTGTTCGGCGATGACTTGATCGACATCTGTCATGTGTTCGTGAAGCCCGACCACTCGCGCGCCACGGAGGTGTCACTGGAGAAGTACACCGCGGACAAGGGGCTGTTCCTCACCGACCGCGACTCGCTCCGCAAGTTCATCTCCGAACTCCTCAATCGCCTCTACACGCTCGCGTACATGCAGCAGTTGTTGGTGGCGGTGGTCGCGGCGCTCGGTGTGGTGACGGCGCTGCTCATCTCGGTGCTTCAGCGCAAACGCGAACTTGGGCTGCTACTCGCAGTGGGAGCAACTCCCGGTCAGGTGCTCCGCTCGGTGTTGGCCGAAGCATTCCTGATGGGTGTGTTCGGCACGGTGCTCGGCATCCTGATCGGGCTGCCAATGGAGTGGTACGTCCTCAAGGTGATGTTCGTGGACGAATCCGGTTTCAACCTTGACATGCTCATCCCGTGGAAGGCGGCGCTCGGCATCGCGGTGGCGTCGGTCACGCTCGCGACGCTCGCGGGCCTCATCCCCGCGTGGCGCGCCATTCAGACGCGCATCCCCGACGCACTGCAATATGAGTAAAGTAGTTTTGAGGTGGACTCAGTTCCGCGCGGTGCCGATTGTCGTCGCGGTCGGTTGCGTCAGCGGCAGGTTCATCTTGCCCACTGCGGTGTCCGCGCTGCCGAGCATGTCCCGAAGCGTTTTGCGGAACCCCTCGTACTGCATTTGTAGAGCGTCACGCTCGCCGGTGCGGACCTTCACTTCCGCCTTCAGCGCGTCGCGCTCGGTCGCAGACGCGGTCCGGGTTTGCTCCAACTGCTGCTCCAAATCCTTCTTGGTTTTCGCGCTCTGATCTTCGACGGTGGCGAGCCGCAACCGCATCTGGTCGCGGGATGCGATCGCGGTCCGGTGATCGTCTTCGAGCTTTTGCATCTTGGCTGCCGCTGTGCTGCTTTCGGTTGGGGCGGTCGGTCCCTTCGCGCACCCGTAGGCACCGAGGAACGTGACGAACAGGAAACCGAAAATCTTGTGCGAACGCGCCATGAGTGTGTTCTCCTGGTGAACCGGGGAAGAAAACCCGGTCGGGCGAGCGCCCGGAATATACTGGAGGGTTTCGCTGACTTACGTCAGTCACTCATCTTGCTTCGGCACGTGCAGGTTACTCTCTTAACGTAATTTAACTCTGTTTCCGAACCGGTAAAGTTACCCCAGAGTACAAACGCGAGGAACGTGACGGTTGTGCCGCGTCTGACACCGGGTCACTCCTCCGCGGTGCCGTGGAAGAGGCCGAGGTAACTGTGGTAGCGCCGACTCGTGATGAGCCGGCGGGCGATGGCGTCCTTCACTGCACAACTTTGTTCGTGTGTGTGCGTGCAGTCCGGGAAACCACACAAGGGAACGAACGGCCTAAACTCCGGGAAGTAGCCTTCCATCTCCGCCGGTTGCGCCGACCATAGCGCGAGTTGCCGCACACCGGGCGTGTCCACCACCCATCCGCCGAAGTTCAGTTTGATGAGTTGCGAGTAGGTCGTGGTGTGTCGGCCCTTCTGGTTCACATCGCTAACGGACTTCACCGCGAGCGCGAGGTCGGGCTGAATCGCGTTGAGGAGCGACGACTTGCCCACGCCGGACTGCCCGGAGAACACCGTCGAGCGGCCGTGAAGCTGTTCGCGCAGGCGCTCGATGCCGAACCCGGTGCGGGCGCTGCACAAGAACACCGGGATGCCGAGTTGCGCGTACAGCCCGATCAGCGACTGCAACTCCACCGCGTCCGCGAGGTCGGATTTGTTCAGGCACAGCACCGGGTTCAACCCGCCCTGTTGTGCCGCCGCGAGATAGCGGTCGATCAAGTGCGGCTTCAGGTTCGGTTCGACGAGCGACATGACGATGACGAGTTGATCGACGTTCGCGACGAGTACGTGTTCGCGGCGCCGGCTCGCGCGTGTGAGAACCCCGTGCCGCGGTTCGACGCGCTCGATCACGCCTTCGGCGTCAGGGGCGAGGCCCGAAGGATCAGAATCCGGAGGCGCTGAGCTTGCTGCTCTCGCCCCTGACCCCTCGCCCCTTGCCCCTGTTCCCGTGGGAAGAATCCACACCACGTCGCCCGTGGTGACGACGCTGCGCTCGTCGGTGGCGAGGCTCTTGAGCAACCGGCGGACGGCACAGCGGAAGATGCGCCCGTCGTCGGTTTCCACGACCGACGCGAGGCCGTGAACGCGTAGCACGCGCCCGCGAAGGCACGCGGTTCCATCCGTCGCGGGCATACTCGTGCCGCTATCCGCGTCGGTCTGTACCACGGTGCGGTAGCGCGAAAGCGCGCCCTTCGCGCGCACCCGCTCGCCGGACGACGCGTCGTCGGCGCGGCCGTCGCCAGCGTTGTAGTCGCGGGTGATGTCGTTCTCGCGCGGCGGCTTCTCACGGTTCTTCCGCAACTCGACGCGCACTTTCTTCTTCTTGCTCATGGTGGAATTCTACTCGCTCCCCTTCGGGTCGCGGCTAAACCTGTTGGTGGTTGACACTCGGCGTTCAAGCGCCGACACTACACCCGCTCCCCTCTTCACTCTTCTGGAGTTTCCCTGATGCGCTGCTTGTTGCCTCTCGTTGCGATGCTCGCCTTGCCGACGTTGGCGTCGGCTGATGACGTTTTGATCACCGTGGGCAAGGACGCAATCGAGTTCAAGGCCGGTACAACTGTGGTCGCGAAATACGCCACAGCCGAGTCGGTCGCCAAGCCGTACCTGTACCCGCTGATTGCGCCCAACGGCGTCGCGGTCACGCGGGCCTGGCCGATGGAACCGACCTCCGACATGAATACGAAGGACCACGTTCACCAGAAATCCGTGTGGTTCTGCCACGGCGACGTGATTCCCGAAGGCATCGAGCTGAAGATCAAGTCGGCGAACAAGGCTGACAAGGGCGTGGACTTCTGGAGCGAGGCGAAGGACAAGGACGGCCCGCGACACGGGAAGATCAAGTGCGTGAAGGTCGGCAAACCGACACAGCACGCGAAGAACCACGCGAGCGTCGAGACGCACAACGAATGGATCTCCCCGGATGGCGGGAAGATCCTGGACGAGGTTCGCGTGATTCACTTCATCGACGGTAAGGACGGGCGCACGTTCGCGTTCGACATCACGTTGAAGGCAACCGTGTGCCCGATCACGTTCGGCGACACAAAGGAGGGTTCGTTTGGGCTCCGGGTTCGCGACGAGTTGCGCATGGAGAAGAAGAAAGACACGATCGGCGGTGAAGGCGTGATGACGAACGCCGAAGGCAAAGCCGTGGAGAAAGACATCTGGGGTCTTCCGAGCGCGTGGGTTCACTACGCGGGTAAGGTGGACGGCAAGGAGATCGGCGTCGCGGTATTCGACCACCCGAGCAACCCGAAAGCATCGTGGCACGCTCGCGCCTACGGGCTGGTGGCCGCGAACCCGTTCGGCCGCAATCACAGCGGGTTCCCGTCGCAGAAGGGCAAGGAAGACCTGCTGAAGATCGCGAAAGGCGGCGAGATGAAGCTGAAATACGCGGTGTACGCACACGCCGGCAACGCGAAAGCCGGCAAGGTCGCCGAGGCGTATGAGGCGTTCAAGAAATGAGCCACCTCTTCGCCCCAACGGGGCGTTGGGTAATAGCCCAGGGCGAAAGCCCTGGGTGGGGACGGCGCGTGATCGGTTCCCAGGGCTTGCGCCCTGGGCTATTACCCAACGCCCCGTTGGGGCGAAATAAAGAGACTCACTTCGGCACCATCAACGTGAACGGCGGCACGAACGCTTGCAGCGCGGTGAGCAACCCGACGATGCTCGCCAGCAAGATACTGTGCCCGATCACCGCTTTGAAGATGTCGGCTTCCTTGCCCACCTGATTCGTGCCCGCGGTCGCCACGCAGATGCTCTGCGCGTCGATCATCTTGCCCATCACGCCGCCGGTGCTGTTCGCGGTGCAGATGAGTATTTGCGCCTGCTCCAGTGTCAGGTTGTCCATCGCGCCGCCGGGCTGCCCGTGTTCGTTCCACACTTCGGTCGCGGTGATCTTCTGCAAACTGCCGAACAGCGCGTTGCTGCCCGCGTCGGTGCCGGTCAGGAACACGCCGAGCCAACCCAACATCGCGGCGAAGAACGGGTAAAGCACGCCGGTCGCGGCGAACGCCACCCCGAGCGTCGCGTCCATGCCCGCGTATTTCGTCACATAACTCAAACCCAACATGCACGCGATCGTGGGGATCGGCACCTTCATCTGCACGACGGTCTTGCGGACCACCTTGCCGACCTGCGCGACTGACATTCGCAAGAGGAACACAGAGGCGATTGCCGCGAACAACACCGGCGTACCGGGCGCGGTGAGCCAGGTAAACTTGAACTTCGCTTCCTCTCGCTCGCGGAGCTTCTTTCCCTGCGGCCCGTCTTGAACCGGCACCGGTTTCCCGTTCTTGTCCTGGAACTCGTCGGAAGTACCGGGCGCCGGAACGAGATCCTTGGGCGCGAGTTTTTGCAACGGGTACGCGCGCTCCACCTTGTCGTGCAGCGTCGGCACGTCCACGATGTAGAACGAGTCCACGATTCCCAGATCGATCGCGCCCTTCTTTTCCTGCTGCTTCACCCAACCCGAGAACACCAGGAACGCGGCCATAATGATCCACGGGGACCACGCCAGGAGTACACTCCCCGCGGTTAGTGGCTTGGCATCCTTGTCGCTTAACGCGTCGGCCATCGCCGCGACTTCTTCCTTCGCGTGTTCGGCTTGTGGGTCGTGCGGTTCCACCACCGGCGCCGCTGGTTTGAGTTTGCCCAGCGGTGCGAGGTCCGAACTCTTCAACTCCTCGCGCGGCTTCCAGACGAATTTGAGGAACAGAGCAAGCGTGACCATCGAGAAGATCGCGCCGCAGATGTCGGTGAGCGGCCAGATCGGGGGAAGGCCGTACGCGTGCGCCGTGGCGAAGAAGAACTGAGCCACCGCGAACGACCCGCCGCCGACCAGAAGCGCCGGCCACACCTGGAGCGTCTGGCGCCACGTACACATCGTCTTGACCATGTAGAGCGGTATCAAGCACGACAAGAACGGGAGTTGGTGCCCGCACATGATGCTGATCTTGTCCCCCGTTACGGGGAACCCGGCTGAACTTTCGAGCGTGAGTACTGGTACGCCCAGCCCGCCGTAGCACACCGGCGATGTGTTCGCGATCAGGCAAATCACCGCAGCGCGGAACGGCGGCATCCCCAACCCGACAAGCATCGCGCCGCAGATCGCCACCGGCGACCCGGCCCCGGCCGCGCCTTCCATGAACGCACCAAAGCAGAACCCGATCAGGATTGCTTGCACGCGGCCGTCGCCGCTGAGCGCGCCGATCGACCGGCGGATGACCGCGAACTGTCCCGTTTCGACCGTGATGTTGTAGAGCAGCATCGCGGCGAACACGGTCCACCCGATCGGCAACAGACCGAACACCATCCCGTGGACGAACGACGCGCCGGCCATCTCGAGCGGCATCTTGTAGACGAGCCACGCGAGCAGGATCGCGACCACGGCCCCGGTGGCCCCGGCCAAACTCGCGAGCCACCGCCGCCCGACCAAGAGGTAGAAGAGTACCACCACTGGTAATGCGGCCACGATGGTGGATAGGATTCTGTTCCCCAACGGGTTCAAATCCTGGACAAAAGCGAACAGCAGCATGGGAGAGATCCTGAGCAGCACGAATGAGAACATACGATGCTACCGTCGTTCGCAAGGCGTGCCAAGTTGCAAGTTGCAAAGCGTCCAAATCGGGGCGATTTCTTACTCGTGGCACCGACCCGGAGACGGACGCCACGAGTAAAAGACCCGAACCCGTCCGGTCGCGGGATTTGAGACCGGGTGCCCATTCGGGAACGATGCCGGTTGTATCAATCAGTGGAACTGATCGTGGTTGCGGCACCATCAACGGCCGAAGTAATTCCATACAACCGTGTAAGATTCTCTGCCATGTAGAACCCATATAACTGGTCGCCCTTCGCCAGGCGGCAGATAGCGATACAGATTCACGACTTTTCGTGCCTAACCGACCTTGGTTCGCTTTCCCAACTTACTCGGCGCTGTCATATCTATCGCAAGCACACCGGTATCCACGGCTGTAATCAGCGGCGAATGGATGGTCGCGACGACCGTGACGGGGTGCTAAACCCGAAGCAGTGAGGGCCACCATGAGCGTTCTGCGTATCAAGGCGTGGATCATGTCCGCCGCATGTGCGGGCCTGATCGGTTTGGCGGCCGGGGACGCACACGCGTTCTGCGGCAAGTTGTTCAGCAAGAAGGATGCGTGCGCCGAGCCGTGCGCCGATCCATGTGCCAGCGGCGGAAAGGCCGGCGGTCTCCGCGGCTGGTTCAGCGGTCTTGGCGGCGGTCGCGGCGCCGGCGACTGCAGCCCGTGTGGCCCCGTCGCCCCCGCGGCGCCGGCCACGCAAAAAGTGAAGGTCACCGAGTGGGTGCCCACGGTTGTCGAAGAAACCGTGACCGTGATGAAGCCGGTCACCCGCAACGAGACCTACACGGCGCACAAGTGGGAGTGCGTGCCCGAGGTCGTCACCTGCAAGGTCACGGTGAACAAACTGGTCACCGAGAACGTGGTCGAGAACCGCTGCGTCACCGAGCGCGTTGCGGTGCAGAAGGTTATTACCGTGCAGGAACGCGTTGCGGTGCAGAAGGTTATCACCGTGCAGGAACGCGTTCCGGTGCAGAAGACGGTCACCGTGAACGAGACCCGGTGGACCAACGTGATGGTCACCGAGATGAAGTCCAAGACCGTGACGAACAAGGTGCAGGTGCCGTACTGCGAGACCAAGGGGCCGAGCATCAGCGACCGGCTGAAGAAAATCTGCGACCCGTGCTACGACCCGTGCCCGCGCACGGTGAGCGGGTGCAAGACCGAGAAGCACCGCGAGACCGTGTGCGAACCGGTCACCGTGTGCAAGAAGGTCGCCGAGTGCGTGCCCGTGACCAAGACGGTTTGCACCTACGAGTGCCGCCCGGTCCAGAAGACGGTTTGCACCTACGAGTGCCGCCCGGTCCAGAAGACCGTGACCTGCTACGAGCGCGTCACCAAGGTGGTCCCGACGACGGTGTGCAAGACCCGTTGCGTTCCGACCGTCGAGACCGTGACCAAGACTGTCAACGTCCGCAAGTGCGTGGCCTACCAGGCGACCCGCCAGGTGACCGAGTGCGTCGCGGTGCAGGAGAAGGTCAAGGTCACGAAGATGGTGGCCAAGGAAGTTGAGAAGGACGTGGCCTGCGGCACGGGTTGCGGCACCAGTAAGGCTGGGCTCCTCGACCGCCTGAAGGATAAGTTCGGCAGCCTGAAGGACAAGTTCGGCAAGAAGGGCTGTGCGACTGACTGCGGCGGCTGCGCCCCAGTGGCCCGTGGTGCGGCGGCCGGCTGCTGCCACTAGTCCGAGTAACAACGAGTACGATCCGACCGGGCCTCCCGTTCGCCCGGTCGAATCTCCCCCGCCCAGGCTCCCTCACCTGGGCGGGGTTTGTTTTTTCAGAGTGAAAGCACGGTGGTCCAGGTATCCAATAATTGGATACCTGGACCACCGTGCTTTTGTTGAGGTTTGGGCTTTCTTCTCAGTCCGCTGGGTCTTTGCCGTTCACCCACGGGCCGGCGAGCGACTGGTGCGCCGGTAGTTGCACAATACCGCCGTCCCCACCACTCCACCCGAACACTTGGTTCGGCTTCGCGTGCTGCTTGCTCCGCTTTTCAAGTCGCTCCGCCCATGTCGAATCCGCGGGCACGATCGAACGCTTCTCGCGATCCCAGAACAGCGTGGTCCCGGTGCGGTAACTCTGCACGGCCATTGTCGCGGTCGCGACTGCCACCGCGCCAAGGTCCGGTGGGCTGAATGTACTCTGCCGCCGAGCCCGCACGCATTCGAGGAAGTTCTCCCACAGCGCCTCGGTGTCGTTCCGTGGCGGCTCCACGCTCTCGAACGACGCCGGCTCGGGCGCTACTTCCATCCGCGAGGGAAAGCTCGCGCCGCGTGTCGGGTCGTCCTTGAAGAGTTGGAACCCGCCCTTCACGAACTTGATCGCGCCCAGCCGCCCGCGAATCACTTCTTCGATCGGGTAGCCGCTCAGCGTGGTCGCGGTGACGACGAGTTGACAGCCTTCCTCGTAGTCCGCGACTACGGTGGCGACGTCGGGCACGTCGCGGCCGTCGTATTCGAGGTGCAGTCCGCCACCTGCGGTGACACGCGCGGGGAACCGGAGTCCCATCGCGGCACTCATTCGCGTGATGTGGTGCGAAAGCATATCGGTGAACGGCCCGCCACTGAACGGCCACAGGCAGCGCCACTGCGCGAACGCGGCCCGATCAAACGACTGTTCGCGCGGCGTCGGCCCGACCCGACTTCCGGCGCACTCGAACTGGTGCCCGAGGAACAAATCCCAGTCCACCGTCTTGGGCGTCATCTGTTTCGCCAGCCGGTAGAACCGCCACTGGCCGCGGATATCATTGCGAAAGAAGCCTGTTTGCGCATGGGCCACGTGTCCGATGGTGCCGGTACGGATTAGGTCGAACGCGCGCATCCACACGCCGTCGGCCATCGACTGCACGCCGACCGTCACGACGCGACCGGTGTGTTTCCACGCGTCCACCACCGCGACCGCTTCTTCCGCGGTGCGCGTCATCGGTTTCTCGACGTACACGTCTTTGCCCGCGGCGAGCGCGTCGAGCGTCATCTTCCCGTGCCAGTGGTCCGGCGTGGTGATACACACCGCGTCGACGTCCGCGCGGTCGAGCACGACGCGATAGTCTTTCGTGACGCGAGTCTTATCGGAGCGATCGAAGCCGCACTTGCGCGCCGACGGGTACAGCCCCTGCGCGTAGCGGCGGCGTGTGACCTTCCCGCCGAAGTGAACCTCGTACTCATCTTCAAGGCCGTCCCAGACATCGCACACCGCGACCGCCGCGACCGGCTTTCCTTCGCCCGCGAACTTGTTCACGAGGTCGATGTGTGCCTGCGCACGTCCACCACAGCCGAGGAACCCGACGCGCACACGCTCGTTGCTGCCGGAGACGTTGCCGTAGCTGGCGGCCGACAGCGACAGCGCCGCAGCAGACCCGAAGAACTTGCGGCGGTCGAGCGGAGGTGTTGGCATGGGTGTGCTCTTCGACCCACCCCCACCCCCTCCCTGTAGGGAGGGGAGTAAAGAGGGCTTGTGGGTTTGGCTCCCCTCCCGGCAGGGAGGGTTGGGGGTGGGTTTTCTGCTCTGACATTCCGGGCGCGCGAATCGTTTCCATCATCATATCCGATCCGTCGCGGCACTCGTAAGATACATCGAGTTTGCGCCGAAACCTTATCACGCGAGACGATACCATCGACATGCACGCGAAACTAGCACTGGCGGACGGCACCGTGTTCACCGGGCGCGGGTTCGGCGCGACCGGCGAGACCCTCGGCGAGGTGGTGTTCAACACCTCCATGACCGGATACCAAGAAGTGCTCACCGACCCGTCGTACACCGGGCAAATCGTCACGATGACGTACCCGCTTATCGGCAACTATGGCACCACAACCGACGATCAGGAATCGGCGCGCGTGCAGGTCGCGGGGTTCATCGTCCGCGAACTCACCCGCGTCCCGAGCAACTTCCGCTCGAATAACAGCCTTGACGATTTCCTACGCGCGAGCAACGTCGTCGGCATCGAGGGCATTGACACGCGTGCCCTCGTGCGCCGGCTCCGTGTTCGCGGGGCGATGAACGGCATCCTTTCGACGGCCGATCTCGACGACGCTTCGCTTGTGAAGAAAGCGAAAGCGTTCCCCGGGATGGAAGGCCGCGACCTGGTGAAGGAAGTGGTGCCGCCGAAAGCGTTCCACTGGGACGAGGGTTTCGGGGCGTTCGCGGACCACGTGCTGCCGCACCGCCCGGCCACGAAGCGCGTCGTCGCGATCGACTACGGTATGAAGTGGAACATCCTCCGCTGCCTCACGCAAATCGGTTGCGACGTGACAGTCGTCCCCGGCACCGCGACCGCAGAGGAAGTGTTGTCGCACAACCCCGATGGCATCTTCCTGTCGAACGGCCCCGGCGACCCAGCCGCGGTCGGTTACGCGATCGACACCGTGAAGAACCTCATTGGCAAGAAACCAATCTTCGGCATCTGTCTCGGACACCAACTCCTGGGGTTGGCGTTCGGCGCGAAGACCTTCAAGTTGAAGTTCGGCCACCGCGGCGCGAACCAACCGGTGCGGAACGAGCGCACGAAGCAGATCGAGATCACGACGCAGAACCACGGCTTCGCGGTGGACCCGAGCACACTGCCGAAGGGCGTGGTCCCGACGCACATCAATCTGAACGACAACACGCTGGAGGGTTTGAGACACACCGAACTGCCGGTGTTCAGCGTGCAGTACCATCCGGAAGCCGCGGCCGGTCCGCACGACAGCAGTTACTTGTTCGAGGAGTTCCGCATGCTGATGGGGTGAGCGAGCAAACAGGAAATCGTCTATGCCCACATTTGCTACCAATACGGCGCTCGAAGCGGCCATCGTCGCGCACGCGGACGAGGACACTCCGCGACTCGCCTACGCCGACTGGCTCGACGAACACGGTGACCCCGATCGCGCCGCGTTCATCCGCGTTCAGTGCAGGCTCGCGGACATGCCGCCGAGCGATCCCGACTGGGTCGATCTCCGCGAACAGCAAGCCGAACTCGTCGCCCGGCTGAAGTCGAGGCACTCGGACCTCACCCCGGATGCCCCGGACGGATTCTACTCGGGTCACGATTTCTTCGACGACCACGAAGAGCCGTTCCGACGCGGGTTCCCGCACTTCATCGACTGCCAGATCGACGGCGAGGAGTGGACCACCAAGGAACTCACCCGCGTCACGAAGGAACTCACCCGCCTCGTCAGTACCACCACGATTCGCGGGTTCTCTTTGAATGACATCCCGCTCGACCTCTTGACGACGTTGTTCGTGGTCCCAGTCGCTGCGGAACTCACCGGTCTGGCGCTGATGCACGAATCGCGAACGACCGACTGGCGAACGGAAGCCGCCGACTTCTTCCGGTTCGTCGGAGCCAGCCCCGCGATCCGCCGCGTGCAGCACCTCTTCTTGTACAGCCCGTACCACCCGATCCCGGCCGCGGAGTTGGCGAAGGCAAACACGTTCGATGCCGTCCGACGACTGACGATTCAAAGCGTGGCCGGAACAAAGGCCGAGTTGGAGAAGCTCACGAAGGCCGCGTGGTTCCGCCGGTTGCGGCACTTCCGCAGTCATCTCAGCGCGCCGGCCGTCGCAACCCCGGTGCTCACCGGACTCGGGAAGCTCCCCGAACTTCACACGCTCGAACTGCCCGACCTCGCGGGGGGCGGTGTCGCGGCACTCGCCGCCGGTAAGTTCCCAGCGCTGGCCAAGCTCATTTATGGCGGGTCACTCGCGACCAAGTTCGCCAAGCAACTCGCGAAGGCCAGGTTCCCGGCGCTCGCGGTGCTCGGGGCACCAAACCGCGCCATGAACAACGATGGCCTCGCGGAGTTACTCCAGGCGAAGTGGTTCGGGCAACTCCGCGTGCTGAACCTCGCGGACAACAAGGTCGGCGACAAGGGCGTGAAGGCGCTCGCCTCGCACCCGGTCGCGCAGACGCTCCGCGTCTTACAGTTAGGTGACAACCCATTCAGCAAAACCGGGCTGGGGGAGATCACAAAGGAGGGTGCGTTCCCCGAACTCACCTCGCTCGACCTGCACTCGTACACCAAACGAAAGGGCACGTCGGCCGAACTCGCGGTGCTCGTCGCGGCGATGCGGCTCCCGCGATTGCGCCACCTCGACCTGTCCGGTTGGCCGCTCAGCGACGCGGGCGCGCAAGCACTCGCCGCGAACCCGGCGCTGGCCGGCTTAACGCGCCTGAACCTCGATGAGTGCGGCATCGGCGACGCGGGTGCGAAGGCGCTGTTCGCGTCGCCGCACCTTCAGAACCTTGTCGAACTCCAGTTGGGTTCCAACGCGATCAAGACCGGCGCGGACGCGCTCGCGGACCCGAACACGATGCCGCGTCTCGGCGAGTGCTGGCTCAGCAGCAACAAGCTCACCAAGAAGGCCGGCGAGAAGCTCGAACGCGACGGCCTCTATCTCATCACCTGACCGCGCG
Organism: Singulisphaera sp. GP187; assembly: GCA_945905925.1. Classification (GTDB taxonomy): domain Bacteria; phylum Planctomycetota; class Planctomycetia; order Gemmatales; family Gemmataceae; genus Gemmata. Next base: position 22,295 of record CAMDQN010000063.1, read on the forward strand.
AATCGTGTATGATTCCGCCATCATGAGTGACGAAGCCGCACTGCTGGCCGCGATCGTCGCGAACGCGGAGGACGACACCCCGCGCCTCGTGTACGCGGACTGGCTCGACGAACACGAGGCGCCGATTCAAGCGGAGTTCGTCCGCACGCAGTGTCGCCTTGCGTCCGGTTCGGCCGCGGACCCGGACTACCCCGATCTCCTCGAACATTACGCCGAGTTGGTCGCGCGGTTCTCGGTCGCGGTGAAGCTCACCGCGCCGGCGCTGCCTCCGGGCTTCATCCACCAGTCCGACATCAGGCACGGCGCCGACCACTTCCGCCGCGGTTTTTTGCACGTGGCATCTGGGGAATGGAGCCCCGACTGGTATTACACCCCCCCCGCACCGACCAACTTGCAAATCGACCGCGTCTGTGACGGACTGACGCCACTGGTCGCGAACACCACGGTCCGGCACCTCGTTCTCGACGGGCTGACCGCGGACCTGCTCGCGCGCGTGCTCGTCGCACCGGGCGTGGCGGCTCTCACTGGCCTCACGGTGCAGCCCGCCGAGTTCGGCTGGAACGCCGGCGATGCGATCGTAGCCGCGCTCGCCCGCGCGAAGGCGGTCGCCGGGCTGGAACGCCTGGAGTTGGACTCCGCTGTGACCGTCGCCGGGTTGTGTGCCCTCGACAGCGCGAAACTCGACCGCCTCCACACACTGCACGTGTCCGACGTTCAAGGGCGTGCCCGCGACGTGCCCACGCTGGCGCAAGCGAAGTGGTTCCGCGGGCTGCGGCACGTGAGCGCCAGCGTGGTCCGCACCCCGCGACAGTCGCTGCTCGCTGCGCTCGCGAGGCTCCCGCACCTGGAATCGCTCGACGTGGGGTTTGGTCAAGGGTTTGCGCGGAAGACGTTCGGCACCGTGACTGGGTTCCCGGTACTCACCCGCTTGACGTGTAACGCGGTGAACGGCGCCGCCGGACACCTGGCGCGCGGGCAATTTCCCCGACTTGCGGAACTGGTCGCGCCGGGCGTGTGGCCGGACGCGTTCCGCGCACTGCTTGCGGCGAAGTGGCTCTCGCAACTGCGCGTCCTCGACGTGTCCCACGGCGCACTTACTGATGCAAGCGTGGTCGCCTTCTCGCAAAGCACCGCGGCGCCGCACCTCCGCATTCTGCGCATCGGCCACAACCGGTTCGCGAAGGCGGGTCTCATGGCCCTCACCGACGGTGCGCGGTTTACGAACCTGACCACGCTCGACATTCGCACCGGGAACACGTCGGTGCGCCCCGCGACGATGGCACAGTTCGCCGCGAACCTGAGTCTTCCGCACGTGCGGCACCTGTCACTTGGCGGGTGGCCGCTCGGCGACGCGGGCGCGAAGGCACTCGCGAAGAACCCGAACCTCGCGAACGTCACACGCCTGATGCTCGACCGGTGCGGCATCGGCGAACTGGGGTTCACCGCGCTGGTCCGATCGCCGTACCTTCAGCAGTTGGTCGAACTCGACATCGGGAACAATAACCTGAAGACTGCCGCCGCGCTGCTCGACACGGCGCGGCTCCCGCACCTGGCCGCGTTCGGGTTGTACAACAACCCGCTCACCGGCCCGGCGCGCGAGAAACTGCACCGCGTCCGTGGGTGGGTCGCGTGAACCGGCGCCGGAGAGAACCATGAGCGACCAAAACGCACTGCTGGCCGCGATCCGCGCGAACCCGGACGAGGACACCCCGCGGCTCGCCTACGCCGACTGGCTCGACGAACACCTGCCGGACAAGGTGCCGTCGCCGGCGAGCGGCCCGTCAGCGCGGGCCGATTACATTCGCGTGCAATGCCGGCTCGCGCAGCGCCCCTACGATGACCCGGATTACCCCGCGTTACTGGAGCGCGAGAACGAACTCGCAATGTGGCTCGACGCACACGCGGGCGACACAGACGCACCCAAACTCCCCGACGACCTGGAGTGGTACGGCACCTTCACCAGCGGGGACGACCGCTCGTACCGGCGCGGGTTCCCGGAGGAAACCGAGTACACGGACTACGACGAGGAACCGGAAGAGAATATCGAGCGCATCACTGCCGCGCTTGCGGAAGCGTTCAGCGACACCACCGTCCGCACCCTGCAACTCGAAGACGTGTACGGAGCGGAGGTCGCCGGGGTCGTGGCGAACCCGGTCTCCGCCGGGCTGCGCGGGTTGCTCCTCGATTACGTCGCCGACGACGAGGAGTCGGTCGCGATCCGGGGCATCGCCGAATCGAAGCACCTGACCGGGCTGCGCCGGCTGCACCTGGAATTCCCGATCAACGAGTCCGACCTGCACCAACTCGCGAAGGCGACCCACCTCAACTCGCTCGAAGAACTGGCGCTCGACCAACTCACGCCCGCGGGGGCGAAGGCGCTGTCCGCGGCCAAGTGGTTCCGCAACCTGCGCGAACTCCGACTGTGGATGAACAACCGCGACACGTTCAAGGCGGTTGCCGACCTGCCCCGGATGCCGAACCTGGTCGCGCTGACGTTCCGCGGCACCGTCGCGCCAACGGCGACCGCGTTCCGCAAGTTCGTCGCGTCCGACTCGTTCCCGCGCCTCGGCTACCTGTCGTTCGAGCACACCCAACTGGCGCCCGAACTGGTCGCGGCGCTGGCCCTCGCCCCGTGGCCCCTGCGCCACTTGAAACTACAAAAAGTCGAGGTGCGCAAGACCGGGGCGGAGGCACTCGCGAACGCGACCTTCGCGGAATCGCTCCGCGTGCTGGAACTCTGGGACGGCCAGATCACGACCAAGGGCATCCAGGCGCTGGCCGGGTCCGCGAAGCTATCAGGACTGCGGCACCTCGACCTGACGAACAACCCGATCGGCCCGGGCGGGCTGTTCGCCCTGGCGCGGAGCCAATCTCTACGCGGGCTGCGCGCCCTTCACATGCGCGGGTGCAACAGCAAAAAATCGCCGATCAACGCGGCCACCGTGTTGAGCTTCCTCGGCGCGCTGGACGTGCCTGACTTGCGGCACCTCACGCTGGACGGCCTGCCGGTGGGTATCCGTGGCGCAAAGGTGCTCGCGGCCGGTGGTACGTTCGCGAACCTCACGAGTCTCGAACTCAACGGTTGCGCCATTCGCGAGAAGGGTGCGAAGGCGGTCGTGGAGTCCACTTCGCTGGGCAACCTCACCATCCTCGACATCGCCAACAACAACGCGGGCAAGGGCGCGGTGAAGTTGACCAATCCAAAGACGCTACCGCGTCTCGGGCACTGTAACCTCGCCCGCAACCGGTTGCCCAAGACTGCTCTGGCTCGACTCGGCAAGCGCCCGGGCGTTCGGATTTAGCGCCACTCGCGTCTGGTATTATTGGTTAGCGGCAAACCGAAGGCGAGCGCGTGCATCGCGCACCCCAAACACGAAACACGAAACACACATGGCCCGCACGCGAACGTTCATCGGCATCGACACAGGCGACGCAATTCGCGCGAGTGCCGTCGCGCTCCAAAAGGAATTGGCGAAGCTCGACGCCGAAGTGAAATGGGTGACACCGGACAGCATGCACGTCACGCTGCTGTTCCTGGGTGAGGTCGATGATCGCGAGTTGCACGCGGTGTGCAAGGCGGTGAAAGCGGTCGCGGCGGGCGAACCGCCGTTTTCGCTTCGCGTGTCCGGGGTGGGTGCGTTCCCGACCGCGCGGCGCCCGAAGGTGTTGTGGGGTGGCGTCACCGACGGTGCGGAACCGCTTCAGCGTATGTACACAGCGCTCGAAGAAGAGATGTTGGAACTGGGTTGTTACCGGACGGAGGAACGCGGGTACACGCCGCACCTCACACTCGGCCGGGTGAACACCGCGGAGGCCGGCTTCACGCTCGCGGCCGAACTGCCCAAACGGATGACGTGGCAAGGCGGGCGTGTGGCGGTCGAGGAGGTACTGGTGTACAGCAGCGAGATGGACCGCGACGGTCCAGTCTACACCGTGATCGGCCGCGCGGCGCTCACCGGCAAGCCGACCTAACTTTCTGCGGCAACGCGCGAGAGAACAGACCGCATTATTCTTTGTGGCACTTCCTCTACACAACAATGACCGTTTCGCGTCATGTTTTTGTAAAGCCTATTTCGTACGGGTCGGTGCAACAAAATCCTTCGTCCACTCCGGGCGCGCCGGCAACTTGCCCTTGTGAATCATCTCCTGCCACTCCGGGTCGGTGAGCCGTTTCTCCACGTTCTGCGTGAACTCGTAGTACGAGTACAACGGCCCGACATACACCATGCGGTCCTTGTCGTTGTCGATCGCGATTACGCCGAACATCGCGTCGCCGACCGCGACTTCGAGACACGTCTGCGACGCGGGGTCGGTGTGAACGTCGGCCACCACTGGCGCCCACTCGGCGCACTCGGTGCGGTTAAAGAACAACTCGGGATACCACCCGTCGTACCGCGGCGGACCGCTCCCGCCGCCGCGCCGGTCCACCGTCTTCTTCACGAATAACTTCTCGGCATCAGTGAACGCTTCACCCGCGAGTTCCTTCTTCGCGAGCGTCTCCAGGGTGCCGGCGGTCGTACTCATCTGCTTGAAGAACGCGACGTACCGCTTCACCGCGGCGGCGTTGTTCTCGCCGGGGAACTCGGCCGCGGCGAACAGCTTGCCCGCCTCGTCCGCGAAGAACTTTACCTTCGCGTAGAACTCCGGGTACGGTTCGACGTATCCCGCCGGGTACTCGCAATCCGGGTACGCGGTGTACGACTGCTTCGCGTACAGGATGGTGTCGTGACGGAGTTCCGCCCACGACCCTAATTGGGTGTTGAGTTGTTTCATCTGCCACGTCTTCGACTTCATCGCCTGTGGGACTTTCTTGTGAGTGGACATGTCCACGTTCAGCGTGCGGAGACAGTCGAGCCACAGCACGTACAGGTTGCTGTTCCAGTACTCCTTGGGATGCAGCCCGATGAAGTCGCGACACGCCATCATGTTTGTGGAGTAGTTCCACTTCATCAGTTCGGGTTCGAGCAGCAGTATCGCCTCGTCGTTGCCGAGTGCGGCCATCGCGTCGAGGCCCGTCGGCATCATGCGGCGCTGCTTCACGTTCTTGAACAGGATGCTGTCGAACACGACCTGCGCGAGCACGAACGAGTCCATGATGAACCGTTGCCCGAACACCTGGAACAGGCTCGGCGGCGTCGTCTTGACCGAGGTGCTCAGACTCGAAAGCAGCACCTGCGACCGGATCATCTGGGCCGCGTGCTTCCCGCTCTTGAGTTCGTCTTTTACTTTCTCCAAGCTCTTCGCGTCGAGCGCGTCCGCGAGTCCCTTCACCTTCGCGCCAGCCATCACGTCGAGCAGCGTGAACACGGTGAGGTTGTCGCTCTTGCCGACCATGAACCCGATAATCTCGTCGAGCGACTTGAGCGGTTTCAGACCGTTGGTGTCCTTGAGGAGTTCGCAAAAGAGAATGGCGTTGCGGAGTTCGCGGTCGCTGTCGACTTTCACGCCGCGCGACGCATCGGTGGGCAGCACGTTCCAGCCGCAGTCGGCGCGGCCGAGCCACATCATGCAGCGGAAGTAGTTCTTCAGTTCCTGCGACTTCGTGTAGTGGCCGCGCGGCTTGAATTGCGAGAAGTCCGGGAATCGCTCGCCACCGTAAATGCGGATTGGTTTGTCCTTGTAGGGGTCTTTCAGTTTGAGCGATTGGATCTCGTTGAGAATCGTGAGTGCTTCGGCGTCCTGGTCGAACTTACTCGGTTCCAGCAGTTGCTTTCCGTTCCACTGTTGCTCGGTAGACGGGCCGCCGGCACCGCCGAGCAGGTTTCGCGCGACGGTCACATAGAGGTCAACATCCCTTGCGTGCGTGTTCGACTTGTCCATCTTCGCGACTTCGCCGTGGACGCTGGCGAGGATCGTGCGCATCGTCGGTGCGAAAACGGTCCGCTCCATGTCCATCAGGATGTCGTCGTAGGACTTGTGCAGCGCGTGCATGATCGAGTCCGTGGTGACGAGCACCGGCATGTCGGACGCGTAGATTTGGTAGTACGCGGACGCGAACGAGTGCCGCCGGTTCTGATCGACCGACACGAACCCGGTCTTTTTGAAGATCGCGAGTTCGGCGTCCGTGAGTGCGAGCTTCTTGTTCACCGTGTCGAAGTGCGTGATCTTCGTGGGGTCAAAGTCGAGACCGCTGTACGCGCGTGGCTTGATGGCTTTCGCCTTGAGTTGCTCGAACGTCATGTCCTGGTGCTTCTCAAGCAACTTGTCGAAGACTTGCCCTTCGAGGTGTTTGAGTGGCTTCTCGTCCGCGGCGGGTGCGGGCACCGCCCACACACCAACCAGCGCGGCGACCGCGAGGGCCGACAGGAACCGGGTCATTGGCGTTACTCCTGGGGAAGTAGCGATAGGCTACACAGAAGACGAGACACGCGGCAAACTGGATTGGCGAAGACGACCCAACCCCTCCCTGCAGGGAGGGGTTGGGGGGTGGGTCTGTCTTTCAGGGTCGCCTTCGCACTGAACCCGTTGCGCCCTTGCCCTCTCCGTTGAGATGCGTCAGACTGGCCTTTCTTTAGAGAGGTGTGGAGGGTTCATGGCTTCCGAGATCGAGTTCCCCGTCTCGCTGGTGCTGCGCAAGGTCGGGCCGGGTGCGGTGCTGGCGGAACCGCTTCTCTTCCCCGAATTCGCCCGGCTCGGAGCGAACCGCGCGCTGTCGGGCAACTCGGCGCGACGGAACCTGCTCGAACTCATTCCGAAGCTCAACCCCAATACGCTCCTTCAACGACGACGCGCGAACACCGCGCGCGAACTCACGTTCGCACTCGAACTGTCCCCGCCCCGCGCCAACGAAGCGTGGCGCGACCCGATCACGCTCACGTTCCACGCTGCCGTGTGGGACCAGGCAATCGCGAACGCCACGCCCGATCTCGACGCGGTGCCGTTTGGACCGAGTCGCGCGCGAACCGGGCAGTACGTTCTCGCGCGTGTCCTCGAACTTGGCATCGAGGTCATCGCCGATCCAAGTGACAACCTGGTGTCACTGCTCCAGAAGGAAACACTCGCGGCGCTCCGCCGGCTGAACCTTTCCGTAAACCTGAAGTCGCTCGCCCCAGTGCAAACCACGCTCGGCTTTGCGGTGGAACGGCACCCGCTCACGGTTCGCGTTCCGACGCTCAAGGACCGTGCGATTCGCGCCGATTCCGACGAGCAAGACGGGAAGAAATCACTGCTCCAGCAGATCGCCCAACTCCTCGGCCGCGACCACGAGAAGACCTACGAGGCCGCCGAAACGGTAGCCGAACTGACGCGCGCACTCACCGGCAACCCGACGCAAAGCGTGCTGCTGATCGGTCCGAGTGGCGTTGGCAAAACGGCCGCGGTACGCGAACTCGCGCGCCAGTGGCACGAAGCGAATCGCGCCCCCGTGTACGCAACGAGTGGGTCGCGCATCGTCGCGGGGCAGACCGGGTTCGGGATGTGGCAGGAGCGGTGCCAGGAACTCATCAAGGATGCGACCAAGAAGAAAGCCGTCGTTCACGTTGGGCCGCTCGTCGAGTTGCTCGAAGTGGGCAAGAGCGAACACAACTCGTCCGGGATCGCGATGTTCCTGCGACCCGCGATCGCGCGCGGCGAGTTGCTCTGCGTTGCGGAATGCACACCGGAACAACTTCCGCTGATCGAGAAGCAAGACCCGCAGTTGCTCGACGCGTTTCGTCACATCACCGTAGAAGAACCGAACGACGCGAAGGGCCGCGCCATTCTCGCGAGCTTCGCGCGCGACAGCGCCCGGCGCACAACCGAACCCGCGGCGCTCGCAGCGACCGACCGACTTCACCGGCGCTACGCGACCTACTCCGCGTACCCCGGGCGCCCGCTGCGGTTCCTCGAAAACCTCATCCGCGACGGCGAGAAAGGGGAGCCCATCGCCGAAGGCGAAGTCTACGACGGCTTCACACGCGAAACCGGACTGCCGCGCGCGATCATCGATCCCGCGGCGCCGCTCGACCTCGCGGAAACACACGCGTGGTTCGCGTCGCGAGTGATCGGTCAACCGGACGCGGTGAATCTCATCACGGACCTACTCGCCACCGTGAAGGCCGGACTCACGCGACCGAACCGGCCCATCGCGTCACTGCTGTTCATCGGGCCGACCGGTGTGGGCAAAACCGAGATGGCGAAGGCGGTCGCGGAGTTCCTGTTCGGCTCGAAGGACCGGCTCACGCGATTCGATATGAGCGAATACGCGGACCCAGTCGCGGTGCGCCGGTTAGTCGGCGGCGCGTTCGGCAGCGAAGGCTTGCTCACGGCCAAAGTGCGCGAACAACCGTTCAGCGTGCTGTTGCTCGACGAAGTCGAGAAGGCCGACGGGTCGTTCTTCGATCTGCTGTTGCAATCGCTCGGCGAAGCGCGCCTCACCGACGCGGGCGGGCGCCTCGCGGACTTCCGCAACACGGTCGTCATCCTCACGTCGAACCTCGGCGCGGAGTCGTACCGTCGCGGCTCGACTGGCTTTATCAGCAGCGGTGTGGGGCAAGCGGAATCGCAAGCACACTTCGCGCGCGCGGTCGAACAGTTCCTGCGACCGGAGATGTTCAACCGGCTTGACCGCATCGTGCCGTTCGCGCCACTGGGAACGGAAGTCATTCGCAAGATCGCGGACCGCGAGTGGCACAAGGTGCTCCAACGCGACGGGGTTCGCTTCCGCGAACTCACCCTCAGTGCGAACCCAACTCTCCTCGATCACCTCGCTGGGGTTGGTTACGATCCGCGCTACGGCGCTCGCCCACTGAAGCGAGCGATGGCGCGCGAACTGCTCGCGCCGCTCGCGCGCCAGATGAACCGCCACGCCGGTGACACCCCGTTGTCGGTGAACATCGGTATGGAGCAGAACACCCCTGCTATCACGGTGCGCCCGCTCCAAGGCATTCGCTCGAAGTCGGCGCGCGAGCCAAACAGCCCGGCCGGGAAACTCGCGGTCGGCGCGCAGGTGATGCGCCGCTGGCACCAACTCCTCGGTGAGTCGTCCACAGCGCGCGAACTGAACAACGACGTTTACCAGCTCGCACAACAAGAGACCCGCATCCTCAAGAAACAGGCCGCAAAGCGAAAACTCAGCGCGGAAGACCAGCAGGTACTCGCGGCGCTCGGCCGATTGCGTGATATCGCTGACGACGTGATTCAGCAGCGTGCCGAATCGTTCAGCCTCGAAGACGCGGCCGTGGTTGCGTTCCACGAGACGGCGGAGAAGCCGCCCGCCGACCTGCAAGAACGGCTCGACGACGCGAACCGCGACTGGGACAAACTTCTCCTTCGGTTGTATGCGCTCAACGCGCCGGCGGGCGACCGCGTCACGCTGGTGCTCTACAGCGAACACCGCGACCACCTGGCGGAAATGGCCACCGCATACCGCTCCATTGCGAATGACAACGGATTGACAGTGAGCATGATCCGCTACGACCTGCCCGGCGACGACGAGGCGAGCTATGTGCCCCCGGCGCGCCCGGTCGACGCGCCACCCGAGACGACTCTGGTGGAGCCGCCGAAAACGGTGTGGATCAAGGACCGGTTGTTCTTCACCGCACCCGCGAAGTTGCTCCTGAATCGCACGCCGGTCACGACGTCACGGCCCGAGACGTACACGGACGAAGGAACCATCGGTCTCGTACTCGAAATCAGCGGTCCGGGTGCGCACCTCCGGTTCTGGAGCGAAGGCGGGCTACACGAGATCAAACCGCTTGACAACCCGGACGGCGACAAACCCGACGTGGCGGTGCGGCTCAGTAGCGAATCGCCCACCGCGTACCGCCCGCCGGATGTAGTGGTTCGCCGCGGGTGGTTCCGCGACGACAAGGTGCGCCGGCAGTACGACCGCGTGAAGGGCGAGATGCAGGACGGCGAGTTGGAACGCGTGTGGACGAATCAGCACGGGCCGTTGAGCTGGTGGCTCGCGCCGGCGCTCGACGCGAACGTCCGCGCGCGGTTGCTCAAGATGATCGTGGAGTAGGGGCGAAGAGACCCACCCCTCCCTGCGGGGAGGGAGAAAGCCCTTGCTTGTCTGAGCCGCTCGCGGCTTCGCGAGTCGCGGTGCGAAAACGCGAGCGGCTCTTTCTCCCTTCCCTTCAGGGCGGGGTTGGGGGGTAGGTTGTCTTCATGAACTTCCGCATCCCGATCTACGTGTTCCAGCACAAGGGCGGCTACACCGCGCGCCCGCTGTTCTTCGGCTCGCCGGAGCGCACCGACGGCAACCTCAATCGGTTGCTCACCAAGCTCACGCGCGACCTCGTGGATCTGCTCGAAGTGCTCGGCCGCAAGGAGCGGCACGACGCGCTCGCGGCGTGGGCATTCTGCCCTCCGGTGACGGCGCACCGCACCGCGGTGGAAATCGAACTGCGGCGCCGTGTCGCGCGCGCGAAGTACCTGCTGCTCGCGTTCGACCACCTCGGCCGGCGGCTCGCCTTCACGCCTGCGGTGCCAGACCTGTGGTTTGAAGTCACACGCGGCGAACCGCTCGAAGTCCGCGCGCAGTCGGTTTACACCGAACACTGGCGTCAGGTCGAGCGTGACGCGGACGAAGCCGATTCCGTGCGCCCGGAAGACGGTTCGCTCGCCGGAAAAGCGTGGGTGCAGGTACTCGACATCAGCACGCACGTGCCCACAGTCGTCCCGGTGAAGCCGGCAGCGAACTTCCTCGCGCTCGGCGGCGGCGAGACCGGCGATGGCGCGTCGGAACTGCGCCGCGTCGGGCGGTGCCTCGACTGGCTCTACCCGGACGAACTCGACCGCGCCGTTCTGCGAGAACACGAAGTCAAGGAACTTTCGCGATTGCTCGCGCTCAACGACCGGCGACCGGTGTTGCTGTGCGGTCCGCGCATGGTCGGGAAGACCGCGGTGATTCACGAGTGCGTTCACCGCCGCGTCGCGGAGCGCAAGGCGGTGCATCGCCAGTGGTACAACACGTGGCTCGTGTCGCCGCAGCGTCTCATCTCTGGCATGTCCTACGTTGGGCAGTGGGAAGGCCGGTTGCTCGCAATCCTCAAGCACGCGAAGAAGCGAGACCACGTTCTCTACTTCGACGACCTGCTCGGGCTGTTCCTCGCGGGGATGACCGGGCAATCGTCGCTCAGCGCGGCGGTGGTGTTGAAGCCGTACCTCGAACGGCGCGACGTGCGCGTGCTGGCCGAGATCACAAACGAAGGACTGCGCGTGTTGCAGGAACGCGACCGCGGGTTCGCGGACCTGTTCCACGTCATCCCGGTGCGCCAGTCGACTGACGCGGACACGTTGCGCATCTTGATCGACCAGCAGCGTCGGCTCGAAGGCAAGCACGCCTGCGTCTTCGGTCTCGACGTACTGCCCGCGGTTATCGACCAGCAGCGCCGCTACGACCGTGCCGCCGCGTTCCCCGGTAAGGCCGCCGCGGTTCTCACGCGACTCGCGGTGCGGGCGTCTGTCACGCCGGAAGAGGTGCTCGTACAGGCTGTGTTCGGCCGCGCGCGGCCCGCCGCCGACCCCGAATTCCCGCTCCGCCCGACGATCACGCGCGACGACGTACTCGCGGACTTCGCGGCGCGCAGTGGGCTGTCGCTCGCGTTCCTCGACCCGAAGCAGCGCCTCGATCGCGACGACGTTCGCAACAAACTTCAAGAACAGGTGATCGGCCAAACTGAAGCGGTGGACGCGCTCGCCGACGTTGTGAGTGTGGCGAAGGCGCGGCTCAACGACCCGGACCGGCCGCTCGCGGCGTTCCTGTTTCTCGGTCCGACTGGTGTCGGCAAGACGGAGTGCGCCAAGGCCATCGCGCGCACGCTCTTCGGCGAATCGGACCGCCTCCTTCGCTTCGACCTGAACGAGTACAACCAACCCGGTGCCGCGGCGCGGTTGGTCGGCACATTCTCGCAGCCCGAAGGATTGCTCACGAGCGCGATCCGACGACAACCGTTCGCGGTGGTGCTGCTCGACGAAATCGAGAAGGCCGACCCGGAAGTGTTCGACTTGCTGCTGCAATTACTCGGCGAAGGGCGGCTCACCGACTCGCTTGGCAGAACAGCCGATTTCACCTCCGCGTTGGTCATCATGACGTCGAACCTCGGCGTGCGCGAAGCGGAGGGCAACTTCGGGTTCGTGCCCGAAGCGGACCGGTCGTTCGCGTACACGCGCGCCGCGGAAAAGTTCTTCCGCCCGGAGTTCTTCAACCGGCTCGACCGCGTCATTCCGTTCCTCAAACTGTCGCGCGAGGAGATGGGCAAGATCGCGCGGCGCCTTGTAAACGAGGTGCTCGCGCGCGAGGGCTTCGGTCAACGGAAGTGCGTGCTGAACGTCGCGCCGGATGCTCTCGATCGCGTGATTCAAGCTGGCTACGACCCGGCCCTCGGGGCGCGCGCCATGAAGCGTGCCGTCGAGCGCGAACTCACGCAACCAGCCGCGGCCCGGCTCGCGGCGCTCGACGTGAACGACCTGACCGTTGTTACCGTGAAGTCGAGTGACAACGCGTTGACAGTGAACGTGCGGGCGCCCGGCTGGGCCTCGAAGTTGCCGCTCGACGAGTACGCCGCGATGCCGCTCAAGGACCGGCTCGCGGCGGCGTGGTCGGCGCTCGACAAGGTCGATGAGGTGCTGGATTCGATCCGCCCTGGAACCGCGCTCGTCGCGGGGAAGGTGACGCGCGACCACGAGCGATACTTCGCACTGAAGGAGTTGGCCGACGCCATCGCGGACACGCTCCACGATTACGAGAACCGTGTTGAGAACGCGAAACTTGCGCGCCTGGAATGGTTGCCGGCGGGTGTCACGGGCCGCCGAACACGGTTCGCGCGCATCAAGATCAATCGCTACGCTCTCAACCACAAGCGCCGCGAAGGTTGGCACGAACCCGACCAGCCGTTCAGTTCACTGATGTCGTCCGAGGACATGCTCGTGGCGCTCCGTGAGCTTTTTGAAACGGCCGAAGCCCTGCCCGGCGATCAGGACATCTTCGAGGTCGAGAACCGGCTCGCGCTGTTGAACCTGATGGCGACCGCCCCCGTCGATGACAAGCCGGTGTACCTGCTCGTTCGCGGGTTCCCGGACGGCGTCGCGTGCCCCTCCGCCGCGCAGCTCGTCGGTTACTATCTCCGCGCGTGGGAAACCGGTCTCGGTTTGGAGGTCGAAAACGCGCCCGTCGCGAGTGTGCGCCCGGACTCGCTCGGCCTTCGGCTGAAAGGTTACTTCGCGCGGGCGTTCGCGCTCACGGAGGTGGGCACGCACCTGTTCCTGCCGAAGCACGGCGGGCCGGTGCCGCTGCGCGTCGATGTTCTGGACACGTGGCCAGGCGAGAGCGCGGACCCGTTCGCGTTCGGCCCGATCCTGCGTGTGTACGCCGAAGGCCAACCGGTCGCGGATGTGCGCACCGGGTTGGTGTCGCCGCTGCCCGGGCGGAGCGAGTTCGCCGAAGTGTTCCGCGTGTTCACGCTTGCCGCGCTGCCGCGGGCGTGACGTTCGCCTTCGGCTCGCGGCTAACGACGAGTGGTGTTGGTTTCGCATCCTGAGTTCCGACAATGCCAACCGCACGCTACCACGCTCTGCTCTGTCGCGACGCCGCCGGCGGGTTCTCCGCGATCGCGCTGGACCTCGGCACCACCGGGTTCGGCGCCACCGCGAACGACGCGCGCGACGACCTGCGCGAATTCCTCCGCTGGCTGCACCGCAAAGAACACTGGACAACCGCACCGGACTTCGGTGAACCGGAATTGAGATGGTTCACCGTCGCGGTAAGACCCGAGTATCAGGGACTGAATCGGCTGTACCCCACCGACTCTGAAGTGCCGGTGCGTGTGCCGTGCGTCGTCGGCACGCGCAAGAGCGGGCAGTACACGGCGGACCTGCCGCTACTCGGCATCCGGTTCGATTACCCGAACCGCACCGAGTTGGAGAAGCTCGTCGAGCGGTACGTTTCGCAGAAGCTCGAAGGCTTGACGCCGGAACAAGTGGGGGCGTACCTTCCGCCGGTCGAGGCGGAGTTGCTCGAAATCGTAGTCTCCGTGCCGAAGGAGCCGCCCGGCGCGAATTTGACGATCCCACCGCCGCCGACGCTAGCGAAGGTTGCCGAACCGGTCGGGGACCGCGCCGTGCGGAAGGGCTACGCCCGCGCCTGGGGACGCGAAACCGAACTCGTGGCACTCGTCCGCAAACTGCACCACGAGAAAGCCAACGTGCTCCTCGTCGGCGAGAGCGGAGTCGGCAAGACGACACTCATGGTGGACGCGGTGAAGGAGGCCGAGAAGTTCGCCCTGGAGGACGACGAACGCACGGGGCCGAAGCACAAGCGGCGGTTCTGGCTCACGTCCGCGGGGCGTCTCATCGCGGGGATGAAGTACCTCGGCCAGTGGGAAGAGCGCGTCGAATCGGTGATCGCGGAACTCGGCGAACTCGCTGGCGTGCTGTGCGCCGAAAGATTGTTGGAGTTGGTGCGCTCCGGCGGTCTCGGCCCGACGGACAGCATCGCGGCGTTCCTGGCGCCGTACCTCGCGCGGGGCGAACTGCGGATGATCGCAGAGGTCACGCCCGCGGAACTCGACGCGTGCCGCCGACTCATGCCGGGTCTGCCCGATCTGTTCCAGATCGTGCGCGTGGAACCGTTCGAACGCGCTGCGGCGTTGTCCGTGATCGACCGACAACTCGAAGCGACTGCGAGTGGCCCCGGTGTCGAAGTCGAGCGTGGCACGGGCGAGCGGATCGTGCGACTATTCCGGCGGTTCATGCCGTATGCCGCGTTTCCCGGTCCGGCGTCCGGGTTCGCGCGCCAACTCGTCGATTCGCACGTGAAGCAAGACAAGAAACCGGTCACGCCGTCCGCGGTCGTGGATCAGTTCCGCAAACAGACCGGACTCCCGGAGTTGTTCCTGCGAGACGAAATCACGCTTCAGCGCGACGAGGTGTTGCACTGGTTCCGCGCGCGTGTGATCGACCAACCGGAAGCGTGCGAGGCCGCGACGAACATCGTGATGACCGTGAAGGCTGGCCTCAACGACCCGACTCGACCGCCCGCGGTGATGCTGTTCTGTGGCCCGACCGGCGTCGGCAAAACGCACATGGCCCAGGCGCTCGCGTCGTACTTCTTCTCGCACAGCGACGACACCGGCAAGAAGGGTGATGCGTCGCGCCTCATCAGATTGGACATGAGCGAATACGGTGGGTTCGACGCGGTGTACCGGTTGCTTGGCCCGCCGCGCGGCGAGCCTGGTGAGTTGGTCAAGCAGGTGCGCCGCCAGCCGTTCAGCGTGCTGCTGCTTGACGAAATCGAAAAGGCCGCCGCCGACGTGTTCGATACGCTCATGGGCGTGTTCGATGAGGGCCGGCTCACGGACCAGTACGGCCGCGTCACGAACTTCCGCAGCACGATCATCGTAATGACTTCGAACCTCGGCGCGGGGATGTCGCGCGCGGTGGGCTTCGAGGGCGAGAGTGCGGGCACGCGCTACCAAGATGTGGCGATGAAGTTCTTCCGCCCCGAGTTCTTCAACCGGATGGACGCGGTGGTGACGTTCCGCTCGCTGTTGCCGGCATCCGTGCGCGCGATCGCTTTGCGCGAACTCGGCGCCATCGCGAAGCGCGAGGGGCTTGTTCGCGATGGCATCTCGGTGAAGTGGTCGGAGGCGCTGGTGGAACACCTCGCGGCGATCGGCTTTGACGCTCGCTACGGCGCACGCCCGCTCCAGCGCGCGATCGAGCGCGAAGTGGTGGCCCCGCTGGCGCGGTGGTTATTGACTAACGCTGTGGGTGAAGAGAAAACGATTGAGGCGGATTGGAGAGAGGGGAGTTGCTCGTTCCGTCTGTTTAGGCGTCCGGCGTGTGGAGTTTTACCCATGAGTTGACCTTTCGCCCCCTGTCCAGAGCGGTGATGATGGCGGTCCACCATCATCCCATTCTCCCGAGTTTGAGTCATGGACGACTCCGCTGACGGCATCGACGGCTTGCTCCGTTTGGC
>CAMDQN010000064.1 GCA_945905925.1 Singulisphaera sp. GP187
TCTGTGAGGAACCCTTGAGCTTCTTGATCACCTCGGACAGCGTGGCTCGCTCCGCATCCGTGAGCCGAACGATATACTTCTTCTGCATGGCCGAACCTCCAGGGTACGACCATCATCCCGAAAACATGAGATCACGAACACCCTAATTCGTTAACATGACGTTGCACTAGTGGGTCATTTGCCTCTCCTGTCGCCATAACTCTCGCTGTGCCTACTCTGGGTAGCCACGGGCCTGCGATCACCCCACCAAATAGGATCGCAGGTCGCCTGGTTGCCGAAGGGACTGGCGGTGCAAACCTGTCCATCCCTGTGGGGCGTGTCGGGGTTACACCCGGCACGCTTCTAGCGTCGCGGGACACGGCTCAACACCGGCGTCGCCGGCGCACCCCGCTATTTCCTTGATCCGCAGTGCTGCACACCCCAAGACAGCAGCAAATCCAGAGAAAAAGCAGCAACACCGTTCGACTCGCGCATCTCACCCCGTCCGACAAACTGTTAAGATAATCCACGGGCGTTGGTTCAGCGGCGCGAGCCTCTGGCCGTGACGCCGAGCCAACATTTCCACTCCAACCGAGCGATCCTGCCCGCCATGTCCGAACTCGCCCGACAACTGTTCGGCGATGACGCACCACCCAAACAGCTGGCGCTCATTGTCGATCTCGACGACACCGTTTGTACCGGGTTCGCGTGCCCGCTGCGCGCGGCGCTCGATGTGCTTTCGCGCCTGCACCGGCAGAAGGTCGAAGTTCACTACGTCACGGCCCGCACGGAACTCAGCCGCAAGGGAACCGATGATTTCCTCGCGGAACACCGGTTGCCGGGCCACCGTAACGTCCACTACTGCCCGAACTGGCAAGGCTCGAAACGCCACAAAGCGGAAGTCCACGCGAGATTGGCGCGAGAGTACCAGATCATCGCGAGCATCGGCGACACCGACGCGGAAGAGGGCGAAGCGTCGCGCCTCGCGGGCGTCGCGTTCGTGCTGGTCGATCGCGACAAACCCGATGGCGCCTGGGCCGTTCTCGCGGAACTGATCGTCGCGGTGGAAGGGTTCCGGATCGAGGAGTTGCCGTGAGCGAACCGCCGCGTCGGTCCATCGGGCGGCGTGTATTGCGCATGGCGGTGCTGCTTTTCGTCACTTACCTGGGAATCATCGTTGTGTTTTGGTTCCTCGAACGCCGACTCGTGTTTATTCCGTCTTCGGCCGAAGAAGCGTGGCTACCAGCACAGGATCCGCGCTCGCAAGACATGTCGTTTACTTCCGGTGACGGCAACACGCTTTCCGGGCGGTGGATCCCGCCGGAGTCGCTGCAACACGGGGCGGTGTTGATCACCAACGGCAACGCCGGGAACCTCACGCACCGCGGCCGACTCGCCGCCGATTTGCGGAAAGAACTCGGCGCCGGCGTGCTGTTGTTCGATTACCCGGGCTACGGCAAGAGCACCGGTAAGCCCACTGAAGAGAGCTGTTACGCGTCCGGTGAAGCCGCGTACAAGTGGCTCACGGACGAGCAGAAGATCGCGCCGAACCGCGTCATCCTGTGTGGCGAATCGCTCGGCGGCGGAACCGCGGTTGAACTCGCGACGAAGCACGAACACCGCGCGCTCGTGCTCATTTACACGTTCACGAGTCTGCCCGCTGCGGCGAAGCACCGGTTCCCGTTCCTGCCCGTTCACACAATGATGCGGACGCGGTTCGACAACCTGTCGAAGATCGGTCGGTGTCCGCGCCCGGTGTTCTTCATCCACGGCACCACCGACAACGTCATCCCGTTCGACCACTCAGCACAACTCTTCGCCGCGACGAACACACCGAAGCACTTCGTGAAGATCGAAGGCGTCGGGCACACCATGTTGCTCGGCGACCCGTTTACCGTGGAGTTGGCGAAGTTCCTGAACGAACACGCCCCGTGATTGTCTCCCAAGTAGGCGCGCCGTGTGCCTACTTTGAAGTTCACTTGGGCCAGGGGAGCGTGGTGGGCAGCGTGAACCATCCCTGCACCTGCGCCACGTGCAAGGCCGTGTACACGACTAACCCCAACCCGGCGAAGCCGTAGAGGTACTTGAAGAACCCAGATCGGAAGAGGCGCCCCAGCGGGCCGAACATTCCGCAGATGTTGTCGAACAGACCTTCGAGCGCGACGAACGGGAGGAACAGGAGCGGCACCGGCGGCATCGGTGGCGCGGGCGTGACGGTCACCGGAACCGCTTTCGGTGCCGGAACCGGCTTGGGCGCGGGCGTGACCTTCGTCACAGGCGCCGCGGCTTTCGGTACCGGGACGGGTGGCGGGACCGGCTTCGGTGCGGGCGCCGGGGCCGGCGCCGAAACCGGCTTCGCGGCCTTTGGAACCGGTGCGGGTGCCGGCGGCTCGAACTTCAGCGACGCGGGCAGATCGTCGAGCGAGATTTCCGCGAACGACACGGCCCGCGAGGGCGGCGCCGCGGGTGGGGGCTGCGGCGTCGAACGCGGCGTGCCGCCGAACCCGTCTGGGATCTGCGGCGGGTCAATGCGCCAACTCGGGGGCAGTGGCGGTTGGGCCATTGGGGGTAACGACGCAGCCGGTGGTGGCGCATCGACCGCCAGCGGCACCGTCAGCATCTTCTGGAGCAACGCGTCCAGTTCGTCGAGTTGTTGACGGGTCAGGTCGTTCGGGCTGGGTGCGGTGGCCATCAAGCATCCTTCCGCAGTCGCAAATGATTTGGCGAAGTCTAGCCCCGTCGGGAATGGGAAAAAAGGGCAAGTCGGGGCCCAAAGGCGCGACGGTTCGTCTTTTCCTCAATTGCCGATCTTGCTACAAGCACTTGCGACCGTGTTCACTCGCACACAGTCCGCGCACTCGGTCGGGGAAGGACTCCCGTGTACAAGTTGCTCCTCTGCGTTCGGTACCTTCGTACCCGTTACCTCGCGTTCATCTGCATCATCAGCGTCATGCTCGGCGTCGCGACGCTGATCGTGGTGAACGCGGTCATGAGCGGGTTCAGCACCAAACTCAAGGACCGGCTCCACGGTGTGTTGTCCGATGTCATCGTCGATACCGACCGCCCCGACGGGTTCGAGGTCGTGCGTGAGGAGAAACGCGATCTGACTCCCGAGGAGGTCGCGAAGTACGCGCCCGAACTGAAGATGCGCCCGCCGGGCACGACGCTTCATGTGTCGCGCACGCAGACCGTTCACGCGATGGTGATTGAAACCACCGACGGCAAGTCGATGTTCACGCGTCGGCACCTCACGCCGGAGGGGATCGCACACGAGATCCGCACCGGGCCGGTGGGCGACAAGATCGAAGCAATCACGCCAGCCATCGAAACGTTCGCCGTCCTCCAGTTCCGCGACAACTACGGCCGCGTCGTCGCCAAGCCGGTACGCCTCATCGGCGTCGACCCGGAGGGCCGCACCGCCGTGGGCGGCTTCTCCGAATACCTCGACCGCCAGAAGGGTTCGCAGCACCCGAACTTTGACCTCACGCCCGAGGCGCTCCAGCGTGCCGAGTGGAACCAGCAGCAGAACGCCCGCCTGAACGGTCCGGTCGTGCAACCGAAGGCGGATCAACCGCTCGTGCCGCTGCCCGGCGCGATTCCCCCGCCGAAGATGGACATCGAAGTCGGTATGCCGAAGGCGCAGATGCATGGCGTGATCGTGGGTCACAGCATCGCGCACTTCCGCTACCGCAAGAACGGCGAGATGATCGAAGAGGTCGCGCTGGCGCCCGGCGACAACGTGGTCATCACGACCGCCGGCGGCGAAGACCTGAAGCCGGTGTGGGGCAGTTTCTACGTCGCGGACTACTTGAAAACGGAGATGAGCGAGTACGACCAGAGTTTCGTGTACGTGTCGCTCGAACAGTTGCAGCGCATCCGCGGCATGTCGGACCGGGCGACCGCGTTTCAGATCAAACTCAAGCGCTACGACCGCGACAAGAAGGTGGTGTGTGAGGAGTTGCAGAAGTACTTCCCGCACCGCGACGCGAAGGTCGCCACGTGGGAGGAACTCCAGGGTCCGCTGCTCGACGCGATCGAGGTCGAACGCCGCATTTTGAACATCCTTCTGTTCATGATTATCGGCGTGGCCGGGTTCAGCATCCTGGCCATCTTCACCATGATCGTGAGTGAGAAGTACCGCGACATCGGCATCCTGAAGTCGCTCGGCGCGAGCAGTTGGGGCGTGATGACCATCTTCGTCGGTTACGGGCTGTTGCTCGGCACGGTGGGCTGCTTGCTGGGCACCGCGTTGGGGCTGACCATCACGCACTACATCAACGAGATCGAAGCGTTCATGACGCGCCTGACGGGCGCGGCGCTGTTCCCGAAAGACGTGTACTACTTCAAGGAAATCCCGACCAACATCGAGTGGCTGACGGTGCTCGTGGTGAACCTCGGTGCGGTGGTGATCGCGACAACGTTCAGCCTTCTCCCGGCGTGGCGCGCCGCCATGCTGCACCCGGTGCGGGCCTTACGATCTGAATAACGCTTCGCGTTGTCATTGGTCATTCGTCATTGGTCCTTCGCTGGTATCCGCGGGTGCAACCGCAGCGATCTGAGCGACTGGATCGTGACAGAGGGCCCATGACAAAGGACCCATGACAAAGGACCAATGACGATGCTGATCGCCGAGAAACTCGAAAAGACGTACCGCCGGCACGCCGTTCAGGTGCGGGTGCTGAACGGCTTGGATCTCGAAGTCAAAACCGGCGAGTTTCTGAGCATCGTGGGCGCGTCTGGCTCCGGGAAGAGCACGCTGCTGCATCTGCTCGGAACGCTCGACGCGCCGGACGGCGGGCGTGTTGTGTTCGACGGCAAGCGCATCGACAACCTACCGGCCCGTGAGCGTGACGCGTTGCGGAACCGCACGTTCGCTTACATCTTCCAGTTCTACCACCTGCTCCCCGAACTCAACGCGCTCGACAACGTGTTGATGCCCGCGTACATCGCGCACTCGACGTTCAACTGGTGGCAGTCGCGTGCGCAGTGGCGCCAGCGCGCCGAAGACCTGCTCAAGAAGGTGGGTCTGGGGCACCGACTCCAGCACCGGCCCCGCGAGTTGTCCGGTGGCGAACTGCAACGCGTCGCCATCGCGCGTGCCCTCCTGATGAACCCTCGCGTGCTGCTCGCCGATGAGCCGACCGGGAATCTGGACGCGGAGTCCGGTGGCGAGATCGTGCGATTGTTGCGAGACATCAACCGCGAAGAGGGCGTGACGATCGTGATGGTTACGCACAACCTGGAGATCGTGTCCGCGACGGATCGCGTCGTGCGTATGGTCGACGGCGTCATAACGGAGGACACGCCGGCCCCGCGCCTGCCCTTTCACGCGCGGTTAGCGGCCGTATGATTCAAAGGCGGAAGGCGGAAGGTGGAATAAGATCCAAGCATTAAGGCTGCTTGGTTTGTCCGCCTTCCCCTTCCGCCTTCCCCCTTCTGAAAATGTCTCTCCTCTGGCTCAACGGTACGCTCACCGACAAGGCCGACGCTCGCGTCAGCCCGTTCGATCACGGGTTCCTGTATGGCGACGGCGTCTGGGAACCTCTTCGCGTCTTCGGTGGCAAACTCTTTCGCGCAGACGATCACCTCCGCATTCTCTTCGCCGCGGCGCAAGCCGTGGGTATTGACATCTCGTTGTCACAAGCCGAACTGCTCGCGGCAATCGAAGCCACGGTGAAGGCGAACAACCGCACCGAAGGGTACGTGCGCGTGATCGTGACGCGCGGTCCGGGGACGCTCGGCCCGGACCCGCGGAAGATCGAACCGCAAGTCATCGTGATTGCGGAGGAGTATCAGCCGTTCCCGCAGGAACTGTACGGCCACGGATTGCACGCGGCAATTGTTCACCTTCCAATCAACATGAACCACCCGCTCCACCGCGCGAGAACTCTCGGTCGTGGGTATTGGGTCGTCACCAGCAAGCGCGTCGCGCATCGCGAGGGGTGCCTCGAAGCGATCATGATGACCTACTGCAGCGGTGAAAACGCCTGCGGGGGTTGTTGCACTGAGGGGACACTGTTCGTGGTGTCGCGCGATGAGATTCGTTGGCTGATGACCGATGCTCCCCCGGAAGTGGCGGCCGACGTCGCGGCTCAAGTCGCGAAGGCCGCTGGTTACCGGGTGGTTTGGGGGGCCGTCGATTCGCGCGACATCCTGTCGGCGAACGAGTTGTTCATCGCCGGGACCGCGTGCGGCGTCATCGGCATCGTTCGCGTCGATGGAAGAGACATCGGCACCGGAACCGAAGGGCCGGTCACGCGTGACATTCGCGAAGCGTATCAGCGACTCACGCGCGGCGAATCAACGTAGAATACCGTGCCGCCACTCTCATGGAGTCGCACCGATGATCAGGATCCGCCGCATCCTCGCGCCGACCGACTTCAGCGACCACACGATGCCCGCCGTGCGGTACGCGGCCGAACTTGCTGATAAATTCGGTGCCGAACTCATTCTGTTACACGTCGTTCCTGATACCGTTCTCGCGCTGCCGGACGCGGTGATGCCCACGCCCGCACCGATGGCCGATCTCAATGCGCTCATCGAAGCCGGGCGCACCGGTCTGGCGAACCTCGTCGCCGCGCTGAAACTGGAACGCCACAAGCCGCGCACGGAAGTGCGCCTCGGTTCGCCGGAACGGGAGATCGTGGCCGCCGCGAAGGATCTTCACGCGGACCTGGTGTGCATCACAACGCACGGTCGCGGCGGGATTGCGCGTGTGCTGCTCGGGAGCGTAGCGGAAATGATAGTGCGCCACGCGCCTTGCCCGGTGCTGACCGTGCGGCCGGGGGCGTGTTGAATTGTTCTCAGACCCTCGCAGTGTGGAGGGGAGGAAGCAAGGCTTATGCTTTCGGCGGGGCGGGCGGCTTCGGGGCCGGTGGCGGCGCCGGTGCGACGGCCGTGGCAGGCGCGGGGGGCTTCGGCGCGGGCTTGGGTTTGGGCTTCTGTTGGTTCTGATTCCCACCTTTTTCCGGGCTGCTGGACTTCGGCGCCAGCAGCGCGACCATGCGCTTGCCTTCCATCTTCGCCGGCATTTCGAGCTTGCAGTCGTTCACCAGCGCTTCGAGCACCTGGTTCATGACGCGCTGGCCTTCCTCGATGTGCTGCATCTCGCGTCCGCGGAACAGCACGTTCACCTGCACCTTGTCGTTGTGCTCGAGGAACTGGCGGGCCTGGTTAATTTTCGTCTGCACGTCGTGGTCGCCGGTCTTCGGGCGGACGCGGATCTCTTTGAGCTTCTGCTGGTGCGTCTTCTGGTGGCTCTTCTTGGACTGGGCGTATTTGAATTTGCCGTAGTCCATGATCTTGCAGACCGGAGGCTTTTCCCGGTCGGCCACCTCGACGAGGTCGAGGCCGGCCTCGCGCGCCATTTCCAGTGCCTGCGCGGTGGCGACGATGCCGAGCGGTTCGCCCTCGGCGCCAATCAGTCGGATCTGAGGAACCCGGATGCGCTCGTTCATCCGTGGACCTTCCGGCCCGCGGGGCGCGTTACTGCGATCGAATGGTGGGATTGCCGTGACTCCTGTGACCAAAGGGAAGGTTCCGCGAACGGACGCACCCGCGCCCCGTTCCGCGCAACCCTTAACACATAACTCTTAACTCGCCGTCCTAACGTCGTCAACGGGGAATGTGGTCAGTGTTCAGTTTTCAGTTTTCAGTCAGAAATGCCCGACGCGCGTTCTTGTTGTGTGGCTGCGTTTCAGACTGAAAACTGAACACTGCAAACTGAACGCGAAAACGGCCCTTGCCGTGCGCCGCGCCCGTGTCGAGAATGGCGCGTAGTCCCGCCGAACGTCTCTTCTCTCGTTCCGACTCCCTGGAGGCACCATGTTCCGTTTCGCTGCCAAGGCCGCCGCTGTCGCGGTCGCCTGTATGTTGACCGCGCACGTCCGCGCCGAAGACACCAAACTGAACGTGAAGGTAGGGGACAAGTTCCCCGATGTCGCGCTGGCCGCGGCCCAGATCGACAAGGTCAAGAAGGACGCCAAGACCGTCTCCATTGCCGACCTGAAGGGCAAGACTGTCGTCGTGTTCTTCTACCCGAAGGCGCTCACTGGCGGCTGCACCGTCGAGTCGTGCGGGTTCCGCGACTTGATGAAGGACAAGGACTTCCCGAAGGATGTCGTGATCCTTGGCGCCAGCGGCGACGACCAGAAACTGCAACAGCAGTTCATCGACAAGAACGAACTGCCGATGGCGTTGCTGTGCGACACCGATTTGAAGCTCATCAAGGAACTCGGCATCCTCGGCGCAGCCAATGGCAAGACCCCGAAGCGGGTCACGTTCGTGATGGACAAGGAAGGGAAGATCGCCAAGATTTACGACAAGGTGACCCCGGCGAGTCACCCGAAGGAAGTGCTGGAGTTCGTCAAGACGCTGAAGTGAGCGCGGTTGTTGGTCGTCCGCGATTCAACGACCAAGGTTTTGAGACCATGGTCGTTGAATCGCGGTTTCGCGTTTCCCCTCCTTGTGCCGCCTGCTGCGTGCACACTAAAGTGGTGGTGGGTCTGCGTGTGAGAGGGTTGTGCTGTGTCCGCTGCGCTGTTGGTGGAGTTGTTCGAGAAACTGCCGGAGTTTCGGCCGGGCGACGACGAAGATCTGTGGACCGCGGGCGCTCGCGGTCCCACACGCGCGTTCCGCGCCGCCGTGCGCGAACACTACACCGAAGGCACGCTCCAGCGTCTCCTCGTCACCGGTGCGGTCAAGGCGCGCCGGGCCGCGGCGCTCGCCGTCGGGCTGACCGGGACGCCAGCGTCCGTCCCGGCCGCCGCCGCGGCGCTCCGCGACGATGACCCGCTCGTGCGCCACTTCGCCACCGACGCGATTTGGGAATTGTGGTTCCGCGCCGGCACCGACGAGCAGAACCGGCGTCTGCAAGAAGCCGCCGGAGAACCGAACCCGAACAAGGCCCGCACCGAGTTGGACGAACTGTTGCGCGAAGCGCCCGACTACGCCGAAGTTCACAACCAGCGCGCGATCTGGTTCTTCAAGCGTGGTGAGTTCACCCGCGCCGTCGAGGACTGCGAGACCGTGCTACGGCTGAACCCGCACCACTTTGGCGCTGCCGCCGGGATGGGTCAGTGCCTGCTCAAACTCAATCGCCCGCGTGCCGCGCTTCGCGCCTTCCGTCAGGCGCTTGAGATTAACCCCAACCTCGATTTACACGAAACCGTTCGCGCGCTCGAAGCACTTGAGTAGCGCCATCGGTCACGCTCCCCTTCGGGTTGCAGCTAAACGAACACACCAAGCACGAAATGGTCGAGTTTTGCGGAGTGCTGACGCAGCAACTCCTCGGCGACCGCACCGACCCAGGTGTAGGTGCGAGCGGGCGCAACCTCGGCTTCGGACCGGTGTGACCGTTGCCGGCGCGAGCGGTTCGTGGGTACACTTCGATGAACCCGCGACGAACCGAGTGCGGAGGCAGTACGTGGCCGACGAAATTGTCTGCCGTGAGTGCGACGAGCGTATCTCGGTGCGCGCGGACGACCGTGCCCGAGGGATGACGTGCCCCGCGTGCGCGGCGCTGGTCCTCGCCCCAGAACCGGGGGCGAAGCCAAAGCCGAAGCCCAAGCGAAAACCGCAAGACGAGGACGAAGACGAGGACCGCCCCACGCCGACGAAGGTTCAACCGGGGTCAAAACCGCAACCGCGGGACGAACAGTTCCCCTACGACGAAGACCCGCCCGAGCCGCCGAAAGGCCCACCGCCGCACCCGCTCCTCGTGCTCGGCTGTCTCGCCTTCTTCGTGGGGTTCCTTGTCTTGTGCGTGTTTGCGTACGGAGGGGTGAAAGAGAATGGTCGGGCGGCACAGAAGGCGAAAGCCGAAGCGGAGGCGGCACGCCGAAAGCCCCGCGCTCCGCTCGGGGAACTGAACCCCGCACCAGCACCGAACAACCCGCCGGAGCCGAAGACGCTCGCGGTCGAACCCGGCACCGGGTTGCCGGGGTTCACGCCCCCGTTCGACATCGATCCGCTTCTCGAAAAACCGGACCGCCCGGTGTACCTCGCGGACATGCAAGCGTTCGGCGTCGAACTCGGGCCGTGGAAGTTCGGGAAGGGCGAACTCGGCAACGGTGACCTCACGTCGATCAAGGTGCGCGAGCGGCTCGCGCCGAAGGGGCTGAGCGTCCACCCGCAGAACCGGCAGACGACGCGGGTCGCCTACGCTCTTGGTGGCAAGGCGAACACGCTGACCGGGGCCGCGGGGTTGAACGACGGAACCCACCCGGCCTTCGACTCGGTCGTGTTCACAGTCGTGGGCGACGGCCAAGAACTGTGGCGCTCGCCGCGGGTGACACGCGAAAGCGGACCGACCGCGTTCCGCATCGACGTTAGCGGCGTGCAGGTGTTGGAACTGCGCGCAACCGCGCAAGGCTCGCACTGGGGCATGCACGCGGTTTGGATCGACCCCGTCATCGAGAAGTAATCGCCGCCGAGATGATTCCCAAGTGGCACACGAGTGCTACCACCTTGTTTCTACCATCTCGCTATCGATACAGTGTCGACGTATTTTTTACGAGGAGACCCCAATTGGGGCTGTCGAAGAACATCGCGTACCGACCGCAAACCCTGCGCGCGGCGTCGGGCTGTCGCAACAGGAGGTCGCGGAGAAGGCCGATCTGAGTTTGTCGCTGGTCGCAAAGATGGAGCAAGGGCGGAATGCCGACCCGCGAGCGAGTACGCTGATCGCGCTGTCGGGCGCGCTGGGCGTGCGCCCGGGGCAACCCATCGAAGACCTGACGCCGCCGCCGGAGGGCACGTTCCCAGCGAAAGGAAAGAAGAAGAAAAAGAAGAAGGTGCCGGTGCCAGTCTGAGTCCGTCCCTGCGCGGATTGCGGGCCTGCGGGGGGGCGTTATAATCGACGAAAGTAGCGCCGAGATTGCGCACCCACGGGCGAAGAGAACGTGCCCGACCGCGCGACGCACTCAACCTCTCGCCCACCCCTGGAGACCTGACGTGTCCTCCGACGACATCAAGAAGCGGATCGTCACCGAGATCAAGGCCCGCGCCTACGACGACAAGTACATCGACCGGACCGAGGAGCGGGAGATTGTCCGCATCGCCATCGAACTCGGCGTCACTGTCGAGAGTGCGCTGACCGCGCTCAACCAGGTGTGCGACGAGTTCAGTTACGTTTTGGAGTCGCGAGTCGTCAAGCAGATCGAGGATCAGGTCGCGACTGCCGCGGGCAACGACGGGAAGATCGACCATACCGAATTCGACCTCATCTTCGGCAACACCAAGCGGGCCATGAACGGCAAGAAGAACGACCGCGAGGTGAAGAAGATGATCGTGCAGGTGATGGAGAATAGTGGCAACAACAAGGTGAAAACCGGCTGGTTCAGCGACTGGTACGCCGCGCTGAAGAAGGACTTGGGCGTGTAGTTTTCCCAAGAGAAGGGGCAGCGGTAAGAGAAGGGGTGAAGGGGAGAAAGGGAGACAAGACATCAGCATTGCCGGGCTGTCTTTGGCACCCTTTCTCCTCTTCACCCTTTCGCCCCTTCTCTTACCGCTGCCCCTTCTCTTCCCGTGGCCCGTTGACGCTTCCCGCTCCACCATCTACCTTAACTCTTTCCGAAATACCGGAATTGTTGTCGCAGTTTCACACGGGTCAGGTGGAGTGACATGAATCGGAAGAAGCTCGGTAAGTCGCGCAAGGGCCGGTGCCGGTTCTGCACCAAGGAGGGGTGCCCGCGCCCCGCGTTCGTGGACTACAAGGACGTGAGCAACCTCAAGAAGATGGTCACCAGTCAGGGCAAACTGTTCAGCCGCAAGCGGAGCGGGCTGTGCGCTGCGTTCCAACGCGAGGTTGGCACCGCCGTGAAGCGCGCGCGGTTCATGGGCCTGCTGCCCTACGTCGGCGAATAGTGCCGAAGCGGGAAAAGTAAAAGGTAAAAGAGGAAGAGAAGACGGAACACCTTCCGGTCTTCTCTTCCTCTTTTTACTTGTACTTGTCTTCAAACCTGTGTTCATCTGCGTCATCTGCGGATCAAACTCTTCCCCTTCTTCCGAGGTACCGATGCGACTCCTTCTCCCCGTCGCGCTCCTCGCCGCATGTGCCGTCACGCTCGCGCAGGAGCCGAAGAAACCCATCGTGACCGGCGATCCGGCCCGCGTCGAGCGCATCCGCAAAGCAACCATGCCGAAGATCGACAAGCCGGTTTCCTTCGACACGCCGGAAGCCGACGCGATCCTCGCGGCGCTCGAAGTGTTCCCCGAAGACAACCCGTGGAACCTCGTCGTCAGCGACTGGCCGCTGCACGCGAAGTCGAAGGAGATCGTCGCGTCGATCGGCGTGAACAAGCCACTGCGGTATAACCCGGATATGGGCTTCGTGCTGGTGCCGCCCGATCAGAAGAAGATCGACGTGAAACTCGTGGGCTACCCCGACGAGTCCGACAAGGGGCCGTACATGCTGCCGGACAGCGTGCCCATCGAAGGCTGGCCCGCGAACTACAAGCGGAACGCGAAGCTGAAGGACATCACGCTCGACGACGTACAGCGCGACAAACTGAAGGAGAACGGCGACCGGCACGCGATCGTCGTGGACCCGACCAACCGGATGCTGTACGAGTTCTACCAACTGAAGAAGACCGACGCGGGTTGGCAGGCCGCGTGCGCCGCGCAGTTCGACCTCAAGAGCAACAAACTCCGCCCCGACGGGTGGACCAGTTCCGACGCGGCCGGGTTGCCGATCTTCCCCGCCGTCATCCGCTACGACGAACTCAAGCGCGGCGCGGTCGAGCACGCGATGCGCGTGACCGTCGTGAACACCCGTCGCGCCTACGTTTACCCCGCGACGCACTTCGCAAGCCGCAAGACCGACGAGAACCTACCGCGCATGGGCGAGCGCATCCGGTTGCGGAAGGACTTCGACACGTCGAAGTTTACGCCCGAAGTGAAGGCCATTCTGGAAGGACTGAAGAAGTACGGGATGCTCGTCGCGGACAACGGCATCGACTGGGCGCTGTCGTGCGCACCGGATGCGCGCATCCCGGTGCTTCATGACGAACTGCGCAAGGTGAAGGGGTCGGACTTCGAGGTGGTCGTCCCGCCTGCGGGCTACAAGCCGGAGAAGTGATCTTCCATGCCGTACGACGCCGTGGTGATCGGGTCCGGGCCGAACGGGCTGGCCGCGGCCGTGGCGCTTGCCCGCGCCGGTCACTCCGTCCTTCTCGTGGAAGGAGCCGACACCGTCGGCGGCGGAACGCGATCGGCCGCGCTCACGCTGCCGGGGTTCGTTCACGACGTCTGCTCGGCCGTTCACCCGATGGCGGTCGCGTCGCCGTTCTTTCAAACGCTTCCCCTTGCCGAACACGGTCTGGAATGGGTTCAGCCCGAAGTCGCAGTCGCGCATCCCCTCGACGATGGAACCGCCGCGGCGCTCTTTTGCTCCGTGGATGCGACCGCCGACTCGCTCGGTGAAGACGCTCGTGCGTACCGCAAGTTAATGGGTCCGCTCGTCGCCGGCGCGACCGGGCTGTTCGGTGATCTTCTCGGTCCGCCCCGTTTGCGCTTCCCCAATTCGCCACTGACCGCGATGCGATTCGGCCTTCGCGCGATTCGCTCGGGCAGCGGGCTGGCGAACGCGTGGTTCCGCACGGAGCGCGCGAAGGCGCTCATCGCGGGCCTGGCGGCGCATGCGGTCATTCCGCTCGAACAATCCCCGAGCGCGGCAATCGCGATAATGTTGGGGCTTGCTGGGCACGCGGTCGGGTGGCCGTTCCCGAAAGGCGGCGCGCAGAAGATCGCCGACGCGCTCGCGTCGTACTTCCGCTCGCTCGGCGGTCGCATCGAAACCGGGCGGGTGGTGAAGTCGGTCGATGAGTTTCCGAACGCGCGCGCGCTGCTCCTTGACGTGACGCCGCGACAGGTTCTCACGCTGGCCGGTCACCGATTGCACGCACGCTACCAGCGGGCGCTCGGGCGCTACCGCTACGGGCCGGGCGTGTTCAAGGTGGACTGGGCGCTGTCCGGGCCGATCCCCTGGCGCGCGTCGGAGTGCCGCCGGGCCGGAACGGTTCACGTTGGCGGAACGCTGGAAGAAGTAGCTGCGGCCGAACGCGCACCCTGGCGCGGCGAACACTCCGAACACCCCTTCGTATTGCTCGCACAGCCAAGCGTGTTTGACCCGACGCGTGCCCCGGAGGGGAAGCACACCGCGTGGGGCTATTGCCACGTGCCGCACGGTTCGACCGTGGACATGACTTCGCGCATCGAATCGCAGGTCGAGCGATTCGCGCCCGGCTTCCGCGACTTGATTCTAATGCGACACACCATGAACACGGTCGAGATGGAGTCGCACAATCCGAACTACGTTGGCGGCGACATCGCGGGCGGCGTGACGGACTGGTGGCAACTCTTCACTCGCCCGGTAGCCCGACTGAACCCGTATTCGACGCCGGACCGAAGCGTGTTCATCTGCTCGTCCTCGACTCCGCCGGGCGGCGGGGTGCATGGCATGTGCGGGTACTTCGCAGCGATCTCCGCGGCGCGCCGGCTGAAGTGATCCGGTCCCGGCGAACGGCCGAACACCGGTCCGAATGCCCGTTGTCCCGCGACCGCGCAGCGATAAAGTAATCGCACACCCTTTCGCTCCAAATTCCGACCCGTTGCGTGAGCGGGTCGGCGATGTCGGCACGCTGGCCGCGTCGCGGAACTGAGGGTGTGCGCCCCCGAGATCGACACACTATGTCCGCGACCGTGCCCGACGGCCCCGTCCTCAACGCCGGCATCTGGAAGATCTACCGCGAGTTCTTCGACCTCGCCGAGCGCCGCCGTCGGTGGTCGCTCGAAGCTGACATCCCGTGGGACCAGTGCAACCCGAACACGCCGCCGGAGATCGCGGACGTCGTCGAGTCGTTCTGCGCGGTCGAGTTGTTCCTGCCGGACTTCGTCGGCAAGGCGCTCCCGATGGCGCGCACGGTTCGCGGGCGGGCGTGGTTCCTCGCGAACTGGGGCTACGAAGAATCGAAACACTCGCTCGTGCTTCAAGAGTGGCTGTTGCGCTCGAAAGCCCGAACCGAAACGCAACTCGAAGAGGTCGCGAACTGGGCCGTGATCGGCGAGTGGGATCTGCCACAAGACAACGTTCGCGGGATGACGTGCTACACGATGTGCCAGGAACTCGCGACGTGGTTGCACTACCGCAACCTGCGCAATCTGCTGGGTAACACGGACCCGGCACTCAACAAGATTCTGTCGCTCATCAGCATCGACGAGCGGGCGCACTACGACTTCTACGTGAAGGTGATGAAACTGCACCTTGAGGACGACCGCGCCGGCACGCTCGAACAACTCAAGCGCGTGCTGAACGGGTTCGCGATGCCGGTCACGCACCTGCTCGCGGAGAGCGCCCGCCGCACCACGGCCGTTCGGAGCATGAACATCTTCAACGAAGCGCTGTTCTACTCGGACGTGTTGATGCCGATTCTGCAAACGCTCGGCATCGACAAAGCGGAACTGCGCAACCGGGCGCTCCAGAAGAAGAGCCTGCCCACGACGACCGCCCCATGACAACGCGCTCTCACCGGGCCGTCATCACCGGTCTCGGCGTTCTCAGTCCGATTGGCTCAACCCCCGCCGCTTTCTGGGAAGCGCTCAGAGTTGGCACGTCCGGGGTGCGCTCGATTCAGGGGTTCGACGCATCCGGCCTCGCCTGCCAGATCGCGGGCGAGATTCCCGACTTCGATCCCAAATCGCTCATCGAGAAGAACTACCGCAAGTCGCTCAACGCGATGTCGCGGATGGTTCAACTCGGGGTTGTCGCGGCGCAGTTGGCTGTCCGGGATGCCGGGTTGGCGAAAGGCACAATCCCGCCGGAGCGCTTCGGCGTGTCGTTCGCGTCGGTGATGGCCGAGAGCGAAATCGACGACCTTACCGGACTCGGCGCCGCGTGTTCGTCGGGTCCGGGGCAGTCGGTCGACATGGACGCGTGGGGCCGCGCCGGGGTGCCGCAGATGCCCCCGATGTGGATGCTCAAGTACCTGCCGAACATGCCCGCGTGTCACGTGACGATCATGCACGACGCGCAGGGGCCGAGCAACTCGCTCACGACGGGCGACCTTGCGGGCGTCGCGGCACTGGGTGAAGCGCTTCGCGCGATTCAGCGCGGCGCCGCGGACTTCATGCTGGTCGGCGGGTGCGAGTCGAAACTCAACCCGCTCACGCTCGCCAGGATGGACACGTTTGCGCCGTTCACGCGTCACAACGACCGACCCGAGAGCGCGATTCGACCATTCGACCGCGACGCGACCGGTACGTGCGTGGGCGAAGCCGCCGCCGCGTTCGGGCTGGAAGAACTCGAACACGCCCAGCGCCGCGGCGCTTCGATGCTTGGCGAAGTCGTCGGGTTCGCGTCGGGCGTGGATCGCGGGCTGACGGGGGCGGGACTCGCGCGCGTGATCCGCAATGCGATGGCCGATGCCGGCGTGACGCCGAGTGACATCGACCACGTGAACGCGCACGGTGTCGGCGTTGCCGAACTGGACCGGTTCGAGGCTCGTGGTATCGCGGAAGTGTTCGGCCGCGATACGCCGGTGTTCGCGCCGCTCAGTCGCTTCGGGAACACCGGGTCCGCGTCCGGGATCGTGGAACTCGCGTGCAGCCTTCTCGCGCTCAGATATGGCGAACTTCCGGGCACGCTGAACCACGACAACGCGGACGCGGGCTGCCCGATCGCAGTTCGCACGGACGCGGGACGCCCCGTCACGAGGCCTTACGTTGTCAAGGTGAGCGCGACGGATTTAGGGCAGTGCGGTGCGGTCGTGGTGAGGAAGTGGAACGATGCGTAGGCGCGTGGTCATCACCGGGATGGGCGTCGTGACCCCGCTGGGGCACACGGTCGCGGAGCTGTTCGCGGCGCAAGCGGAAGGGCGTACTGCGGCCGGGCCGATCACGCGGTTCGACGCCCGCGGCCTTTCTACGACCTTCGCTTCGGAAGTGAAGAACTTCGACCTCCACCGCTATCTGAAGGACGCGGACCGGTTCGCGCACAGCGGACTCAACACGAAATTCGCCATCGGTGCCGCGAAGCAGGCGATCGAAGACGCCGGGTTGCTCGACGCGGGCCGCGGCGACCGGTCGCGGTTCGGCGTTTATTTCGGTGTGGGCGAAGGACAGGACAACTTCCCGGCGCTTGTCAATAGCGCCGCCGCCGCTGCCGTCACCGGCGACCGCGCTGATTCCGCGCGATTCATCACCGCGATTGGACCGGTGCTCGATTCGCGGGCCGAAACCGAAGTCGAGATGCACACGACCGTCGGGCACCTCGCGAACCTGTTCGCGCTCGACGGCCCGAACGCGTCGTGTTTGACCGCGTGCGCGGCTGGGTCGCAAGCGGTCGGTGAAGCGCTCGAACTGATTCGCGCCGGCGACGCGGACGCGATGCTTGCGGGCGGGTCGCAGAGCATGTTGCACCCGCTCGGCGTGGCCGGGTTCACGCGGCTCGGCGCGCTGTCGCACCGCAACGCCAGCCCCGCGACCGCGAGTCGGCCGTTCGACCTCACCCGCGACGGTTTCGTCATCGGCGAAGGCGCCGGCGTCGTGATTTTGGAGGAACTCGAACACGCGAAGGCGCGCGGCGCGACGATCTACGCCGAACTCACGGGTTACGGTTCGACGGCCGACGCGTATCGGATGACCGACCCGCACCCGTCCGGGAAAGGCGCGATCCGCTGCATGGCGAATGCGCTGACCGACGCGAACTTGAACCCCACCGACATCGGTTACATCAACGCGCACGGCACCAGTACCGCCGCGAATGACGCAATGGAAACGAACGCGATCAAATCGCTGTTCGGCGAGTCCGCGCGTAAGGTTCCGGTTTCGAGCACCAAGAGTATGCTCGGGCACCTGATCGCCGCTGCCGGCGTGGTCGAACTCGTGACCGCGGTGATGGCGATTCGGAACGGCGTACTGCCGCCCACCACCAACTACGCGACACCGGACCCCGCGTGCGACCTCGACTACATCCCCAACGTCGCGCGCGAGGTTCGCGTCGATCACGTGCTCTCGAACAGTTTCGGCTTTGGTGGGCAGAACGTCGCACTGGCCGTGAGCCGGTTTCGCGGGTGACCGGTGCCAGGTCTTGCCCTCTCCCCTTGCGGGAGAGGGCAAGACCCGGGATTGATGAGAATCCCGACTCGGCCCTTTCGCGATGTTCACAGGACCGGTAAACTTTCTTCTACTCGGTCCTTCCGCCTTATCGAGCGAACCCGCCATGCCGCGCACGTTAGGCTGTCTGCTCCTCGTCGCCGCACTCCTCCTCATCCCACAAACCGCAACTCCCGCGGACGAAGCGCCCACGCCGCGCGAGAAGGTTCAACCGCCGGTCGCGAAGACCCCCGTCACGCCAAGTACCGGCCCGAAGATGCCGCTGTCCGGCCTCGCGCCCGCGAAGCCGATGTTCGACGCGTGCATCTACAAGTACGGCATGAGTACCACGAACCCGCTGTGTCAAGCGTTCGTGAACCAGGGGCTTGGGCAATACTACTCCTATGTGTGGATCGAATCGGTTCGCGCGTTCGAGACCGCGTTGCAACACGACCCCGAGTGCGCCTACGCGTGGCTACTACTGTCGCGGGCGCTGGAGAAATGGGGCCGGCCCGGGGTGATTCCGCCCGCGACTCCCTACGTCGCGGCGATCGGCGGCTTCGTGTACGGGAAACTGCCGGACCGCGTTGGCAAGAACGCGCCCGACTTCGCGCTCGATAGCGCCCGTCGGCTGATGCCGAAGGCCAACCCTAGAGAACAACTGCTCATTCAGTCGCGACTGCAGGAGAAAGGGATGTGGCCGGCGGTCGGCCCCGACGAGCGCCGCAAGAAGGCGGCGCAGTCGCTCGACGAACTGCTGATGCTGTACGACGACGACACCGAGGGCTGGTTCTGGCGCGCGCAACTCGCGTCGGATGGCGGCCCGAACGCGACCGCGGTGTTCTACAAGGCGTTGCTCCGCGTGGACCCGCTGCACCCGGGCGCGAATCACGAGTTTGTTCACTTCTTCGAGAACGTCCGGCGTCCGGCGCTCGGCTGGCCCTACGCGGAGAACTACATCAAGTCGTCGCCCGGCATCCCGCACGCGCACCACATGCAGGCCCACCTCGGCACGCGCATCGGGAAGTGGGGCGAAACAACCGACTGGTCCGCGAAAGCGATCGAATTGCAGGTCGCGTACCACAAACTTCAAGGCGTCACGCCGGGCGAGGATCACCAGTTCAACCACCACATGGACGTACTCTCGCGGAGCCTGATTCACGACGGGCGATTCAACGACGCGAAGGAACTTCGCAAACTGGCGGAGAGCTACAAGTACAACTTCCGCGCCGACTGGTTGCGGATGGCGATCGGCCAGCGTGACTGGAGCGAGGCGCAAAGCCTGATCGAGCAGTTCCGCAAGACAGACAAGGCGACCGGGGCGTACTACGCGGCGCTCGTGTCGCTCGAAAAAGGCGACACCGAGCAGGCCGGGCGCGAGGTGGACACGCTCCGCCAGCTTCAGCAGGCGCGCAAGACCGACAAGATCCTCGAACGCCGCTTGTGGGAAGTTCAGGGGCGGCACCTGTGTCAGAAAGGTGACGGCGAAGCGGGCTTGAAGTTACTCAAGAAGATCGTGGACGCGACCAAGAACGACTTCTCGCACCACACTTGGGGCAACGGCGCGGTGTACATGGAATCGTGGGGCATCGGCGCTCTCGAAGCGGGCGTTGTCATCGACGCGGAGGAAGCGTTCCAGGAATCGCTCGCGCACGACGCCGGGAGCGCTCGCGGCGCGCTGGGCTTGTGGGCGCTGTGCGACCGGCTGGGACGCACCGAGGAGGCCGCGCGTTACCTGAAGCTCGCGCAGCGAGTGTGGGGGAAGGCCGATCCGAAGGACTTCGCCGCGCTGCAAGGCGCGATGGCCAAGCGCGCGACGAAGATCACGAAACCCACAACGACCGCGATGGGCGAGTGAGGTCGTCTCAAACAAGCATCTCAAACCATCAGGGGGGCTTACGCCCCCGCTCGCCTAAATCCCAAACACCAAACACCAATGACCCGCTTTCTCCTCGGCCTTTCACTCACACTCACACTCACACTCACACTCGGCGCAGCCGATCCGTGCGTGTCGGGAACGCCGGTCGGCAAGCGACCGGGGCCGTACAGCTTCCTCGTCGCGACCGGGCCGCAGCGCGGACAACAGACGTGCTACGTCTGCGAACAGCACGACGGAAACAAACCCGCCGTGATCGTGTTCGCGCGCACCACCTCCGACCCGCTCGGCAAGTTGGTCGCGAAACTCGACTCGGAGGTGATCGCAAAGAAAGACACTGGCGTGAAGGTGTGGATGACGCTGCTCGCGGACAAGGCCGATCTCAATTCGCTCGCGAAGTGGTCGCAGAAGCAAGGCCTGAAGAGCGCGCCGGTTGGCGTGTTCGAGGACGCGGACGGCCCGCCGGCGTACAAGCTCCACAAGGACGCCGACGTGACCGTGCTACTCTTCGTGAAGCAGAAGGTGGTCGCGAACTTTGCGTTCCGCGGCGGCGAACTCGACGACAAGGCCATTGATGGCGTGATGAAGGCCGTGCCGCAACTGTTCGAGGCGAAGTAAGGTGTTCACCCTGTTCGCGAACGGCGCACCGTCCCCGTACCCGCGTCCAGACGCCCCCGCAATTGAGTGGGTTATCTGGGGCGGGTGCATGGGCGCTGCGGCGCTTCTGGGCGGGTGGAGCCTGCTCAACCGGGACCGTCCCCAACGGGACGCGCTCGTTGGCATGGCACTCTTGGGCGCCATCGTTCTCATCGCGTCCGCCACAGTGTTCGTGATGCAACGGGAGTGGGACCGAGAGCAGGAGCGCAGCCGCCAGGAATGGCAAGACAAACTCAACGAGTTGGAGCGAGAAACCCGGGAGCGGTCGCACCCGTGAGTCGCACCCGTATCATGCCGGAATGAGCTTCTCTCGTCTCTTACTCCGGCTCGCGCTCGGCCGCCGGCTTCCCATTACGTCCGGTGAGTTGCGCGTGCGCGGAGTGTCTGCAC
The DNA here is from genome assembly GCA_945905925.1 of Singulisphaera sp. GP187. Classification (GTDB taxonomy): domain Bacteria; phylum Planctomycetota; class Planctomycetia; order Gemmatales; family Gemmataceae; genus Gemmata. The sequence continues at coordinate 20,993 of CAMDQN010000064.1, forward strand.
CCGTCACCGTGCGGCGCGACAAGTGGGGCGTCCCGCACATCGACGCGGAGACCGATGCGGACGCGCACTTCGCGCTCGGGTTCTGTCAGGGACAGGACCGGGCCGGGCAACTCGAAGTGATGTTGCGGCTCGGACGCGGCACGCTGGCCGAGTGGGTCGGCGCGGACGCACTGCCAGCGGACCGCATGAGCCGGCACGTCGGGTTCCGGCGCGCCGCGGAGGCACAGCACAAGGTACTCGACGCCGAGGCGCGGTCCGCGTTCGAGGCGTTCGCTGCGGGGTTAAACGCGGGTGCCATTCAAGGATTACCGCAGAAGCCGCACGAGTTCGCCATCGTGGGCGGTGTGCCGTCGGCGTGGGACGCGGCCGACGTTCTCGGCATGCTCAAGATGATGTCGTTCCTGCTGCCGTCGAACTGGGACGTGGAACTCGCGCGACTGCGGATTCTGCTGGCCGACGGGCCAGACGCGCTGACGGCGCTGGATCCGGTTCAAGAACCTCTCCCCCAAACCCCCTCCCCCAAGAAGGGAGGGGGAGTTGGAGTTGAAAGCCCCTCCCTTTTTAGGGGAGGGGTTGGGGAGGGGTCGCTTCTCGATCAACTCCTCTCAGATCTCAGCGCGCTTCAAGCGTTCCTTCCGCCCGGTGGTGGGTCGAACAACTGGGCAATTTCAGGCTCGCGCACCGCGTCCGGGAAGCCGCTTCTCGCGAGCGACCCACACCTCAGCCCAACGTGCCCGCCGCCGTGGTATCTGGCGCACGTCCGCACGCCGCGGTGGGAAGTCGCGGGCGCGACGCTGGCCGGCACGCCGGGTTTCCCCATCGGACACAACGGGTTCGCCGCGTGGGGCGTCACCGCGGGACTCACCGACAACTCGGACCTCTTTCTCGAAACGCTTGGCTCCGACGGCCGCTCTGTGCGCCAGGCGGATGGTACGTTCGTCCCGTGCGAAGTGTTGAAGGAAGTCATTCGCGTAAAGGGCGCGCCCGACGTGACGGACGACGTGCTGATCACGCCGCGCGGACCGCTTCTCACGCCGCTGGTTCCCGATGTGAAATTCGCCATCTCGCTCTCCGCGACGTGGCTCGAACCCAGGCCGATTGTCGGGTTCCTTCACGCTCCGACCGCGCGCTCTTTTGAAGAGTTCCGTGCGCCGTTCGCTTCCTGGCCCGCCCTCCCGCTGAACGTGCTCTACGCGGACGCGGGCGGCACCATCGGCTGGCAACTGGTGGGCGAAGTGCCGACGCGCCGCGGCGGTCGCGGTCTGTTGCCACAACCCGCCGACGCGCCCGATTCCGGCTGGACCGGCACAGTGCCGTTCGAGCAGATGCCGTTCCTGGCGAACCCAGAGTGTGGGTACATCGCGACCGCGAATGATGACCCGTGTTGGTCGCAAGAAAGACCTACCCCCCCGGCCCCCCTCCCTGAAGGGAAGGGGGAGAAAGAGTTGGGCGCACCGTCAAGCACGAGCGAATCGCGAGTGTCTGACTCCCCCTTCCCTTCAGGGAGGGGGGCCGGGGGGGTAGGTCCAGCGCCCTGGCTCGGTGCCGACTACATCGACCCGTACCGGGCGCGGCGCATCCGCGAGTTGCTCGCCGCACGCGACAACGGCTGGACACTCGCCGAGTGCGCCGCGCTCGCGCTCGACGTGCAATCAACCCCGTGGGCCGAAGTCCGCGACATCGTCTTGGCTCTCACGCCCGCCGATAGCGACGCGCGCATCGCGCTGGAGTTGCTCCGCGAGTGGGACGGCCGCGTGGAAACCGAGTCGCCGGCCGCCGCGGTGTTCGAGTTGTTCGTCGCGGAGATGTGTGTTCGTGTCGCGAAGGTAAAAGCGCCGAAGTCGTGGGATACCGCGATCGGCGAAGGCGCGCTCGGCATCATGCCGTACAACCTGTTCTCCGACCGGCGCGTCTCGCATCTCATCCGCCTTCTGCGCGAGCAGTCTGCGGGCTGGTTCGCTTCATGGCCGCTTGAGATGGAAGCGGTGTTAGCGTTCGTCGTGAAGAAGTTGCGACGCGAGTCGGGACCGGGACCGGGCTTCTGGGCGTGGGGGCACCTACGGCGCCTGCTGCTGGAACACTCGCTGTTGGGTAAGCACCGGTGGCTCGGCCCGGTGTTCAACCTTGGGCCGGTTCCGTGGGGCGGTGACGGCAACACCGTGAGTCAGGCCGGGGCGCGCCCGGCCGACCCGACCGCGTTCACGCACAACATGGCGAACATGCGCACCGCGTTCGACCTCGCCGATCTGTCGAAAAGCACGTTCGTGATGTGCGGCGGGCAGAGTGGCAACCCACTCTCGCCGCACCACGCGGACCAACTCCCGCTGTGGCTTCGCGGCGAATCGTTCGTGATGCCGTGGGACCAGGCCGACGTGATCCGCGCCGCGGTGGACACGCTGCGACTGCTGTCGGGGTAGGTGCCACTTGCCGAGCGGCACGGCCCCTCAACTGCGATCACCTCAGGGCCGCCCGTCTCGCGCCACGCGTTGTGTAGCCGTGTCGCTCAGCAAGCGACACCTACCAAGAATCACAACTTCTCAAACAACTTCGGGTCCAACTTCTCGGCTTCCTTCGCGTCGGACAGGGTACTCTCGATCAGCGTCTTGCCGTCGCGGACGATTTTCAGTTTCGTGAAGTGCTTCTTACCGTCGGACTCCTTGTAATCGGAGAAGTACGCCTCGTCGAGCACCTCTTTCCACTTCTGAAACTCATCCTTCACGATCAGTTCCCGCTTCACCAACAGCCCGCTCTCCTTGTCGAAGTAGAGCGTGATCGGTGGCTTCTTGTCGTGCGTCACTTTCACGGCAACGGTCGGCTTCTTGTCAACGTCTTTGCCCTTCGCGGTTGCGAGCGTGAAGTCTTTGTCCGTTAAGAGCGGCGTGAGCGCCGAAACCCGGAACTGGTACGCCTCGTTTCGCGTTTGCTCCAGTTTCTCGCCCGTGATCTCGCGCGACTTGTCGCCTTCGGCTTCCCACGCCTTCTCGCCGTTGACGACGACGGTCATGTTGATCTTGGCATCACCGACCGTGCCGGTGAACACGAACCGGTACTTATCCGGCGACTGGAACGCCCACTCCGCAGTGTACGGCAGCTCGAACCCGCCGCCGGTGAACTTGCCCTTGTCCTTCCACGTCATCGCGCTGAACTTCGCGTCTGGCTTGTCGCCGCGCGCCTTGACCGCCTTCTCGACGATCGCCTTCGCGTCGGCTGCGTCGTCGGCCTGGGCAATTGGGGTAAGGAGAAACAGTCCCGCGAGTGGGAAGAGCGTGTGACGCATTGTGGACCTCGGTGGGGAGAATGCCCCGGCACGAAGACGCCGGAACGCTGAAGATGATGTTAGTGACGGGCAGCGGGGCGAAGGTCGGTTGGCGCGTTCCGTCGTGAGGGGAAGAATTTCGTCGCAATTTCGCGGCGCTGTAAGTGTCACGCCCAGAACGGTTTACCAGGTCCGGGGCGAAAGCGTTACAGCCGTCGCCGTCTGCCGGGCCGAATTTCCTTACGAAGAGTCGGCGGGATTCTTCACAAAACCGAGAAATCCAGACGAATATTTCTCTTGCCACGAGACGAAAGACACGCGAGACTTTGTTGGAGATAGTTGGTTAGATACGTACCCGCTCCGCGCACCCGCCGCACACGCACGACGATCCTGCTACACCCGCCGAAGTCTCACCGGGGCGCAAGCCCTACTCAGGACGATACCCGCCGAGACGCTATCATGCTTTCCCGCCGCTTCTTCTACACACTCGCCGCTTGCCTCCTCGTCAACGGCGTTTCGCGCGCCGATGTGGACCTGCCGACCGGCGGAAAGGTGAAGAACGTTGACTTCGAGCGGCACATCATGGGTCTCGTCTCGAAGGTGGGTTGTAACGCGGGGAGTTGCCACGGCTCGTTCCAGGGCAAGAACGGTTTCCGCCTCTCGCTGTTCGGCTACGAACCGGCGATGGATTTCGCCAATCTGACGCGCGAAGCCCTCGGTCGACGCGTCAACGTGGTCAAGCCCGAAGAGAGCCTGTTGCTTTTGAAGGCGACCGGGCAGACGTACCACGACGGCGGGATGCGGTTCGGGAAGGACGGGTGGGTGTACAACGTGTTCCGCGAGTGGATCCGCCTCGGGGCGACGTGGGAACGCGGCAGTGGCGACATCAAGGAACTGAGCGTCAACCCGTCCGACTTCGCGCTCCTCTCCGACGCCAAGCCGAAGCAGTTGGTTGTGACCGCGACCTTCGCCGACGGCACCAAAGAAGACATCACGCCGTTCTGCGACTTCAAGATCACCGACGACGCGATCGCCGCCGTTTCGCCGCTGGGGTTACTCACGCCGCGTCAGCCGGGCGACGCGGGCTTGACAGTTCTCTATCGCGGGAGTGTGAAGGCGATCCGCGTTCTGGTTCCGTCGCCGGTGGGCAAGACTGCTTACCCGAAGGTGCCCGAAGTGAACGGCATCGACAAGGAAGTGTTCGCCAAACTCAAGATGATGAACGTGATTCCGTCCGACCTCTCCCCGGACGAGATGTTCCTCCGCCGCATCTACATCGACACGCTCGCGACACTCCCGCCGACGGACGTGATCCGCGCCTTCCTCGCGGACAAAGACCCGAAGAAGCGCGAGAAGATGATCGACAAGTTGCTCACCGATCCGCTGCACGCGGCGGTGTGGGCGACCAAACTCTCGGACATCACCGGCAACAACACGACCGCGCTGGAGAACCCGCAACAGACGCAACCGAAGCGGTCGCAGATGTGGCACGACTGGCTCCGCAAGCGAGTCGCGGACAACGTCCCTTACGACGAGATCGTTCGCAACATCCTCACCGCCAACAGCACCGACGGGATGAAGCCGGAAGACTGGATCGCGTTCACCAAGAAGATCGACGAGCAGTCCGCGAAGAACTTCAAAACCGACTACCCCGACAAGAAATCGCTCGACCTGTTCTGGCGTCGCCAGCAGCAGGTTCCCACGGAAGTGTGGGGCGAAAAGGTTGCTGCGGCGTTCCTCGGCGTTCGCCTTGAGTGCGCGCAGTGCCACAAACACCCGACCGACCGCTGGACGCAGGACGAGTACTGGGCGTTCGCCAACGTGTTCGCGTCGGTGTCGTTCCAGCAGAATCAGTTCAGCAGCCCAGACGTAAAGAAAGCGGCCGACGCGGAGAACGCGGCCCGGCGCGAGGGCGCGCCGAAGGGCAACAACCAAATCCTCCTCGTCCGCGAGGTGTTCGGCGGGGGCAACGCTCGCCTGCGCCCGAACCCCGCGACCAACAAAGTACCGCTGCCGAAGACCCTCGGTGGCGACGTCATCAGCGTGAAGTCCGGCGAAGACCCGCGAGCGAAGTTGGCCGACTGGCTCACCGCCGCGGACAATCCGTTCTTCGCGAAGAGTTTCGTGAACCGCGTGTGGTCGCACTATTTCGGCGTCGGAATCGTGAACCCCGTGGACGACTTCTCGCTCGCCAACCCGCCGATCAATGCCCGGTTGCTGGACACGCTCGCGAAGGACTTCGTCGAGAGCAAGTACGACATCCGTAAACTCGAACGCGCCATCCTGATGAGCCGGACGTACCAACTGAGCTATGTGCCGAACGAGAGCAACAAGTTCGATAAGAATAACTTCTCGCACTCCTTCGTTCGCGCGATGATGGCGGAACAAGTGGTGGACGTGCTGAACGCGGCACTCGGAGTGGAAGAACGCTTCACCGGTCAGGAAGAGGCTCCGCTCGGCACGAAGATGGTCGAACTCGGTTCGAGCCGGCTGAACGGGAGCGTGGCTTACGCGCTCCGCATCTTCGGACGCCCGCCGCGCACGACCGCATGTGACTGCGAACGCGCCACGGAACCGGCCCTGCCGCAAACGCTGTTCCGCATGACTGACGCCGCCGTGCTCGCGAAGTTCACCGCCGCGGACGGTCGCACACTGAAGCTCGCGAAGACCAAGTTAACCGACGAGGAACTCGCCCAAGAAGTGTTCCTCGCGACCCTCTCGCGTCTGCCGCGGACGCAGGAGAAGACCGATGCGGTCGAACATCTGAAGTCCGCCAAGACCCGTACCGAGGGCGTCACCGACCTGCTGTGGGCGCTCGTGAATACCCGCGAGTTCATCCTGAATCACTGATTTGGTAGGCCCGCCTTGCCGAGGCGGGCTGCGTTCGAGTTCGTGAAGCGATACGAGATGGGTAACTGTGCCGCTCGGCAAGCGGCACCTACCCAAGAAAAATTACCTGCCCTGTTTCCCCACCCTCCGAATGGAGACCGCTGCCATGGCGAACGTGAACGTGACCTGCGACGGCGTCAGCCGCCGAGACGTGCTAACCATCGGGTCGGCCGGCATTCTCGGCCTCACCCTCCCCGGTATCCTCGCGTCTGAGGCAAAAGCCGCTGCCAAGAAGGAACTCGGGAGCGGCCAAGCGAAAGCCAAGAGCGTCATCCTGCTGTGGCTCGCCGGCGGCCCGGCGACCATCGACATGTGGGATAATAAGCCGGACGCGCCCGAAGGCATCCGCGGCGAGTTCAAGAGCATCGATACCGCCGCGAAGGGCGTGCAGGTCGCGGAAACCTTCCCGAAGTTCGCCGCGGTCGCGGACAAGGCCACCATCGTTCGCTCGCTGTACCACACGATCCCGAGCCACGGCCCAGCCGCCGTGTTCATGACCACCGGTAACAAGCCGACCGCCGCGCTGCAGTACCCGTCGATGGGTTCGGTCGCGTCGAAGCTCCTGAAGACCGAAGTCGGCGTGCCGCCTTACGTCACGTTCGGCGAACTCCGCAACGGGCTGGCCGGGCAAGCCGGCTACCTCGGCACCGGGTACAACCCGTTCATCATCGAGGGCAACGCGGCCGGCGGCGACAAGGCCGGGGCGAAGGGCGGCGGCTTCAGCGTTCGCGGCCTGACCCTGAAGGGTTCGTTCACGCTCGAAGAACTGGAAAAGCGGGACGCGCTGCTTCGCAAGTTCGACGGTGGGTTCGCCGGTCTCGATAAGTCGAATGACCTCGTGGACGGTCTCGACACCTTCCACCAACAAGCCCTGGAAATCCTCAAGAGCGACAAGACCCGCAAGGCGCTGGACCTGAGCGCCGAGAAGCAGGTTACCCGCGACATGTACGGCAACACGCCGTTCGGCCAGGGCGCGCTGGCGGCCCGCCGCTTGGTTGAAGCCGGCGTCCGGTTCTCGACCGTGAGCTTCGGCGGCTGGGACACCCACAGCCAGACGTTCAACGCGCACAAGACCCGCCTCGCCCCGACGACGGACCAGGTGCTCGCGGCTTTGATCCGCGACCTCGACGAGCGCGGCCTGCTGGACAGCACGATCGTGATGTGCGCCGGTGAGTTTGGCCGCACCCCGAAGGTGAACAAGAACAGCGGGCGCGACCACTGGGCGCGTTCGATGGCGTGCGTGCTGGCCGGTGGTGGCTTCAAGCGCGGCTACGGCCACGGCACCACCGACGCGAGCGGCATGGCCCCGGCGACCGAGCCGGTCACGCCGGACGACGTCGCGGGCACGATCTTCCACAACCTCGGCATCGCGCCGAACACGGAGATCCAGAGCGCGACCGGTCGCCCGATCCAGCTCTACCGCGAAGGCAAGGTGATCGAGAAGGTTCTCGCGTAAGCGTGAAACAACTGACGTAACGCGAGAGGGGAGGCGAAAGCCTCCCCTCGTTTCATTTGGGACACCAGCAACGAGCCGCGACCGCCAGGGAGCGGTTTGCGTGGCCACTCCCTGGCGGTCGCGGCTCGTTGGCCGAACGCTACAACATTCCTGAAAACGCTTTAGCCCGCGGTCACCGTGTCTGGCTTCTGCCCGTTGATCTCGCGCTGCACTTCGTATAGCGGCTCCCACACCTCGTCGAGCGAGTCCTTGAACACGTTGCCGATGAGCAGATCGGTGACGTGCCGCTTCATGTGTGGATACCGGCGGATGAACAGCCCGAAGTTGAACCCGTCGTAGTAGATGTAAACGAACTTCTTCAGACGCTCCATGCCCTTGAGGAACTCAGGACCCCAGCCGCCCAGTTGCTGTTCGCCGAGATCGCCGCTCGCTAGCCCGTCACAAACGGCGTCGGCCGCGAACGTGCCCGACGAGAACGCGAGTTGCAACCCTGACGAGTAGATGGGATCGAGGAACCCGAACGCGTCACCCACGAGAACCCACCCTTCGCCCGCGAACCGCGTACTGCGGTACGAGAAGTCTTTCGTCGTGCGCCAGATGTCCACGCGCTCCGAGCCTTCGATGCGCCTCTTCACGGCGGCGCAGTTGTCCACTTCGCGCCAGAAGATTTCTTCGAGCGATGCGTTCTTGTCCGCGAAGATGTAATCGAGGCCGGCGACCACGCCCACGCTGATGGTGTCGTTGTGCTGCGGGATGTACCAGAACCAGCCCTTCTTTTCCTTCAGTTGAAGCACGAGGGTCGCACCTTCGTCGAGCTTATCGGGTTCGCGTTTCGCGCCTTTGAAGTACGACCACACGGTGGCCTTCTTCAGTTTCGCATCCGGTACGCGGAGCTTCTTCTTGTTGCTGATAAGCGAACTTTGACCACTTGCGTCCACGATCACGCGTGGGTGCAACACCTCCTCGGATCCGTCCGCGTAACTGACGCGAATGCCGGTCTGCTTGTCGCCGTCGAACAACACGTCCAGTACGCGAGCTTCTTCGCGCGCGTCAACGCCGTGTTCGCGTGCGTTGATGAGCATCATGTGGTCGAACTCGCTGCGGAGCACTTGCCACGTTTGCGTGCATTCGTGCGGGTTGTTCTCGAAGAAGTAGAACGGCTGCGACTCCTTGCCCTGGTCGTTAGCGAACTGCACCGAGTACTTCTTGACGAAGTGCGACGACTTCATCTTGTCGAGCATCCCGAGCCTGCGGAGCGCGAAGTAGGTATCCGGCATGAACGATTCGCCGATGTGGAAGCGGGGGAACTTCTCCCGCTCCAACAACCTGACCGAGTGGCCTTTTTGTGCGATGAGAGTAGCGGCGGTGCAGCCGGCCGGACCGCCACCGATGACGACTACTTCGGGTGATGCGCTCATGCGGTCTGTTCTCGTTCAGCGACAGGTTGAAAAGGAGTGCTGAAGATATTATAGGCGCGGGGTGGGGGTAAGGAAACCGATACCGCCACGGGCGAAGGCTCTTACAGGGAACAATCGCGCCAGCGAACCCGGAACGTCAGCGAGAACCTCCGGCTAATTGCGCCGACGGTGTTTGCTGCGATCGGCGCGATTGGCCCGTCAGCCGCGGGAGGCGTCAGCCAACGGGAAAGGAACGGCGAAGAGAGATGCGATCAAGGCGCCGCACAGAACCGTCCGGGGATCGGTCTTTTCGTATCGCTGACTTTTCATCTCCCGCTTTCACTTACCCCGCCTTCTTCAGCCCGGCGGGCGCGTCGGGCGCGTTGTCCGCGACGTGCTTCAGCAACTTCTCCCACGCGTCGTCGCTGAATGGCGTGTCGCGGGCGATGCGCTGCAAGTCGCTGAGCAGTTCCGCTGCGGACTGGTACGGCTGCGCCATCGCGACCGTGTCCGCCATTGGCGGTTCCGCGTCAGCCTCCAACCGGCGGATGACGGCCCACAGCGATTCGGGGAATCCCTTCGTCCTCGCGACCCGCTTCTTACCGGCCAACTGCGACCACCCGAACACCACCTGCCCGAACGCCCGCAAATCCGCCGCGACCGAGGTTTCGACGCTCGACGTGTGCGCCAGAGACGCCAGCCAGGCGGGTTCGCCGAAGTCGGCCACCTTCAACGTGCCTTCGGACGTTAGCACGAACGAATCCGACGTGAGCCGGCCGTGAACCAAGCCCACGCGATGCGCCGCGTCGATCGCGCCGGCGGCCATCGTCGCGAGCCGCACCCAACACCCCGGATGCGCCGCGAACGCGGGCCAGTCGGCGCTGAACAGCCCCGTCAGCCATTCCTGAATCACCGCGGGGCGCCCGTTGATTTCCAGCACTTCGACAATGTCCGCGAGGTTCGCGTGGGCCGCGTCGCGCGCCGCGGAGAACCGCTGCCGGAACTCGTCCGGGTGAACTGCGTCCTGCATCTCCGAGTCGGAGAGGTGACGCAGAAGATACAGCCCGCCGGACTTCTCCGCCGTGCGATTGGGATCATAAACGCGATAGATCAGTTCCTTCGGCGTGACGCGAAGTCGGTCGATGACGCGTAACCGGCCGAGCATCAGCGAATCGAGGTTGCCCGCTTCGATGAGGGCAAGTTGATAGAGCGTGATGGCGCCGCTCGCGAGCAACACCTGACGCAACGTGCGGCGCTGTCGCGTGGCTTCTTCCCAGAGTGTGGCGAGCGTGTCGGTATCGACCAGTCCCAGCGAGCGAAGCAGTTCGCCGAGTTGCCGGTCGCCGGGTTCCAACTCTTCAGGCAAGGCGTCGAGTAAGGAAGGCGGAAGGCGGAAGGCGGACAAAGAAGACGACGAACTAGGATCGTGGAGTCGCGGCAATGTCGGCTCTGGATTTAGTTCTTCGTCTGCCGTCCGCCGTCCGCCCTCCGCCTTGCCGGAGCGGGCCAACTCGCGGAGTTTCTTGCGATACCACTCGCGCATGTCGGACAGGTGGCGCTCCATCTCCGTGCGTCGTGCGGTGAACTCCTCGCGTTCGCGTCGCAGGCGGTCGGTTTCCTCCGCGAGCTTCTGAGCTGCGTCGGTCGCGGCGGTCGCGGCTTCCGTCGCGGCGGCTTGCTTCGCGTCCAGACGGTTCTCGCTGGAAGAAAGCAGCCGGCGCATCTCGCCGACGGTGCCCTGCCACTCGATCAACTGCTGCCGGAACGCGGCGACCGCGAGCCGGTGTTCGTCCTTCGCGCGGTCGAGCGCGTCGTTCTTCTCGCGCAGTCGCTCCGCCTCTTCGCGAATCTGCGCGCGAGCGGCTTCGAGATCGGTACGGCTCGTTCGCGCGAACTCGTTCAGTTCATTGAGGTGCCCGCGAAGCATGTCGCGCGCGGCCGAAAGCCGTTCGAGCGCGAGCTTCGCCTGATCGTCGAGTTCCGGGGCTTGCGCGCGGAGAGCGTCGAGATCGGCTGCGGCGCGCGAGCGGAACGCTTCGAGGTGTTCGCGTGCGGTGCGGTCGGCTTCTTGGGCCGCGGCGCGGTCGGCTTCCCACGTCGCGCGGGCTGTCGCAAGACTCTTGCGCTCCGCTGCGACCGCGGTGCCCACGTCCTTCAATCGACCAACTTGCCGTGCGAGAGTTTGTTCCTTGTCGGTGAAGTCAATCGATTGGCGATCCACAGTCGCGCTGCGCGATTCCAGTTCCAGGCGGCGCGACGCGAGTTCGTCTTCCGCCGTGTGGCGCGCACTTTCGATTGCTGCACGGGTCTCGTTCACTGACGCGCGTTCGGCCACCAACTGACGCGCAATCTCGTCGAGCGTCTTGCCGCGAGCGCCCAGCTCCTCCGCGCGCTTGCGAAGTTGTTCTTGAAGCGTCTGCCGCGCTTCTTCTGATTGCGACAGGGCGGCTTCGCGCTCGCGCACCGCGACGCGATCCGCTTCGAGCCGGCTTTGCAGATCAATTGCCTGTGTCATCCGGCCTTTGAGCATTCCGGCCTGCTCCGCGAACTCTGCCGAACGCACGTCCAACTCAGATTCACGCTCCTGAATGCGTTTCGCTTCGGTCGCGAGCGATTCCTTCTGATTACGAATCTCTTCCAGACCCGCAGTTAAGAGGGAATCGCGTTCGTCGAGCCGGTGGCGCTCCTGATCGGTGTTCTCTTGCACCGCGTTGAGCTGGGCGCGAACCTCTTCGGCCTCCTGAATGCGGCGTCGGAGTTCGGCGAGCGATTCGTCTTCGCGGATGCGTGCCGCGGCGAGTTGCCACGCTTCGCGCTCCATGTCCTGCCGGCTGCGATCGAGCTTCGCGCGGAACACCGCGACCACGGCTTGTTGCGATTCGAGTTGTCCGGCCCGCTCCGCGAGTGTCGCGGACTGCGAATCGAGTTCCGCTTTCTGCCGGTCGAGTCGCTCGGCTTCGGCGCGGAGACGCTCTTGCTCGCTGGTCGCGAGCCTGACGGTTTCTTCCCACTCGGTCGCGTCGCGCTTCAAGTGTTCGAGCCGAACGTCCACTTCCTGCGTGCGTGTGCGCAGCTCGCGTTCGGCCTCTTCGATCGCCGCGCTGCGCCGCTCGAACCGTGCGAGATCGTCCAGAAACCGCAACCGCTCGGTCTCGAATTCGTCACGTGCGGTGCGAACCAGACCTTCGCGGTGCGAAACCACCTGTTCGCGTGTGGTGAGGTCGGCTTCCCACGAAGTGAGCCGGTCGGTTTCCGCGGCGCGGCTGGCCTCGAAGGTGCCCGCGGCCTTCTCAAAGATGTCGCGATCAGCGGCGAACAGTTCCCGCTGGCGCGACAGTTCTTGCCACTGCGCCGCGACTCGCGTTTGTTCGTCGCGAAGTGTTTGGCGCTTCGGCTCGTGTTCGACTCGCTCGGTCTCGAACGCTTCGCGTTGGGTCTGAAGACTTGTGCCCTGGCTGACCAGCTCTTCGCGGTGCTTGTTGCACTCGTCGAGCCACTGCTGCCGCAGGCCGGCGAGTTCGTTGCGCGTGCGTGCGAGTTCAGTTTCCTTCGCGCGGGCTTCTTCGGCGCGGCGGTCGGCGAGTTCTTGCTCGATCGCGCGGTGCCGGTCGTGCCACAGCGCACGGTCCGCTTCGAGTTCTTCCGCGTCCTGGTCGAGGTCTCGGCGACGACGGATGAACTCCGCGTCGCGGGTCTCCCACTGATCGCGGCGGTCGGCTTCCTCGGCGTCGATCGCGCGCTTGCGTTCTTCGAGCCGCTCGTATTCCGCGGTGAAGTCGGGCTGTGGTTCCTCTTCAACCGGTTGTGCAAACGGCACGTCGTCGAGTGAAACGAGCTTCGGGGAAAGGTACGCGAGCGGCGGTTCGGTTGCGGTCAAACCTTGAATGTGAACCGCGATCACCAGACCCGCGACGTGAACCGCGTCCGCGTGTTGAAGCCGTTGCGTGACACCGGCCGGAAGCGGCGCGGCGTTGAGCAGCACTGGCATCGCGGCGGTGACGCGCCGAATCCCGACGCCGTTGGGTTTGCGCGTGAGTTGCACCGCGACCGCAGGCGCGCCGGGGATCGAGAGGCGTAGGTCGCAGCCTGGAGCGCCGCCGATGAGGAACTCGTCGTTGGCGAGTTCGTAACTGATTGCGCGCCCCGCCCCGGTGCGCACGTCGAGCCGGACCTTTGGAAGGTCGGGCCGGTCGCCGGGTGTGGGGTTCGGCAGCGGGGCCATCATGGCGAAGGTTCCGTCCGCCCGGAGTCGTTCCGGCGCGATTCCTTGCGTGTGCAGAATCAGAGATTGTGGAGATTGGAACGCATTCCGCCGCGCTTGACAAGCCGAACTGCGCACGCGCCCGGGTCGGGGTTGCGATTCACTTCTTCGACCTGATAGAGTCTCCGGCTGGGGGACTCACATGCGTTGCATCGTAACCGGCGCAGCCGGGTTCATCGGCTCACACCTGTGCGAGCGGTTGCTCGCGGACGGTCACGCCGTCACGGGTATCGATTGCTTCACCGACTACTACCCGCGATCCATCAAGGAGCGGAACCTCGTGAACCTTCGCGGGCATCCGCAGTTCATGTTCCGCGAACTCGATCTGTCGCAAGGCGTGCCGGCGGAAGTCGCGAGCGGTGCGGAGTTAGTGTTTCACCTCGCCGCAATGGCGGGCTTAACGCGAAGCTGGCTCGACTTCGACACTTACAACCGCCATAACCTCACGGCCACGCACCGACTGCTCGAATCGCTGAAGGGTTCGCCCACTCTGAAACGCGTGATCTACGCGAGCACATCGAGCGTGTACGGCAAGTACGCGAGCGGTGACGAGTCTTTGCCCACTCGCCCGAGTTCGCCTTACGGCATCACGAAACTCGCGGCGGAGCAACTGTGTCGCGTGTACTGCGACGAGTGGAGTGTACCGGCCGTGGTGCTTCGCTATTTCAGCGTGTACGGCCCGCGACAGCGCCCGGAGATGGGTTATCACCTGTTCATCAACGCGATCCTGCAAGGCAAACCGATCAAGCTCACCGGCGACGGGTTGCAGGTTCGCGGCAACACGTACATCGCGGACTGCGTGGAAGCGACGATTCGCGCGACGCAGGCAACGCCGGGCGAAACCTTCAATCTCGGCGGCGGCGAGTTAGTGACGGTGCTGGAAGTATTCAAGAAGCTGGAACGCATCATCGGGAAGCCAGCGATCATCGAGCGTCACCCGCCGCGGACGGGCGACCAACTCGCGACCGGCGCCGACGTAACGAAACTCTTCCGGCATCTGGGATGGAAGCCAACGACGAGCATCGACGACGGTTTAGCGAAGCAGGTGGAATGGCAGAAGACATTTCTTGGTTAGCCGCGACCCAGAGGGGAGCGCGACGGAGGGCACGGATGCTCGACACCCTGAATCGGCACCTGATGCACCCGCTCATGGCGTGGCGGGAAGGCAGCACACACCTTCGACATCTCCGTACGCTGCGCAAAACGCAGTTCGACGCGCCAGAAGTTGTCCGCGAGCGGCAGCTTCACGCGCTTCAATCGCAACTCCGGCACGCGTGGGATACCGTGCCATACTACCGAGACGCGTGGACGAAAGCCGGCGTGCATCCTTCCGACGTGCGAGAACTTAGCGATCTCGAAGCGTTCCCCATCGTCACGAAAGCCGACATTCGGCGGCACAATCGGGCGCTCGTGTCGTCGGCCTACGACATCACGAAATGCCGCGTGAAGACCACGTCTGGTTCGACCGGAGTGCCGCTCACAATCTACTGCGACGAAGCCGCGATGCAGTGGAAGACCGCTTGTACCATCCGCTCGGACGAGTGGTCGGGCTATCGCTTGGGGCAGCGCGTCGCGAAGGTATGGGGCAACCCCGAATACCAGCATTTCGGGCTGAAGGGCCGGTTACGCAACCGCTTCTTCGACCGCGCCGTATACCTCGACACGCTCGACTTGAATGAGGCGCGCATCGCGGAGTTCACGAAGCGGATCCGCGCGCACAGACCCGGGCTGATCTTCGGGCACGCGCACTCGCTTTACTTGCTCGCTTGCGCGTTGAAGAAGAAAACCCTTGCTGACGCTGCGGGCTTGTTAGACATTCGGCCGAATGGCATCATCTCCACCGCGATGATCCTCCACGACTGGCAGCGCACCGTCATCGAAGAGGTATTCGGCTGCAAGGTCACGAATCGCTACGGCTGCGAAGAAGTGAGCCTCATCGCGAGCGAGTGCGAAGCCCACAACGGGCTACACGTCAACGCCGACAGCATCTACCACGAAGCGCAAGCCGACGGGAAGTTACTTGTCACCGACTTGAGTAACCGGGCGATGCCGCTCGTTCGCTATCAGGTCGGTGATGTGGTCGTGCGCTCGAACCGCGTGTGCAAGTGCGGTCGCGGCTTGCCCCTGATCGAGCGCGTCGAGGGCCGCGACGCGGACTATGTTCTCACGCCCGCCGGGAACCTCGTCTCCGGTATTTCGCTCACGGAGAATTTCGCGGTGCTGATTCCCGGCACGGCGCAAGTGCAAATCGTGCAGGAGTCGATCACACAGTTGCGTATCAGGCTCGTCGCGGACGCGGCGTTTGGTCCAGCAAGCCGCACGAAGATCGCGGAGTTGGTGCGCGCCACGTTCGGCGACACCGTCACGCACGACGTGGAACTTGTGGACGCGATCCCGCAGGAGCCGAGCGGCAAGTACCGGTTCTGCATCTCGAAGGTCGCCCGGGAGCGCATGGAAGCAATGAGTGTATGATGCTCCGCGTCTCGATTGTCATGGCCGCGAAGAACTATGCCCGATTCCTGCCCGAAGCGGTCGAATCTGTCTTCGCGCAGACGTTCGCCGACTGGGAACTGCTCGTCATCGACGACGGCTCTTCCGATGACACGCCACAGGCGTGTCGGCCGTACCTCGCGGATCGTCGCGTGCGATACTTCCGCTCCGACACGCTCGGCCAGCCAAAGGCGAAGAACCTGGGCATCGCATTAAGTCGCGGCGCGTTCATCGCGTTCTTGGATGCGGACGACGCGTGGGAACCGACCAAGCTCGAAAAGCAAGTCCGGGTGTTTGACACGAAGCCCGCTGTCGGCGTGGTGTTCTGCAAGCGGTCGCTGATGGACGAACAGGGAAGGGCACTGCCCGCGAAGCCGGCGAGCGGCTTCCCAACAGGTTCCGTCCTCCCGCAGATGTTCACCCAGAACTTCGTGTGCTTCTCGTCGGCGGTGGTGAAGCGAGAGGTGTTCGCGCACGTCGGCCGGTTCGACCCATTATGGGATCTCGCCATCGACTACGACCTCTGGTTGCGCGTGGCGAAGTTCCACACGTTTGATTTCGTGGACGAAGAGTTGGTTTGCTACCGCACCGGGCACGGGAACCTCTCGAAGAAGCTCCGCGACCGCGTGGACACCGCGATATCCATCATGCACCGCGCCGAATCGCGCTATGGTGTCGCGGAACAGGTGCCAAGGGAAGTGATCGCGGATGGTTACGCTTCGACGTGCCAGACTCTCGGCTACGTGATGCGCGCGAGCGAACCATTTGCGTCGCTGCGCTGGTACTTGCGGGCGATCCAGTGGCCGGCACGGAGATTCGTTTCGCTCAAGGGGTTGGCTGCGGGCGCGCTCGTGGCGGCACGCGGGCAGCGAACGAAGGCGTCGCCGGAGAACGCGGGGGTGAATTTGTAGGGTGGGTCGAGCCGGCTTTGCGGCGAAGGCCC
>CAMDQN010000065.1 GCA_945905925.1 Singulisphaera sp. GP187
TGTTGGCAAAGGCTCAACGCCAGGAAGGTTCCTTCGGAACCATGAAGCTCTCACCCATCGCCAAAAAGCTACGCGAACTCATCGGGGAGAAAGACGCGAACTCAGCCGAGGGCGGCTGAGTTACAAGTCCACAGCGCAAGCCCCTCAGCGAACCAGATTCGGTAGTCCGGCGCACTCGCGACCCGGTAACATACCAACCACTCGCGCGCACCGCCTGAGAGGATCGGGAATGGCCATCGAGTTCATCTGTCCCACCTGCAACGGCACGCTTCGCGTGGGCGACGAGTCCGCGGGGCGGGTGATCCGCTGCGGCGCGTGCCAGACCATGCTCCGCGTGCCCGGCGAGGTGGTCTCGCCTCCGCCCCCGCCGCTGGCTGCGGTGCCGGTCGCGCCGCCCCGCGCTTCCGTTCCCGCACCAGTCCCGACCACCGACCCGGCCCAACCCCACGACGCGGAACCGGACGCCGCCGTGACTCTCGCGGACGAACCGCTGGACGCGGAACTGCTCGACGCGCCCGCGGCCGAACCCCGCGAGGCCGAACCGACACCACCGGCCGAAGTCGCTTCCACGGACGAACCCCGCGAGTCCGAACCGGAATCGGCGGCACAACCGGTTGGGCGGAGCTGGAATCCCGACTGGAACAACCCGTATGACGCCCCACGGCGCGACCGCGACCGCGATCGACCGCGCCGCCGGCGCCGGCCACCGGCCCCGCCGCCGGGTCGCGGTGCCCTCTTCTGGCTCGTGGTGATCGGGGGCGTCTTCTGTCTTCTCACGTTCGGCTGTTGCGGCGGAATGTATTTGCTGATCCCCGGACCCAAGTGGCAGAAGCACGAGTCCGCACGCGGCGGGTTCCGGGTGGATCTTCCCGCCCCGCCGCGCAACGACATGGACAAAATCGCAGGCGAAAAGCCCGACCCGAGCGCACCGATGGAGGGCACGATCCTGTTCGGTCGCATGGAGGAGTACGCGATCGTCTACCGCGACATCCCGGCCCACGAACTGCGGTTCGGCATGGACAAACAACTGCTCGACGAGGCCGTGAAGGGAATGAAGGACACCGGTGAGGTAACGGTCATCCGTCAGAAGGACATCACCGTGGGTGGGTTCCCGGCTCGCGAGGTCGAGTTCAGCGCCAAGGGGAGCGGGTGGTACGTGGCCCGCATCATCATCGCGGACTCGCGGGTCTACGTCATCATCGCGGGCGGCCGGTTCGCCAGCCCCGGCAACGAGAACGCGAAGCGGTTCCTCGACTCGTTCGAGATCATCGACCCGAAGCTGAAGACCGTCGGGCAGAAGAAGGCCGACGTCGAACGCCAACGGGCCGAAGAGGTGGCCAAGCGAGAGGAGGAGCAGCGGGTCGCGGCCGAGCGGGCGCGGCGCGTTCAGGAACACGCCCAGAAACAACGAGACGCGGACATCGCGTTCATGCAGTACGAGCACGATGGCCCGGAACCGGGCCGCCTCGTCGCTGGCAAAGGGGAAGAACTGGCCGAGTACGGGTTCGGGCGGTTCACCCGTTGGAACGAGCGGACCGACCTGGGCCGCGGGCCGTTCGGCGGCCCTGGTGTGAGTGGCATGGCGTGGTATCCAACCGTCGGCGTGAATCCCGGGTTCCGCGCTTACGGTCCGCCGCGCCCGAACCATTTGCGGTCTGGCAGTCTGGCGGCCACGGTCGATCCGAACGGGTACTCCGTCGCCGGTTGGGTGCGCGTGCGGTACATCCCGATCACACCGATCTCGGTCCACGCGACCTACGGAAAAGAAGAGCCGCTCGCCGAGATCACCGCGACCCGCACGCACTTCACGGCCCGAATAGCCGGCTCGAAGGGCACGGTCGAGTTTAAACACGCCTGGACGCACGACGAGAAGTGGCATCACGTCGCGCTGGTCCGCACCCCGACCGGGGCGAAACTGTACCTCGACGGCGAACCCGTCGTATCCAGCGACACGGTCGCTCCGCGGTTGCCCGACTCCGTCGGTCTTACGTTCGGCTGGTTGCGGTACACTGACCCCGAATGGCCTGGCCCGTCGGACGCGGACGGGAAACCGGCCAATCCACAGTGGGGTCACATCATCGGGGCCGTAGACGAGTGTATGGTAATCGCTCGCGCGCTGACCGACGCCGAGGTCGCGAAGATGGCCGGCCGGAAGACCCCAGGCGAGTAACTCGCGCTACCCCTTGACCGCGATGAGGCCCGCGAGGAACCCGACGGCGTCGTTGCGGGCCTTCGCCGCTTCCGCCAGCGCGGTGAAGTCGCCGGCGCGGCGCGCCAGTTCGTTCACGCCGGGGCAGATCAGGTTGCGGTCGTCTTCCGCGAGCAGGAACTTCTTCGCCGCCAGGAGTGCCTCCGCGGGTTTATTCGCGCGGAGCAACAGGTTCACGTACACTTGGGCCGCGTAGGTCGCGCCTTCGGCGGCTTCGCGCTCAGCCTTCGTCGCGAACCGCGCCAAACCCTCTTCGATCCTCTCCCCGGCAAGCACGCTCAGGAACGCGAGGTAATCGACGTAGTTCTCGTCGAACGGCGCGTCGTTAGTGCCCTGAAGGTTGGGGGCGAGTTTGCGGCCGTAGGCGCAGAGTTCGCGAGCGCAGTTCAGCGCCGGTCCGGCCGGTAACTGTGTGCTCATCTGCACCACGCTCGACAAGTGCGACGTGTCGATGTGGTACGCGTCGTCCGCGAACAGGTCCGGGTGCAGTTCCACGAGTTCGGGAATCGTGGCCGCTTTGGTGAGGATCACGCCGCGGGCCGCGAGGTCGCTCGTCAGGCGCTCGGTGAGTTGTGCGTGCAGCGCGGTTGCGAGTTTGCCGACACAGTAGTCACGCAGGTCCGGGTTGGACGCGAGGTCCGAACCGCTGACCATCGTGATGGCCGAACAGATGCCGTGGCGATCAATCACGAGATCGAAGCCTTTCTTCGGCAACAGCCCGCTCTGCCACGCGATCTCGATGATCGGGTACACATCATCCTCGGGAGAAGGGACGAACTTCTCCAGTGCTTCGCGCACTGGTTCGGGTTCGCCGAGCATCCGGTAGAACGCCCATGCTTTCGTGTACTCCTTGCGTCCGAGGAGCAATCCACCGACGTGCCGGCCCGCGTCGCGGATCGCGTCCTCGTAGGATTCGTGCGTTTCCGGCGGGAGTTCGTTCGCGGGTCCAGTGGGAAACGGAGATACACCGAGTTCGATCCGCTTCTTCATCAAGAGCGCGTAGAAGAGTCCCTGGAAGTCGTCGGCCTTGCGCAGTTCAGCGACGAGTTCGTCCACCGCGGCGACCGGCCCGCGTTCCGCGAGCGTGGCTTTCAGTCGTTCGAACACGGCACCGTCGAGTGCGGTGGCTGGGGCTTCGTCGGGGTCGTACATCTGAGGTGCTCCAGCGCCCGCTGGAGCGAATCTGTTCGCGCCGGCGGCTTCAAGTGGGGTGGGTTCGATTTAGTTTAGCGAGAACGGTGCGGCCCGTCGCGGAGCGGTCGCGGGTTCACTTTTTCTCCGGGTCCACGATCTTATCCCATTCCTTTGTGAACTTGCTGATCAGTTGGAACGTGGCGACGGGATCCTTGTCCAACCCGTGCAGTGCGAGGAATTCTTTGGTGTTGACGAGCGCCCAGGCGAGATCACGTCCGGCGGCGGGGCGCTTCTTGGGGTCGGTGCCGAGGTGCTTGACGGCAGCTTTCTTCTCGTCCTCCTTCGGGAGTCGGCCGAGGGTAATGAAGAACAACGCGTCCACGATTTCGGCGTCGGTGCGCCCGGCCTGAACCAGTTCGCCCGGCAGCGCCCCGATGCGATTGATGAGCGGTTCCGGGTTCTGTGCGGAAGCGAGAGCGGTGAACGCGAACAGCGCGACGAGCGGAGCGAGTGCGCGGGTCATGGGAATCGTCCTGAAATAGGGGAGTGCAGTTTCACGCGCCGTTTCAGAGTATCATCTCGTAACCACTTGTGGGAGTTCCGTCATGGGAATGCCGGCCGCACGCCTCACCGACATGCACACGTGCCCGATGGTGACGGGAATCATTCCGCACGTCGGTGGCCCGATTAGCGGGCCGGGAGCGCCCACGGTTCTCATCGGCGGAATGCCGGCCGCGCACGTCGGTGACATGGCCGTGTGCGTCGGTCCACCGGACAGCCTCGTGAAAGGCTCCGCGACCGTGCTGATTGGTGGCACGCCCGCGGTGCGCCTGGGCGACACCACCGCCCACGGCGGCGTCATCATTTTGGGGTGCCCGACAGTGTTGATCGGGGGGTAATCGCAGGCGAACACTCCGGGTTTGCCTTCACTCCACGCCGATCACGAACTGCGATTTCTCGTCCACACCGACACTCACTTTCGTGATCGACTTACCCTCGGCGATGCGCGTGAGCACTTCCGCCGAGATCATCGTGAGTACGGTGCCGGTGATGATGTGGTCCGCGTTGCGGGCGCCGGTGTCTACATCTTTGCACCGCGCCGCGATCGTATCGACCACCGCGGGCGTGTAGCTGAACACCGCCTTGTAGTTGGTCTTCAGACCGTCGCTAATCTGCTTCAGTTTCAACTCGATGATCTTCTTCAGCACGGTGTCGCCAAGCGGGTAGTACGGCACCACCGTCATGCGGCCTAGCAGCGCGGGCTTGAACGATTTCTGCAAGTCGGCCTTCAGCATCTCCGTCAAGCCTTCGGGAGAAGGCGTTCAAACTCGCGGCGCTCGACGGCGTGGCTCCGCAGACCAACTCGGCGTTCGCGTGTCGCAAGTGTATCTGTCCAAACACCGTGTCCAGAAGCTTGTGCAGGAAGTGATCCGCACTCTGGAAGGTACTTCAAGTGTTGAGCGATGAGTGCAGACAGGCCCGTACAGAGTTGCCGGTCTTGATTCATCACTCAGCACTCAGGTATTCCATGCCCGACTGTCCCGACGAGCATACCGAGGCCACGCTTCTTCGGAAAATCGGATCACGGGTTGTTCCTGACGGATTTCTGGTTGGCAAACACTCCGCCGCTAGTGTATTCTTCACTCCAACCTACCCAACCGACAAACGCCCACCACCAGCCACTTCCCCACCACGGGGTTCTCCAAATGCTCCGCTTCCGCTGGCTGCTCGCCACTCTGGTACTCGTTCCCAACATCGGCCGCGCCGACGAGCCGCTTCGCACCGTCATCGACCGCGAAGTGTCCACGCGGTGGAAAGAACAGAAGATCACGCCCGCGGTGCGCTCCACCGACACGGAGTTCCTCCGCCGCGTTTACATCGACATCGTCGGCACCATTCCCACTGCCGACGAGACGACCAAGTTCCTCAATAACACGGACGCGAAGAAACGCGAGAAGGTCATCGACGCGCTGCTCGCCGATCCGCGATTCGCACAGGCGCAGGCCGACGTGTGGGATCTGGCGCTGTTCACTCGCCGACCGGGGAACTTCTCGGACACCTACCGGCGCCCGGCATTCAAGACGTGGCTCGCCAAGCAGTTCGCCGACGGCGTCACGCACGACAAGTTGGTGAAAGAACTGCTGCTCGCGGAACAGCCCGGGAGCGAGACCTTCATGGTGCAGTTCCGCAACGCGCCGGACGAGGCCGCGATCAACGTCAGTCGTCTGTTCCTGGCGACGCAACTTCAGTGCGCGAAGTGCCACGATCACCCCTATGACGTGTGGACGCAAAAAGACTTTTATGGCGTGTCCGGGTTCTTCGTGCGGATGGTGGTTCAGGACAAGGGCGACGGGAACAACCGCTCGTTCACCATCGGCGAGAAGAATAGCGGTGAGGTGCTGTTCGCGGGCAACGCGAAGGAACTGAAGCCCGGTCAGAAGGGCGACCCGATCAAGCCGAAGTTCCTCGGCGGCACCGCCCTCGACGAACCGCCGTTGCCGAAGGACTACAAGGAACCGCCGCTTCCGAAGGGGAGCGAGAAGATGCCGAAACCAACGTTCTCGCGCAAGGAGAAATTCGCCGCGTGGGTCGTCGCGCCGGAGAACCCGTACTTCGCGAACGCCACTGCGAACCGCGTGTGGGCGCAACTGATGGGTCGCGGAATCGTTCACCCGGTCGACGACTTCCACAAGGAGAACGCACCGAGCCACCCGGCGCTGTTGAAGGCGCTCGCAAAAGGGTTCGTCGCGCACAAGTACGACTTGAAGTTTTTGCTCCGCGAGATCGCGAACAGCGAAGCCTACCAACTGAGCGGCACCGGCCCGACGAAGGAGGCGCTGCCAAAGCACTTCGAGCGCGCCCGCGTGCGCCCGCTCACGGCGGAAGAGATCGTTGCCGTGATGCGCACCGCGAATGGCTTTGAGGTGAACCCAAAAGACCCGAACGCGAACTGGGATTACTTCCTCCGCGCGTTCGGCGAACCGACCAACGGTTTGGGCGAGTTCCAAGGAAGCCTGAGCGAACACCTGTTCCTGAACAACTCGGACCAAGTCCGGGCGCTCTTCAGGCGCAAGAAAGGCAACCTCGCCGATAAAGTTCTCACGTCCACGGAGCCGTGGGAGAATCGCGTCGAACTGATGTACCTGAGTGTGCTGAACCGTTCGCCGAAGCCGAAGGAACTGGAAGCGTTCGTGAGCTTCATCAAGCGCGAGCCGAAGCCGGACGCCGCCGTGGAAGACGCCATCTGGGTGCTGCTTAACAGCAGCGAGTTCCGATTCAATCATTAACAGAGAAGACCGAAGAGTATTAACCACAGAGTCACAGAGGACACAGAGAGGAAGACAAATACAGAGAAAGGCAGAAGACTGAGAGGCTACCATTTCGGATAGCCTCTGAGTTCAAAACACTGCATTCTGTTTTCTCGGCCTTTGTCTTTCTCTGTGTCCTCTGTGACTCTGTGGTTAATACTCTTCGGTCGCGAGGCTCTCCAATGTCGCACGCACAATCGCACCTCTCCCGGCGGGCGTTCCTGAAGGGCGCGGCCGTCACCGGTGGCGGGCTGATCCTCCCCAACTGGGGCGGACTCGCGCACGCACGCTCCGCCGCGGAGACCGTCACCAAGAACAAGAAACGGTGCA
The DNA here is from genome assembly GCA_945905925.1 of Singulisphaera sp. GP187. Lineage (GTDB taxonomy): Bacteria > Planctomycetota > Planctomycetia > Gemmatales > Gemmataceae > Gemmata. Next base: position 6,982 of record CAMDQN010000065.1, read on the forward strand.
TCCTGCTCTGGGCCAACGGCGGCGCCAGTCAGATCGACACCTTCGACATGAAGCCGGGCCGCACCACAGGCGGACCGTTTCGGCCGATCCAGACCAAGGTGAACGGCCTTCAAGTGTGCGAGTACCTGCCGAAGATGGCGGCGGTCGCTGACAAGCTCGCGGTGATCCGCAGTTTGAAGACGCAGTCGCCGGACCACCCGGACGGCATCTACCACATGCACACCTGCTACAAGATGGCCGAGCGCACTCCGCACCCGGAAATCGGTGCGGTGATCGCGAAGTTCAACGGCAACCCGGATAGCGATCTGCCGTCGTTCGTGCGCATGGGGTCGACCGGGAACGGCGGCGCGGGTTACCTCGGGCCGAAGTACGAGCCGTTCGGAATCGACCGCACCGGGCGCATGCCGTACTTCACCACGTCCTACCTCAAGGACGAAGACGAGAAGAAGCGCGCGGATCTGTTTCGCTTGGTGGAAGACGAGTTCACAGCGGATCACAAGGCGGAGCCGTTCGAGAGCCACCGCACCGCGAAGGAGCGAGCCTGGCGGTTGCTCCGCGCGAAGGGCGTGTTCGACACCGCGAAGGATTGGCCGAAGGCGAAGGACCGCTACGGCGATACGGAGATCGGTCGCGGGTGCTTCATGGCGAAGAAGTTGGTCGAAGCCGGCATCCCGTTCGTGGAAGTGGGTCAGGAGAACTACGATAGCCACGGCGACAACTTCGTCGTTCACAAAGGGAACATGCTCGGGCTGGACCCCGCGTGGAGTTCGCTGCTCGCGGACCTCGCGGACAGCGGGCAACTGCAAGACACGCTGGTCATCTGGATGGGCGAAGTCGGTCGCACGCCGCAGATCAACAACCGGGCCGGGCGCGACCACTTCATCAGCGCGTGGACGGTGGTTCTCGCGGGCGGCGGCATCAAAGGTGGCGTCGTGTACGGTGCGAGTGACGCCGACGGAAAAACGGTGAAGGACAACCTCGTGACCGAAGGCGACCTGTTCGCGACGATCTACAAGACGCTCGGGATCAACTACCGCGCGAAGCACCATCATGGCGTGCGCCCGATCTGGCTCACGCCCGAAGGTGCCAAGCCGGTGGACGCGCTGTTGGGGTAAGCCGCTTGCGGCTTCGCGGGGAACACACGCTCGCGAAGCCGCGAGCGGCAATTAAGAGGATCCCATGGCCGATCTCACGAAGCCCGCGCAAGCCTGGAACCTCCAGTGGGACGCCGACTGGGTGACTGCGGTCACGTTCCTCGGTTCGTCGCGTCGCGTCGCGGCCGGGAACAACCTCGGGCAGATCCTCCTGTGGGAACTCCCCGACAAGACCGGTGGCGATGCGCCCAAACCCGTTGCGCGGCTCGACGGCCACACCAACGTGATTTCGCGGCTCGCGGCCACGCCCGACGGCAAGACGCTCATCTCCACGAGCTACGACCACACCGTTAAGTACTGGGACATCCCCGCGAAGATTCCCGATGCGACGGAACCGATTCTCCTCAACGCGCGCACCATCGAGGACACGACGCGCCGCAAATCGAACGGCGCGAAGGTGCCGCCGCCGAACGAAGCGAAGGTGTACGTGCTGAAACCGGTGAAGACGCTCACCGAGCATAAAGAGTGGATTCTCGGGATGGAGATTTCCCGCGACGGCAAAGCGATGATCACCGGCGACGACGCGGGACACGTCATCATCTGGGACGCCGCAGTTGGTATCGTGAAGAAGCGGTGGCAACTCGCGAAGGGCTGGGCTTACGCGGTCGCGCTGTCGCCGGATCAGAAGCAAGCGTGCATCACGGAGCGCCTTACGCTCGTGTTCGACAGCGGCCGGCACGCGGCGGTGAAGCTCTGGGACGCGACTACCGGCACCGCGACCAAAGACCTCTCCGCGGAGAAGGAGTTCAAGGGCAACCACATGTGTTCCGCGAGCTACTCGCCGGACGGCAAGGCCCTCGCGATTCTTCGCGGCGGCGAGTCCGGCGGGCTGAGCGGCAAGCCCATTATCCTCGATCCTTCCAGCGGCAAGATCGTGAAGGAATGCGGGCCGGGCCACCTCGACGGCGGAACCGATCTCGCGTGGCACCCGGACAGCAAGCACCTCGCGTCGAGCGGGCGCGACACGACGGTTCGCGTGTGGGACACGACCACGGGCAAACTCGTCTCGGAAGTGGGTAAGGGTCGCGGGGGTCAGTTCAAGGACTGGATCTGCGCGGTCGCGTGGTCCGCGGACGGCAAGTGGATCGTCGGCGGCGACATGATCGGTGCCGTACAGGTGTGGAGTTTCCCGGCCTAAGAGTATTCACCGCAGAGAACGCGGAGGACGCGGAGAAGAATTTCACTTTGTTCTCTCTTCTCCGCGTCCTCCGCGTTCTCTGCGGTGAATACTCTTCTCCTTTTCTGGTTTCATCCATGCGACCTCTCGCGCTTCTCGCGGTCGTGTTCCTCTCCGGGGCACTCATCGCCGCTGACGATCTCACCGTTCTCAAGACCACCAAAGGCGAGACGCCACCGCGGAAGTTGCTGCACGCGGCGCTGCTCGTTGATTGCGACAAGCACTTCGCGGCGCGCAAAGCGGAAGTCGAAAAACTCAAGACGCCCGCGGATGTCGCGGGCCGGCAGACCGCGCTGCGGGCGAAGTTCATCGACGCGCTCGGCGGGTTCCCCGACAAGACGCCGCTTAACGCGAAGACGGTCGGCACGCTCAAGCGCGAAGGCTACACGGTCGAGAAGGTGATTTACGAGAGCCGCCCGGAACACCACGTCACCGCGAACCTCTACCTCCCCGACGGCAAAGGTCCGTTCCCCGGCGTGTTGCTGCCGCTCGGCCACAGCTCAAATGGGAAAGCCGCGGACTACATGCAGCGCGCGGCGGTGCTGCTCGCGAAGAACGGCATCGCGGCGCTCGTGTACGACCCCATCGGTCAAGGCGAACGCACTCAACTCCTCGACAAGCTCGGCAACCCCGCGATCAAGGGCATGACGAGCGAACACACGATGTGCGGCGTCGGCGCGATCCTCGTGGGGCGAAGCACCGCGAGTTACCGCATTTGGGACGGCATCCGCTCGCTCGACTACCTCGTGAGTCGGCCGGAGATCGACGCGAAGAAACTCGGTTGCACCGGCTGCTCCGGTGGCGGCACGCTTACTTCCTACCTCATGGCCCTCGATGAGCGCATCGTCGCCGCGGCACCATCGTGTTACCTCACGTCGCTCGAACGCTTGTTCGCCACGATCGGGCCACAGGACGCGGAGCAGAACATCACCGGTCAGGTCGCGATCGGTCTCGATCACGCGGACTACGTCTTCCTGCACGCGCCGAAACCGACGCTCATTCTCGCTTCGACGCGCGACTTCTTCGACATTCAGGGAACGTGGGCGACGTTCCGTGAAGCGAAGCGGATTTACACGCTACTAGGTGTTCCAGATCGCTTGGACATCATCGAAGCGGACGCGGCCCACGGCTATCCCAAGTCGCACCGCGAAGCGATGGCGCGGTTCATGTCGCGCTGGCTGAAAGGCGAAGACAAGGCCATTGAGGAAGGCGCCTTCACTGCGGAGAAAGACGCGGACCTGCGCTGTACGCGCACGGGGCAAGTGCTCGACGACCTTCGCGGCAAGTCGGTGTTCGATCTGAACGCGATGCTTGCGACCGAGTTCGCCAAGGAGCGCGCGAAGAACGAGTGGAAGCCGGAGGAGTTCCGCAAGACGGTGGCGCGGGTGATCGGGGTGAACGAGTTCTCGGTCGGAGCCGGGGTCAGTCGGTACGAGAGGATCGACCGCAACGGCTACCGGATTCACAAAACGGTCTACCGGACGCGCGACGACATGCGGCTTCCCGAATTGCTGTTCGAGCCGGGAAATCCTGGCTCGAAGGGCCTTCCGGTGATCTACCTCAACGACAGCGGCATAACGCCCGGTTCGCTCGAAGAGATCGAGTCGCTCGTGAAGGCTCGCCGGCGGGTGACTGCGGTCGATCTCCGGGGGTTCGGGGAAACCGCTCCGAGCGCGGGGAAACCAAGCACGTTCGGCACCGAGTACAAGGAATCGTTCCTGTCGCTGCACCTGAACCGGCCGCTGGTCGGGCAGCGCACCAACGATGTGCTGAGCGTGGTCCGTGAGGTGGTGGGAACCGACGGGGGCGAAGTGGTCGCGTTCGGCGCGACGGCCTCGGCCGTGTTGCACGCGGCCGCGCTCGACGACCGCGTGAAAGTTGTCACCATCGACGGCGGTCTTGTGTCGTGGGACAGTGTGGTCCGCATCCCGATCAGTCACAATCAACTTGCGAGCGTCGTTCACGGCGCGCTGAAGGTGTACGACCTGCCGGACCTCGCGGCGAGCATCGCGCCGCGGAAGCTCACGATCCGCAACCCGGTCGATGCCGCAGGCAAGCCGCTCACGAAGGAAGCCGCAGAAGAGGCTTATAAGCCGGTGCGCGAGGCGTACAAGAAGGCGAAGGCCGAAGACAAGTTCACGCTCATCGTGGACGCGAAGTAGCTCACGCGGCGCGATTCTCCGCGTCGCGCGACGCCGGGAACGCCAACGTCGCTTCGCGCTTCGTTCGGGTCGCGTGCCAGCGCACCAGCGCCCACGCGACGAGCGAAGTCCCGAACACCCACCAGTAGCCCGGCACGTTCCGCATCCACCACGGGCCGACCACCCACGCGCTCGCGGCCAGTGGAACGCCACACGCCGCGAGTACCGCGAAGTCGCGTCGGAACTCCGGGCGCTCCTTCAGCACGTTCGCGAGTAGCCAAAAGCCGGGCACAAGGAACGGCACGAACCACCGGACCGAGACGCACGCCCCGCCGTGGTTCTTCGACAGCACGCCATACATCAGCCAGCCGACCGCGCACCACGCCACGAGCGCGAGTAGTTCCACGCGGTCCCGCGCACAATCGGAGCCGCGACCGTCAGGGAGCGTCTTGCCCACGCTCCCTGACGGTCGCGGCTCCGACGAACGGCGCCGCAGCACAAACGCTCCGGCGACCAGCGCGAGCAATAGCGGCGGATTGTGCGTGAGGAATCCTTTCTTCCCGAACAGCAGATCGAGCGTGTACGTGAACTGCGCGAAGTACCGCGTGCGGACCACGCCGGTCATCGTGGTCTCGAACGGGTTGCCCGGCCACGCAAGGTATTCCGGGTGCATGTTCAGCGGCTTCAGCCAGTCGCCACCGATGGCGAAGTTGATCGCGTGCCCACCGACCACACAGGGGAGCAACGCGAAGCCACAAGCGGCGACCGCGAAGATGCGGCGTGTGCGAAGCGCGACTACCGTCAGCACCGCCAGCACGAGAGGCGGACCGACGCCGAAGTCCAGGTTGTAGGCGAATCCCGTGACGAACCCCGCTGCGAGCAGAGAACTCCACGCGGTTCGGCCTTCGCGCGCGGCGTCCGCGATGCGGCACAGGAACACGCAAATCGCCGCGACTGCACCGAGCTGCGCGATGTGGTTGTTCGCGCTTCGCGTGTACACCGGCAACACGGTGCTGAGCGCGAACGCGCCGAGCCAAATGAGCCGCCACTTCGGAGAAAGGCCGACACGCGTTCCGAGGCTCCACATACAGCCGACCGCGACCGCGTACCCGGTGCCGCTCAGCAGCACGCAGATCACCCACGCGAACACGTCCGGCCGCGCACTCGGTTTCGGCAGACCGAGTTGCATTAGCCCGCGGTAGGCCACCGCGAGCGGTACGCTCACGAGCGGCGGCTTGTCGGAGTAGTAGCGGTCGTTGATGTAGAGCTTGTCGAGTGTGCCACGCCGCGCGAGGGTGTTGTCGGGATCATAGGGCGGCGTGCCCTGATCGAAGAGTTCCGCGGGCGGAGTGAGGAACACGCTTTCGTCGATGCAGAAGGTGTTGCGCTCGACGAGCGATTCGACCGACGCGAGCCGGCTACCGTCGTTCCACGAGGAAGCGAACGGGCGCGCGCTCGTCGCCGCGCCCGCGAACGCGACCGCCGCCAACACCCACGCCGCAGCCCAGTGATCCGCCCACTTCATCCGCTGTCTCCGCGCGACGCGGGAAGATAGCGAAGGGCGGCGGGCAACGCAACCGCGAAGAGCGGCGAGTTATTCGCCCGAGGTCAGTTCTCGGTTTGCGTGGATCCTTGCGGTACGTTCGCTTCGGGATAGAAGTGCTTACGCTGTCCTCAACGCAACTCCAAGGCAGGATTCGCCATGCCCGCTCCGCGTTTTACGCCCGAGGAACTCGACTGACTCCGGGCACTGACTGCCGAGTGGGGCAAAGTCGTTTCCTATCGAGAATTCGGCGACGACGGACCGGGCCTCGATGTCGACTTCCGTAAGGGAGCGGAAACGTAAACCGTTCCCTTGCGGTCGCGGATCGTTGGAACCGCTCCGCGTTGACCTCGGCGGTTACCCCACGACTTCCTTCACGACGCGGCCGTGAACGTCCGTTAAGCGGAAATCGCGGCCCGCGTACTTGAACGTCAGTTTCTCGTGGTTCAAGCCCAACTGGTGCAAGATCGTCGCGTGCAGGTCGTGCATGTGAACCTTGTTTTCGACTGCTGCCGCGCCAAACTCGTCGGTCGTGCCGAACGAGAAGCCGGGCTTGAACCCGCCGCCCGCCAGCCACACGGTGAAGCCGCCGGGGTTGTGGTCGCGACCGGTGCCGTTCTGCTGCGCGTATGGCGTGCGCCCGAACTCGCCGCCCCACCACACGATCGTGTCTTCCAACAGCCCGCGTTTCTTCAGGTCCGCGAGTAACCCCGCGATCGGCTTATCCACCGCCTTCGCGTGAGTGCCGTGCTGTATGAGGTTCGAGTGCTGGTCCCACGCCGGGTTCGCGGAGTTGTCGCCGTAGGTCACCTGGATGAATCGCACGCCAGCTTCGCTCAGTCGCCGCGCCATCAGGCACTGCTTCCCGAAGTTGTCCGTCGCCTTCTCGCCGATGCCGTATAGCTTTTGCGTCTCCTTCGTCTCCTTCGCAATGTCCATCACGTTCGGCGCGTTGTTCTGCATCCGCCACGCGAGTTCATACGACGCGGCCACCGCTTCGAGTTCCGCGTCACCAGGCTTCGCCTTGAGTTGCTCGGCGTTCAGTTCGCGAAGCAGGTCGAAGTGTTCTTGCGTGGCGCTCGTGGAAAGACCGGGCGCGAGGTTGCGGATGGTCGCGTCGGCCGCGGTGCCGCCGGCGCGCCCGGCTGGCGTGCCCTGGTAAATCGCCGGCAGGAAGGCGTTGCCGAAGTTCCGCGCGCCGCCGTTCCCGTAAGAAGGCGCGATGCTGATGAACCCGGGCAGGTTCGCGTTCTCGCTGCCGAGACCGGACAGCACCCAACTCCCCATGCTCGGTCGAATGAAATTCGTCGAACCGCAGTGGAGAAACAGCGTGGCCGGACCGTGGGCGACGCCTTCCGTACTCATCGAGTGGATGAAACACAGGTCGTCGATCACGCCGTTCACTTCGGGGAAGAGGTCCGATGCCTGCTTACCGGTCTGACCGCGTTTCGCGAACTTCCACAGCGGTTTCATGACGCGTTGGGTGCTGCCGCGCATCCCGGTGTTCGCGATGACTCGCGCGTCGTCGAACTTGAACTGCTTGCCGTCTTCCTTGTCGAGCATCGGCTTGTAGTCGTAAGAATCGACGTGCGACACGCCACCCTGCATGAACAGGAAGATGACGCGCTTGGCTTTCGCCTTGTGGTGACTCGCTTTGACCGCGAGCGGATTCGTGGGGGCTGCGGCGCGTGCGTTCTGCGACGCGAGACCCGCGAGCGCGAGCGCGCCGAAGCCGCACGAGGTTTGGGCCAGGTATTCGCGACGAGAGAGCGGGAGCATATCAGTTCTCGTTAGCGGTGTTGGCGTGTGCTCTTTGCCCTCTCCCCTTGCGGGAGAGGGTCGCCGCGCTTCGCGGCGGGGTGAGGGGTAAGTTTCGCGCGTCAAGTAGGCTTCGCGTGGTCCGTGTAGCTCAGCGCCCTCACCCGTCGGCGAAGCGCCGACACCCTCTACCCGCAAGGGGCGAGGGAAAAACAGAAGCAATTCAATTCACGTACCGGAACTCCGCCGACGCGAACAGCGCGTGGAACAGCGCCGCCCACGCGTCCTTCTCGGTCTTGCCCTTCAGGAATCGCGCCGCGATCTCGCGCTCGCCGTCCGTCGGCCCGCGACCCAGCGCGAGCCGGTATGCGCGTGTTAAACGTGTCGCGTCATCGGCGTGCTTCTCGGCTAGTAGGCGAGCCGCGGCGTGCTTCGACTGATCCAGCACGAACGGGTTGTTCATCATGAACAGCGCCTGTGGAGCGACCGTGCCCGCGTTGCGGCGGCCGGTTACCGTACTACTGTCGGCCGCGTCGAACACTTCGAGCATTTCGGGCATCGAGTTGCGGAACAGCGGCAAGTAAATGCTCCGGCGCACCGAAGTCGCCTTGTAGCCGTAGTCGGCGGCGAGCGTCGCCGGGAACGTCAGACCGCCGCGGGCGAGGTCGAGTTGTCCGCTGACAGAAAGCGTGGTGTCGCGGATGCACTCGGCTTCGAGGCGCCGACGATTCGCGCGGCCGAAGAGCCGGTTCTCGGGGTCCGCAACGGTGGCCGCCGCGTCACCGGTCGAACTCTGGCGGTACGTCCGGCTCAGAACGATGTACCGCACCAACTCCTTCGCGCTCCATTTCTTGTCCACGAATGTGAGCGCGAGGTGGTCGAGCAGTTCGGGGTTGCTCGGCAGCTCGCCAGTGGTACCGAAGTTGTCCGTGGTGCGCACGATGCCGTCACCGAGCAGCCAGTGCCACGCGCGGTTTGCGAACACGCGAGCCGTCAGCGGGTTGTTGCTCGAAGCGATCCACTCCGCGAGTTCCTTGCGCCCGCTTTGCGTCTTCGGGATCGCGGGCACGGTGCCGTGAACCGCGACCGTAAGGAACCCGCGCGGGGCCAATTCGGTCAGCGTGTGGACGCTCCCGCGAACGTGAACCTTCGTGTCTTCGATCACCTTTTCTTCGATCACCGACATCGTCACGTCGCGCTTCGGGCCTCTCGCCAGAAGCGATTTCAACTCGGCTTCGAGCGACTTCACGTCGTCGGGCTGCGCCTTCGGGTCGTTTTGTTCCTTCTTGTCGAGAGGGATGAACACCACCGCGTCCGGGCACACATGCCCCTTCGTCTCCTCGTTCGAGACGAGTACGTAGGCGATGCCGTTCTTCTCGAAGCGATACTCGCCGAGCGAGATGAACCGGCCGTCGACGGGCGGATTCTTCTTCATGTCCACGGGAACGGTCTTGTCGCCATCGGCGCTGGCAACGTGAACCGGTACGTTCGTCGCGCGGTTCGTGCCGGGTGAGTACGCGAGCCGCACCTCGTACTTGCCCGGTGGCAGCGCTTCGGGCTGGAAGGTAATCGACTTGTCGCCTTTACCCGCGTCGCCGTCGTGAACGTAGCCGGCGCCAATGTACGTCTTGTTGAAGCTCGATACCGTCCATTCGCCGACCTTCTTCGCATCCACGTCATCGACCACGATACCGGCCACGTCCTTCACCGCGACGATGCCGTTGGCGACCTTCGTTGCGCCTTTCGCCTTCGCCGCATTCACCTTCGCTTGCAGGACGGCGACTGCGGCTTCGTGTTTTTTGAGCGTGGCTTCGCGATCGGGGTCGGCCGGGAGCGGCACTTCGAGCCACTTCGACACGTTCGCGGTTTCGAGCGCCCGCACGTTGCGAAGGATGCCCGCGATCGCGTAGTAGTCCTTCGTCGGAATCGGGTCGAACTTGTGGTCGTGGCACCTCGCGCACGTCACCGTCTGGCCCAAGAAGCCTTTCGTGATGACGTCGAGTTGTTCGTCCACCACGTCCATGCGGAGTTGCTTCTTGTCTTGCTCTTCGAGGTTGGTGTTGCCGAGTTGCAGGAACGTCGTGGCGATCAGTTTGCGCGCGCGGTCCGGGCTGTCGGCGGAAGGAAGCAGGTCGCCCGCGATTTGTTCCTTGATGAGTTGATCGAAGGGTACGTCCGCGTTGAACGAGTCGATGACGTAGTCGCGGTAGCGCCACGCCTGGTTGAAGACGAACCCGCGAAGCGTGACGGACTCCGCGTAGCGCGCGACGTCGAGCCAGTGCCGACCCCATCGCTCGCCGTAATGCGGACTCGCGAGCAACTTATCGACTAACTTCTCGTAGGCGTCCGCACTCTTGTCATTCACGAACGCATCGACCTCTTCGGGCGATGGCGGCAACCCGACGAGGTCGTAATAGAGACGTCGAATGAGCGTCGCGCGGTCCGCGAGCGGTGCCGGCTTCAGCCCCTTCTTCTCCAGCGCAGCGAGAATGAAATTGTCGATCTCGTTCGCGCTCGCCTTCGGCTCGCGGCTAACCGGCACTTGAGGTCGCTTGGGTAACTGATACGCCCAGAACTTCCGTCCCTCTTCGATGGTCATGCCGACCTGCTTGCGCGGAACGACGGCCATGGCGGTTCGCGGGTCCGGTGCGCCCATCGCGATCCACTTCTCGAAGTCCTTGATGACTGCGTCCGGGAGCTTGCCCTTCGGCGGCATTTTCAGTTCGTCAGCGTAGTGCAGCGTCTTCAGCAGGAGGCTCTCGGACGGCTTACCAGGGACGATCGCGGCGCCGGTGTCGCCACCTTTCAGCACACCGTTGCGGGTGTCGAGGAACAGGTTGCCTTTGAGTTTCTTGTTCTTCTCCGCGTCAGCGGAGTGGCAGCCGGCGCAACTCTCCGTGAGAACCGGCCTGATCTTCTTCTCGAAGAACTCGATACCGGCTTGGTCCAGTGGCTTCTCGGGCGGTGCGGGGTTCGCCGCGCGGAGTTCCGGCACGGCGGGAGTGGCGAACAGAACCGCGAGCAGAACGAGCAGAACGACAACGCGCATCGGGGGCATCCAGGCGGGCGGGTAAGTCGTGTTGCGAGGGAGAAGGATTCAGGCTTCTATTATGGCGAGTTCGCGGGCGGGAACACAGTCTGAATCCCGCGAACTTGGCTCGCGGACGCCCAAACGAGCCACGACCGCAAGGGAGTGGGTAACGTTGCCCGCTCCCTTGCGGTCGCGGCTCGTCAAGTCACTTCACGGACGGCAGCGCAACCGCGACGCGGAAGCCGAGGTTGCTGTGGCAGAAGTGCGGCGGGTCGGCGTTCCGGCCACCGCTGCGAACGTCCTTCGCGACGTTGCTCCAACCACCGCCCCGAACCGCGTGCCCGCGCTTCGGGTCGATGTCGCCGGGGTCGGTGGCCGCGTCCTTCGTGTAGGCGCCGAAGTGCGTCGAACAGAACTCCCACACGTTCCCGATCGTGTCGTGAAGGCCGAACGCGTTCGGCTTGTAACTGCCCACCGGCGCAACGAACGCGAACCCGTCGTCCATCGGCATCGCGGCGCGTGGCCAGTCCGGGTGAGTCTTCTTCAATGTGAGATCACACACGTTCGCGACCTTGCCCGTCGCGTCTTCTTCGTCTCCCCACCAGTATCGCGTCGCGGTTCCGGCGCGGCACGCCCATTCCCACTGCGCTTCGGTCGGCAAACCGTAGACGAGTTGCGCCGTGCTTCCGCCGCGTGAGCCGAGCCACTTACAGAAGGTGTTCGCGTCGGTCCAACTGACGTGAACAACCGGCTGATCGTTCTTCAGCTCGAACGGCCCCGCGAAGCCGGGCTTCTTCCAGTTCGTGCCGGGTTTGTGCTTCCACACCGCCTTCTCGTCGTGGGCGTTCCCGCCGTCGTTCTTCTCGCCGTCGGTGGTGTACTTCGCGGCCTCCACAAACGCGGCGAACTGCCCGACGGTTAGCTCGTGCTTGCCCAGATAGAAGGGCTGCGTGAGCGTGACCGCGTGTTGTGGTCCCTCCGCGTACTCCGCGCCCTTGTGCCCCGGTTCGTTTTCGGGCGTACCCATTGTGAAGGTGCCCGGCGGAATCAGCACGAACGTCATGCCGAGGTCGTTGGTGCATTCCACCGGAACACCGAGCCATTTGGCGTAGTCGCGCTGGTATCGCGCGGCGGTCGCGGCGTCGAACGGAAATTTCGGAGCGGCCGGTGCCGCGCCGGTGCGCGGCGGCAGGCGCTCCGGCAGCGGTTCCTTCTTTCCTTCCTTTTTCTTCAAGCTCGTGAGCATCCCGGGCTTCTTCTGAAGCGCGACCACTTCCGCAAGCGTCAGCGCACGATCAAAGAGGGCCATCTCGTCGAGGAGGCCGATGTAACTGATCGCGGTGTAGATGCCGGCTTTCTCGATGTCCCAGCCCATCGCGATTGCTTTGCCCTTCACCTGACCGATTAACTTGCCGTCGATGTAGAGCGACGTGACCGCGTTGTCCTTCCCAGTGTCGAGGTTCTCCCACGTCAGAACGACGTGATGCCATTCGCCGTCTTTCCAGCCGATCTTTGGCACGCGCACCATCGGGGCGTTCGGGTCGTTCTCGCCGATGCCCTTCTTGCCTTCGGGGATCACCGGGAACGCGCCGTGCCGCAGATCACGCGGCTTCGCGTCGTTGAAGTCGAACCACAGCGCGCCGTTGTTCGCGCCTTTCTGCGTAATCTGCACCGGGTCGCAGAAGCCGGTTTTCAGCATCGTGTCGGGGTTGAAGTTGCACCACATTGAAACGGACCCGCCCCAGCCGTCATTCTTGTACGCGAGGTTCCCCTTCGCGGGCACGAAGATGCGGCCGTTCTTGGGGATGATGTCAACAACCTCGAGCGCGCCCGCCGCGATGCCCTTCGTCTTCGCAATGCGGAACGCCTTGTCGGGAAAGCCTTTCTCGACGACGTACTGGCCTTTCTCGGTGGGGTGGTTGGTGCGCGTGTCGAAGGTGAGTTGTCCCTTCCCGAAGTCGCCTTTCACCTCGTCGTCGAACGACGCATAGAAGGTGACGGCCTTGCGGATTGCCTTCTCGTCCGCATCCTGGCCAAATGCGGGGAGGTTCACGGCGAAGAGGAGTAAGACGCCGAGCGGGAGAGCACGCATTGGGGAGACTCCTGACGGGAGCGGTGGTGGGAGCATGGGCGTGTGTCGGTTGACACGATACCCGCTCGCCCGCCGGGTTGGTAGCTCCCGAAAGACGCGACTATTGACTATTCCCGCTCGGCCGGTCGTTGGCAAGTATTCACAACGGGTCGGAACCGGTTCGCCGGAAGGAAGCCGCGTCGCGTCGTGCGCCCTGACCTTCCCCGGTGGCAACCGGGCGTCGAACAGGGGCGTGCAGGTGCGGCACCGGAGCATGCGGCAGGTCTTGTTCGGCCCATAACGCGCAGTAACGATGAGGTTGCCGTGCCCGCGTTTCCCCAGATCGACACACGCGCGGCGTAAAGCGACGCTCCGAGACAGCAACGGCAAGCCGCTGGTTGCTCACACTGTTGTGTCGCTCACCATCACTCGACTTCGTTGGCGCCGAGGCCACTGATCACCTTTCGGTCGCGGCGCTGTCCCTATCTATAATCGTCTCTGTCACGGCGGGGGGCGTAAGCCCCCTGTTGTTTTGCCGTTCGCTTCCATTTGAAGGAATACCGCTCATGGCCGACGTAATTACGACCCGCGCGAAAAACTACTCCCAGTGGTATCTGGACATCGTGAAGGAAGCGGGGTTAGCGGACAACTCCGACGTTCGCGGATGTATGGTCATCAAGCCCACCGGATACGCGATCTGGGAGAAAATGCAACGCGCCCTCGATGGGCTTTTCAAAAGCACTGGGCACGTGAACGCGTACTTCCCCCTCTTCATCCCCATGAGCTTCCTGGCGAAGGAAGAGCAGATGGCCGAAGGGTTCGCGAAGGAGTGCGCGGTCGTTACGCACTACCGCTTGAAAGCGGAACACGGCAAGCCGCTGCACGTCGATCCCACGGCCGAACTCGAAGAGCCGCTCATCATCCGGCCCACGTCGGAAACAATCATCTGGAACACCTACAAGAAGTGGGTGCAGTCGTACCGCGACCTGCCGCTGCTCATCAACCAGTGGTGCAACGTGGTGCGATGGGAGATGCGCACGCGCCTGTTCCTGCGCACCGCGGAGTTCCTGTGGCAAGAAGGCCACACCGCGCACGCGAGCGCACAGGAAGCCGAAGCGGAGACGCTTCAGATGGTTCGCGTGTATCAGAAGTTCGCGGAGGAGTGGATGGCGATGCCCGTGCTGGTCGGACCCAAGACGGATGGCCAGAAGTTTCCCGGTGCGGTGTACACGCTCTGCATCGAAGCGATGATGCAGGACGGCAAGGCGCTGCAAGCCGGCACGAGTCACTTCCTCGGCCAGAACTTCGCGAAGGCATTCGACGTGACGTTCAAGGACAAAGAGAACAAGGAAGAGTTCGCGTGGGCGACGAGTTGGGGCGTGAGTACGCGGCTCATCGGCGGCCTCATCATGACGCACTCCGACGATAATGGGCTTGTCGTTCCTCCGCGGCTCGCGGCGACGCATGTCGTCATCGTGCCGCTTGGCAAGAACGACGCGGAACGCGCTCCTTCAATCGCCGCTGCGGAGAAGCTCGCGGCCGAACTGCGAGCGCTTCCTCGCGACGACTTCTTCGGTTACGAACCGATCAGCGTGAAGATCGACGCGATGTTCGACAAGCAACCCGGCTTCCGGTACGCGGAATACGAGGTGCGTGGCGTGCCGGTTCGCGTCGAGATCGGGCCGAAGGACATCGAGAAGTTGGCGTGTGCGGTGGCGCGTCGCGACGTTCCCGGCAAAGAGGGGAAGCAGTTCGGGGTGCCGCTCGTGTCGGCCGCGGACCACGTCGCGAAGTTGCTCCGCGACATCCAGTCAGCGCTCTACAACCGCGCGAAGGCGTTCCGCGATTCGCGCATCGTGACCGCGAACACGCTCGATGAGTTTAAGGCGCTGTTCCCCGAACGCGAGGAGGCGAAAGAAGCGGGCGCAGAACCGCTGAAGTTCGTGTACGCCCACTGGGACGGCACGAAGGAAACCGAGGATCGCGTGCAGAAGGAGTACGCCGCGACGATCCGGTGTCTGCCGTTCGACGGCCCGCAAGAAGCGGGAACGTGCATCTTCACCGGTAAGCCGTCAACTCGCCGCGTGATCTTCGCGCGAGCGTATTGAAGTTGACGAAGCGAGCCGACCACTCTCGTAAAAGTGATCGGCCCGCTCCCTTCACGGCTCGTTTAAAAGAAAAGTGCCTTACGCGATGGTGGTGGCCGCGGGGTCGGAGGGCTTCACGTTGAGGCGCTTGCCGCCCTGGTCGAAGTACACGGTGCCGTCGGTCATCGCGAAGATGCTGTTGTTCTTCGCCAACCTGACGAATCGGCCGGGCGAGAACGTCGTTCCGCACTGCGTCACGATGATGCTGCCGGTGGTCACCGCCTGCCCGCCGTAGGCCTTCAGTCCGCGGCGCTTCGCCTGCGAGTCTCGCCCGTTGCGGACTGACCCTTGACCCTTCTTGTGTGCCATGACGATATACCTCGAAAGTTCGGTGTTCGCGGAAGATAGAGCATTGTAGCGGCTGCACGGGAGTGGGCAAGGCGCGCTCCTGCGCTCGCTTCGGCGTGCGGCTAACTTGCGTTTGCCACCGCTTTCATTTCCCCTTCACATCCGTCAGACTACAACGCGCCGTAACCGGTTTCTCATCTTCCCCTTTACCCGCGTGCCACATGACGCACCTTCGGCTTGTCGCGTTCGCTTGTTTCGTCACTGCGTTGCTCACCGCGTCGGCGCGGTCGGCACCGGAGGTCGCGCCGTTCCCCTCGCCCGGCGGCTACAAGACGGTGAAGACCGCCAAGGCGCTCAAAGATGCGCCCGCGACGGCGGTCACGTTCAACGCGGCCGGGTACCTCGGCGTGGTGGTCGGCGACAAGGCTGGCAAGCCGGTGATTGAAGTCGTCGCGCCGGACTCGCCCGCGGAAGCCGCCGGGCTGAAGGAAGGCGATGTGGTAATCAAGTTCGGCGGTGAGAACGTGACCGCCGCGACCCTGAAGGACGTGCTGCGGAGCAAATCGGCCGGCGATTCGGTCACGTTCACTGTGTCGCGCGGCGCCAAGACGGAGACCGTCACCGCCAAGTTGAAGGCAACCACCACGCCGATGACGGACGCGGGAACCGGCGGCAAGGGCGGGCTGGGCTGGGACGACCGGCTTCCGCGCTCATGGCGCAAGCCGACCTACAACCTCGCCATCATCGGCGTCGAGTACCCCGACGTGAAGCACAACCCGAAGGTGACCGACAAGGACTGGGAAGACTCGATGTTCAGCCTGGGGAAGTACACGGACAAGAGCGCGACCGGGCAACAGGTCTTTGGCAGCATGAACGACTACTACAAGGAACTCAGCTACGGCACGTTCAAGATCGAGGGGAAGTTCGTGGGCTGGGTGGAAGCGTCGAAGAAGCGGATGGACTATTCCAGTGGGAGCGGCACCAGCGCCGGCGAGAAGAAATCGCTGCTGACCGAGGCGCTGGACCTGTACACGAAGAAGGCCGGGAAGGATTCGCTGAAGGAGTACGACGGGGTGTTCTTCCTGTACGCGGGCGGTCGCGTGCAGACCACGCGAGGCGGGTTGTACTGGCCGCACCGGGCCAATGTGAGCTTCGGCGGGCGCAGCCTCCCGTACTTCATCGTTCAGGAGGGCGGCACCACGATGAATGACATCAGCGTGTTCTGCCACGAGTTCGGCCACATGCTCGGCCTACCGGACCTGTACGCACGCCCGGAGTTGCCCGGTAGCGAGGGCGTGGGTCAGTGGTGCGCGATGTCGAACCAGATCGGCAACGGGCGGCCCCAACACTTCAGTGCGTGGAGCAAGGAAGTGTTGGGCTGGGTGAAGCCGACCGTGATCGACCCGACCGTGCGCCAGAAGTTAATCCTCTCGCCGATTGAGACCGACCCGACGCAGTGCTTCAAGATCAAGGTGCGGGCCGACGGCAGCGAATACTTCCTGTTGGAAGTTCGCAAGCGCACCGGTTGGGACGAGCGGCTCCCCGGCGAGGGGCTTCTGATCTGGCGCGTGGTGAACAACAAGCCGGTGTTGGAAGAGTCGCACGGTGTCGAGGGCGCGCGAGGCCCGAACATCCACCTGGGTTCGGTCCCGTTCCCGAGCGCCGCGAACGACAGCTTCACGCCGTACACGATCCCGAGTAGCAAGAGCCAACTCGGTGGCGGCTCGTCGGTTCACATCACAAACATCCGCCGGTTGCCCGACGGTCGCGTGACGTTCCACATTGGCTATGACTACCAGTGACCGGCTAGAGTAGGTGCCTCTTGCCGAGCGGCACCTACTCCAGACCATCCAGTGGGTACATTGGCCGGCGGATGCGATTGTACTCGAACCGCGCTGCGTTGATCGCGGTGAGGCCGGGCGTGTCAACTTCGATGATCTCACCGCCGACCGGTGCGTACGCGGCCTTGTATGCGACCGCGGCCTTCACCACGATTGCCCGTGCCTGTTTCGGGTCGATGCCGAGACTGGTGAGTTGACCGAGACTAAAGGGCGGGGTGCGGAGCGCATTCAACACGAGCAAGTTGCCGTCGGCGAGGTCGAGCACGGCGGTGTGCCCCTGGTCGTTCTGCCGGCGCCCGCCGTGGCGTGCTTCGACTTCGACCCACTTTCCATCGTGAAGCGAACGGACGCTCCCGCGAACCCGAACCGGGTCGCCGTGAAGCGTGCCCGTTGTGCCGCCGACAGTGACTTCCAACCGCCCACCCACACCGACCGCTTTTGCTTGTTCGACGGCTGCGGGCGCGTGAACCACCACAACGAAGCCCTTCGCGTGCTGCTTCAGAAGCTCCGCAAGCAGCACGGTGCCGTCGCCCGCGGACCCGCCTCCGATGTTGTCGCCGAGGTCGATCAGAAGCGCCGGCGGTTTGGTCGAAGCGAGCGCCCGGCGAACCGCTTCCTCTGGTTCTGGACTTAACACGTTGAGTTGTTCGCGCACCGACCACATCGCGCTCGCGAGTTCGTCCGCGGCGGCCTTCGCGTGACTGCGGTTACCGTCGGCGACGACGATCACGCTCGCGCCCATTTCGGGTACGTCCGCGTAAGGGAAGCCGGCCATCAGGCTCACGGAGAGGATACCGGGTTGCTTTTCCATTTCGCGTGCCATCCGCATCAAGCCGGCCATCGGTTCGCGCGCGGTGTCCTGACCGAGTAGGTTCAGCAACATCGGCGGCTTCACGACTTGGCACACCGGGCGAATCGCGCCTTTCACCGCGCGTGCGAGCAGTTCCGCCGCGACCAGCCCGCGCTGGCGCTGATCGACGTGCGGGTACGTCTGGTAACCGACGATGATGTTCGCGGTTTCGGCCATCTGCGGCGACACGTTGCCGTGAAAGTCGAGCGACACCGAGAGCGGTACGTTCGGCCCGAGAGCGGCGCGCACGCGGCGAAGCACTTCCGCGTCCGCGTCCGGGTGCCGGGGCGTGACCATCGCGCCGTGCAGCGCGAGCAGCACGCCGTCGGCGCGAGCGAGCTTGAGACCGGTCGCGAGCGCGTCGGTGAAGTGGTCGAAGAACTCGTCCGTGACCGGCCCGGCGGGTGTCGCCCACGCCATCGCGACCGGCACGAGTTCGTAGCCGAACTGCGCCGCGCCGGCGATGAACCCGCCGACTTCGTGGTGCGCCTCCTGCCAGATGGGAATCACCGCGTCGCCGTAGGTGAGGCTGCCGTCGCGGAACCGTTGAAGGTCCGTCGGCAACGGGGCGAAGGTGTTCGACTCGTGCATGAACCCGCCGATGGCGATTCTCATGACAATTCTCCCAACGCCCCTTCGGGACGAACGCTAAACGTGACATCTGACACTGCGCTTTGTCAACGAGATTTCATATGGTTTCTGTGGGCGTAATCTCGTGCCATATCTCCAAATTCCGAGGTGTTACCGTGTCCGTGAACGTGGCGGTTGTCGGTGCGACGGGTGCCGTGGGCGATCTGATTCGGAAGGTGCTCGCGGAGCGCAGTTTCCCGATCAAGTCGATCAAATTCCTGGCTTCCGAGAAAAGCGCGGGCAAATCCGTCGAGTTCGCGGGGAAACAATACACGGTCGAACTCATTCGCCCGGAAGCGTTTGCAGGCGTGCAGATCGTGCTCAGCAGCACGCCGAGTTCGGTGAGCAAACAGTATTCGCCCATCGCGGCGAAAGCCGGTGCCATCGTGGTGGATAACTCGTCCGCGTGGCGCATGGACCCGGACTGCCCGCTTGTCGTTCCCGAGGTAAACGCAGAGCAACTTCACCACATCAAGAAGGGCATCGTCGCGAACCCGAACTGCGTCGCGATTCCACTGTGCGTCGCGCTCAAGCCGCTACACGATCTCGCGACGGTGAAGCGCATCGTCGTCTCGACCTACCAGTCGTCTTCGGGCAAGGGTGCGACGGGCTTGACCGACTTCAACGCGCAGGTGAGCGCGTGGGCCGCGGGCAAACCGGTACCGGCGCCGACCGCGCACCGGGCGCAGCTCGCGGGGAACGTCATCACGCTCGACTGGACGCTCGACCCGAACGGCTTCACGGAAGAAGAGAACAAGGTCATCAACGAGACGCGAAAGATCATGGGTGACCAGACCATCGGCGTGTGCCCGACGTGCGTTCGCGTGCCGGTGAAGGTGGCCCACAGCGAGGCGATCACAGTCGAGTTCGCGCGGCCGCTGTCGGTGGCTGATGCGAAGGCCGCGCTCGTGAAGGCGCCCGGCGTGGTGTTCATGGACGAAACGAAGGGCGAGTTCCCGCAACCGATCCACGCGGAGGGAAGCGACCACACGTTCGTGGGCCGCGTGCGGCAAGACCCGAGCAACCCGAACGCGTTGTGCCTGTGGGTCGTCGCGGACAA
Source organism: Singulisphaera sp. GP187 (assembly GCA_945905925.1). Classification (GTDB taxonomy): domain Bacteria; phylum Planctomycetota; class Planctomycetia; order Gemmatales; family Gemmataceae; genus Gemmata. The sequence goes on from CAMDQN010000065.1 coordinate 26,673, forward strand.
CCTCCGCAAAGGCGCCGCGAGCAACGCGGTGCAGTGCGCGGAAGAGTTGGTGAAACGCGGCATCGTGAAGTGAGAAGAGTGTTCACCGCAGAGACCGCGGAGACCGCGGAGAGAAAACAGGAGAGTTGAAAACCGACTGTCTTCAAACTCTCTCTGCGGTCTCTGCGGTGAAAAACTGCTTCCATGCGTAACCTCCAACTCACCATCCGCTACGACGGGACGGACTTCTTCGGCTGGCAAACGCAGCCCGGCCGGCGCACGGTGCAAGAGACCATCGAGAAGGCAATCGTCGAGATCACACGCGAGGATCGCGTGCGGCTGAACTGTAGTGGCCGCACGGATTCCGGTGTTCACGCGGTCGGGCAGGTTGCGAACGTCTACACCGCGAGCAAGCTTTCGTGTGAAGTTCTGCTCAAGGCGATCAACGCGAAGTTGTCCGAAGACGTGAGCGTGCGCGAAGTGGTCGAGGTGCCGCAGGGCTTCTGCGCGAACAAGGACGCGGTGCGGAAGAAGTACCGCTACGTCATTCAGGACGGACGCATTCAAGACCCATTCATGCGGAAGTACGCGTGGTTCGTGCGGCAGAATCTGGACGTGGAAGCGATGCTGCGAGCGTCGCGGTGCTTGGTCGGTCGGCACGATTTCCGGTGCTTCGAGACGGAGTGGCCGAACCGCCTCACAAGCGTGCGGACCATCATGCACCTGAGCGTGAACCGGTTCGGCGACTGTATCTGGATCGATGTGGAGGCGAACGGCTTCCTCTATAACATGGTGCGGGCGATCGCGGGGAGCTTGGTGCAAGTGGGCCGCGGATTCTGGCCGGAAACGCAGATCGAAGATGTGTTGACGGCGATGGATCGTAGACTGGCGGGGCCGACGGCGCCCCCAGAGGGATTGTTCCTGATGCGAGTGACTTATCAGCAGTCAGGAGACAGGAATCAGGAATCAGGAGAGACCTGTTAGCCGCAAGCCGCAGGCGAGCGCGTCACTTCGCGCTCGCCTGCGGCTTGCGGCTAACAGGGTGAAAGTAACCATGTCAGACTTCACCTATCCACCAGAGTTGGTAATCGCGCCTTTGGCGAAGCCTGTGAATGCGACCGTGACTGTGCCCGGCAGCAAGAGCATCACCAACCGCGCGCTGGTACTCGCGGCGCTCACGGCAGTCGATCGCGAGTGCTACCTCGGCAATTTCCTCCACAGTGAGGACACCAAGGTCATGCTCGATTCGCTCAACCGTCTGAATTTCAGTCTGTTCGGAGAGCCATCGACGGGCGGTATGAAGATCGTGCGAAACTCCGGGTTGGTGCGGACGGACCGGGTGATTCCCGCTCTCAACGCGGAACTGTTTGTCGCCAACTCTGGCACGTCGATGCGTTTCCTCACCGCGATGGTAAGTCTCGGGCACGGGCACTACCGACTGGACGGCATCGCTCGGATGCGCGAACGCCCCATCGAAGACTTGCTTTTCGCACTCCGGCAACTCGGAGCCAACGTCTCCAGTGAATCGAACAACGGTTGCCCGCCAGTGGTGGTTGAAGCGGTGGGACTTCGCGGCGGTCGAATTCGGATGCGTGCCGACGTGAGTAGCCAGTACCTGAGTGCCGTCCTGATGGCGGCACCGTTTGCCGACGGGAAAGTTGAGATTGAACTGGACGGCCCTCTCGTATCGGAGCCGTACGTTGAGATGACCCTTCGGATGATGCAGTCGTTCGGACTACACGCCGAGCAAACGGCGCCCGGTCACTTCAGAATCCGACCCCACACGACCGGGCAAAGTCGGACGAACTATTACATCGAACCGGATGCGTCCGCGGCGAGTTACTTCTGGGCCACGGCAGCGATCACCGGTGGGCGAGTCACGGTCGCGGGGCTGAATCGCACGTCGCTTCAAGGCGATATGCGGTTCGTCGATGTGCTCGCGCAGATGGGCTGTCGCGTCGAGGAGTGCGACGCGGGGATCACCGTTCACGGCGCCCCGCTTCGCGGCGCCGATGTCGATATGAACGACATCAGCGACACCGTGATGACGCTCGGTGCGGTCGCGTGCTTTGCCGACGGGCCGACCACCATTCGCAACGTCAGGCACATCCGCCACAAGGAGACGGACCGCATCGCGGCGCTCGCGACGGAGCTTCGCAAACTCGGCGCGGAAGTCGAAGAGCGAGAGGATGGGCTGACGATCACGCCGCGCCCGCTCACGGGCTGCGAGGTGGACACGTACAACGATCACCGCATGGCGATGAGTTTAGCGCTGGTGGGGCTGAAGGTGCCCGGCGTGGTGATCCGCAACCCGGGGTGCGTTGCGAAGACGTATCCAGCGTTCTGGAAGGACTTGGAATCGATTCGCGGTTCGTAGGGTGCGAGGCTCCGACCCGACGCGACATCATTCCTGAAATCGCTCTAAACACGGCGCTCGTTCCGTGCCAGACCGATCACACCCATCAACGCGCTCGCGTCGCTCACCACGTAATCAGGCTCACCGGTCCGCAGCAGTTCCACCGTGTGGAAGCCCCACGCGACCGCAGCCATCTTCACCCCGGCCTTCTTCGCGGCCTCGATGTCGCGCGACTCGTCCCCGATGTACAGCACGTCCTCGCGGTTCAACCGCTCGGCGCGGAGGATGCGCTTCAGCGCCTTGCCCTTGCCGAACAGTCGCGGGTAGCCGACCACGAACGTGAAGTGCTGCTCCACGCCATTGGCGCGCAGGCACCGCCGGATGTTGTCCTCGCGGTTCGACGACAACACGCCCAAGCGAACGCCGGCGCCGGCGAGCACCGCGAGAACTTCCGGTAAACCTGCGACCAACCTCAACCGGTCGGCTTCTTCCGCTACCGCTGCCTGGTACTTGCGCACGAGTCGCGGTAAGCGCCAGAGCGAGATGCCGTGCTGCTTGAGGAACTGACGCGTGGACAGCGCGCGGGCCGCGCTCAGGTTTTCGATCGGCTTGAAACCCATCTCCGGGGCGAGTCGGTTGAAGATGCCCATGGCGGTCGGTAACGAGTCCGCGAGCGTGCCGTCGAAGTCCCAGACGACGAGTTTGAATGCCACGGCAACCTCCGGGAGAGCGGGGGCGGAGGAATTGTAGCAGAGCGGATCGCCTCACCCAAGCGGACGGGTAGTATCGCGCGGTAACATCGCGAACCGGCTCGGTGATGGGGCCGGGAGATGTGCTTCGAGCCACGCGGCGGCCTTCTCCGCGTTCCACCCCGTGGCGGGATCGAAGCTCACGGCAGCGGTGAACGCGAACGGGCCGCTCCCGGTCACCTTCTCACGCACGCCGGCTTCCAGATCGACCCACGCCGCGTCCGAATTCGCATCGGCGGCGGGCCATGTAACCGTGATTGCGTCGTCGGAGTGGGTCCAGGCGGGTTCGCCACATGGCCGCAACAGCACTTCGCCGAGTTCGTGGAACAGGAAACTCTTCGCGACATGTGCGGGTGTGTGGCCCGGGAATGCGATCTCCGCAACAATGGGGTCGCCGTCGGACGCGGTGAATCGGAGTTCGATCTCGGGCCGGTCGGCGAGGGGCTCGCGGGTCATCACGCGGTGCTGTTCGGAGGTCAGGTGCGTGAGCCGGCAAACGAGCCGGTCGCCCTCGACGGTCCAGGTTTCGCAGTCGAGCAACTTCGCGACGCGGACCGCGAACGGCACGTCGGTCGGGCGTGCGCCGCGAGGACGGGCGCCGTTGAACTGCGGGCGCGGGTCTTCGGGCGGAAGCGTGTGCCCGACCAACACACATCGCTTGGCGAGGCGAGCCAGGGGAGCGAACTGCGTTTCGGGCAACTCTTCGGCGCGGTCCAGCACGAGTACCCCGAAGAGCGGCGAGTCCGCGAGAAGCCCGAACACCGGGTCGGCGTTCAAACTACCCGGCGTGCCAACGACCACGCGAACGACGGCTTCCGGCCCGGTCCGGGCGACTTCGGCAACCTTCTCTCGCGCGGCGGTCAACTTCCGCACGGCGGCCGCGTGATCCTCGCCAGGGACAGCCACACAGATGACCCGGTTGAGCGCCGCGGCTTCGGCCCGTGCCCGCGTCAGTTCGTCCTCGGTGGCGGTGATCGCGGCGTCACTCGCGGCGCGGCGCGCCGCGACCTCGGTCGCGATCAGTTCAGCGGACCCGGTCGCGAGCGATGCGTTGTTCGCGGCCGACTTCGCTTGCAGTTCGCGGACCTGGCCAGCGAGCGCGACGACTTCCGCTTCGAGCGCGTGAACCTGTTTCTCGAGGTCTGCGGGATCGACGGTGCCGGGTTTCGGCTTCGCGCTGAACAACCGCGACAGGAACCCGGGTTTGCGGACCGCTTCAGCGTGTGCGTGGCTCGCCTGCGCGCGGGCCGTGTCCTTCTCGGCGTGTCGCCCGGTCGCGGTTAGAAGTTCGGTCGCGATGCGAGTGGCTGTGTCGTCGTGATCGATTTGAAGTTTGGCCAGTGCCAGCGCGAACGGCGTGTCCGTTTCGGTTCGCGAGTCCGCTTCGATGCGACCTCGCCGGGTGGTCCGCTCCGCGAGGTCCGCGTCCAGGCACGCCAGCGATTCGTTGACTTCGGCCAAACGCGCGAGTGCCTTCGACACACTGGCGAACGCGGCGAGCCGGTTCTCGGCCGCGGCGACTTCGGTGGCGGCTTCGCGCCGGGCTTGCTCCGTGCGGGCGCAACCCAGCGCGACTGATGTAACTTTGCTCACGGCCGGCGACGGGCGAACCGGGTTCTCGTCGTCGGCGAGTGCGCGAAGGACCGACACGCCACACTTGAGCAACCGCTCGGTGATACGATCCGCCGCGTCCGCGTCCGGGGAGAGCACCAACACGCGGTCGGTGGAGACGTGGGCGATGTCGACGATGACGCGCTCGCCGGTGGCGGGGTCAGCGTGGATCACGAACAGGTCTCGGCACCCGGCAGCGCGGGTGGCGGCGCTGTGTTCGGCCGCAGTGTGGTTGTCGGCCGGGAGCGGAACGGGATGAACAACGGAGAACGGGAAGTCGCCCGCGAAGAGGCGGGCGAGCCACTGATGACCGCGGTCGCCGGGGTCTGAGGCGGTCACGGGGTACTCTTCCCGCGCGGCAGTTGTGCCGGGTGTGGTCGGGCGTGGTGCGAGAGTCGCGGTCATCAACAAGCCGTTGCCTTCGTGAGAGTGGTCGGGGTACGGGACCGTGTGCCCGGGCGACCGGGTTGGGGGAGCGAGCGGGGCGTGCGGTTCCCGGTCCGTCATACCGATACCCTGACTGACACCACAAACATCAGCGATCGCTCGCGGGTTTGAGGGTGGGGGCCGCGCGGGAGGAACGACGCCCGTCGCGCACCTTGCGCTTCGCGACACCGGGGGAACGGGTTCAGTAGCAGTGCCAAGAGTATAGACGGCCGATCACGGGGAAGCTATCGCACACATAAAATTCACCTACCCCACGGTCACGGATGGTTTCGCGGACAGCACGCGTAGCACGGGCAACAGCGGGGCGAAGGTCTTCTCGTCGTGCCAACTGTGGTCCGCGATCTTCAGGTGACCGGGGCCGACGCCCCCACCGCCGAGCGTCGCGTCGAGCGGGAGCCACTGCCCTTCCGCGAACACCTCGAACCACATGTGGTACGCGAGGTACGGTTTGCCGTCTTTCGCGGGGGCGTACACCAACCCTAGCACGGTGCGGGACGGCACGCCAACCGCCCGGCACATCGCGGCCCCGAGCATCGCGTATTCGGTGCAGTCACCGGTCAGCGTCTTTGCCACGTTGTCGGCCGTCGCCATCGCCTGTGAGAACTCGAACGCCTTCATGTTCCGGTTGACCCACCGCTCGACGGCGGCGGCCTTGTCCCAATCAGTTGCGGTCGCGGGTAAGCCTTTTACAGCCGCTGCGGCGTGGCCTTTCACGCCGTCGTTGTCCCAGTTGATGAAGTAGTTGCTCGCGGTGAACTCCTTGCCCGGCGCGGGAATCGCCACCGCGTTCTTCACCGGTCCGCGAACCGCCAGGACGTGCAGCTCGAAGGTCTTTGCCTTCGCGTCGAGGTTCTTCGTCGACTGTCGCGCGTCGGTCGGGAACAGCGAGCCGATGTCGTCGTCCTTCGGGGCCGATACCTTGTAGACGACGGCACTCCCCCGATGTATTCCCGGAATCTCGCGATCCAGCCTGATCGACTGAGCATTAAACAGCTCGATTGGCCGAATAACGGCCACGGTCGCGGACTCTTTCGTGGTACGGAGGAACGTGACTTTCCCGCCGAAGCCGGGGAAATCGAACTCCATTTTCAGCGGCTCGAACGTTTCCGCGTCTACCCAGGTCGTCGCGGGCGGCAGTTTGAAGTTACCGACCGGCTCCATCTTGGAAACGTAGCGGAGCAGTTTTCGGGCCGGTTCCTTTGGCCACAGCGCCAGCGATTCTTCACCTTCGAGCGTCACGGTCATCTTCACGACGCGATTGAGGACGCCGATGTACGCGGGGTAGTCGAAGGATTCGCCGGCCTTGAGCCGCTTCTCCTTGAAGAGAGCCGGTTCGCGGGCGCACCCGACCACGCCTTCGGGCCAGGGTGTGTCGCTCGCGCCTTTCGCGGCTCCGTCGCCGGTGACTTTCAGCGTCCTGCCCTCGACCACGCCGCTGAGCACGAGCGCCTGATCCTTGCCGAGTCCCTGCCGCATCCCAGTAATGAGAATCTCGCCGGTCGTGTTCTCGACGGTGGATTCTTCGCCCCACTGACTCACGATCTGCCCGAACCGCGACACGGTGAAGTTCTGATACTTCACGCCGACCAGAAGTTCGCGCTCGTTTTTCTTTGCCTTCTTCGCGCCCCACTGAATGTACCCGATTCGCTGACCATCCACGGCGGCCACGAACCAGTGGTCGAACACCATATCGGCGTCGAGTTTGGGGGTGCCTGGCGGCGGGACCGCGAGAGTGCCGGTCGTGGGCTGACCGGTCGGCGGTTGGGTGGGCGTGACCGGTGTGGTCGGCTGCGTGACGAGCGACGGTGTTTTTCCGTTAGGGCGAATGACGATGAACTTTGATTCATCGAACCGGTCTGGGTCGCCGCCGGGTTTCTTCGGCGTGATGACGATGTTCTTGTCGTTCGGCTTGGGCGGTTGCGCGAACGAATCGGTGGTGAGCATCGCACAAAATGCGGCGAAGCCGAGAAGTACGCCGAGGTGCCGCATGACCGCTCTCCCTGTCGAGTTGGTGGCCGCGTCGAGTTCATAGGGCTTCCGCCCTGTGAACCCAACCGCCTTACTCCATCCTTCACTCTTCTTGTCGCGTTGCCGACCGGCTTGACCGGTTCAACGGAATCCGCGCCGGCCTGTTGGTAACGGGCCGGTGCCGTCGTGCCAATGCCCCGATCATACACCGGCTCTCTAACCAGAACACCCGGAGTTCGCGCCAGTTTCGCGCCCTCTGGACTCGTGGCGTGCTATTATTTGGCCGGCAAGGACGCCACGACGCCGAATTGGGGCTATGTTCGAGTACCCAGGCTACCCACCCAGACGCCGCACGCCACGACGCGACACCACTGATTACCGTCTCGACTTGGGCCGAATGACCTGTTGTCGCGCGAGGTGTTCCCGTGACCCCTGACCAGATTGCCGCACACTTATCCGTTAATGCCTACGGTTCGTTCATGCTAACGGACGCGATCCGTCCGGGGGCCGCGATTCCGGTGCGCCCGCGTCAGGGCTACCGCACGGAGGTCTTCCGCGACCACCGCGCGAAGTTGCGCCTGCCGATGCTCTCGGCGGCTGTCTCCGCGGAACGCTTATTCGAGACGTTCCTGGCGCTGCTCGAACCGCTCGGTGAGGTGGTTCACGTTGTACTGGAGAGCAGCCACGGGGCGAGCGCCAACGGGCACACCGACCTGCGCCGCGAACACATCGACCTGGCAGTTCTCGCGAGTCACTTCTGCGACTTCGAGGAACTGCTCACGCACGACGGCTGCACCGGGGTCGCGGTGCTCGCCGACCGAAAGCCGATCGAAGTGCAATTCGACGAACACAAGCTGTTCCACATCTACGCGCCGAACCTGAAGCCGTTCCGCAGGGTACTGCGAGCACAAGGCGTGAAGCGAAGGGCGATTCTGCCGCTGATCTCCGAGGCCGAACACCTGCACCACACAACGGACGACTTCGCGGGCGACTTCCGCCAGCTCGCGATGCGCGCCGGTGTCGGCGACTTCGACCGCGTCTTCAGCGACGAGATGTAACGAAGACAAAACGAAGAGCATCCCACGCAAAGGCGCAGAGACGCAAAGAAGACATGAAGAGCAGAGTTCTTTGAAGAACAGTCTTTTCTCTTGTCTTCTTTGCGTCTCTGCGCCTTTGCGTGAGATGCTCTTCGTTTTGTCTTCGTCATTCCTTTTCCGGCGACGCGAGTTTCAGCCCGATCAAGCAGGCGATTAGCCCCGTCAGGAAGAAGAGCCGCCAGAACGTAGCCGGGTCTTTGAACCAGATGATCCCGATGATCGCGGTGCCGGCCGCGCCGATGCCGGTCCACACTGCGTAGGCGGTGCCCAGTGAGATCTTCTGCGCCGCGAGCGTGAGCAGCCCGAAACTGACCATCGACAACAGCACGAACGCTACCGCCCAGCCGATCTTAGTCAGACCGTCGGAGAGTTTCAGGCAGGTTGTGAACCCGCACTCGAAGAAGCCCGCGGCGATGAGGTAGAGCCAGTGCATGTTTTGTAGGGTGGGTCGAGCCGGCTTTGCGGCGAAGGCCCACCACAGCCGTTAACGTGGAATGGTGGGCCTTCGGCTCGCAAGGCCGAGCCTCGACCCACCCTACATCAAGCTGCTACCAAGGCCGCGATCGCCGCCGGTTCCGGCATTGGGGTCGAGTCCTTGAGAGCGGACAGCACGTCGAGCAACCCGTCGATCTGTTCGGGCGCGTGGTTCGCGTTCACCTGCATCCGCAGAACGCCGGCGCCATGCGGCACTGCGGGGAACACCACCGACTGCACGTAGTAGCCGCTCTCGTACAGGAACTTCCCGGCCTTCAGGGTCGCCTCTTCCGCACCCACCAGCACGGACACGATCGGCACCAAACCACCCATCACGGCAAGCCCCAACCGGCGAGCCCCCTCAGTGAGACGACGCACGTTTAGGTCGAGTTTCGCCCGCAGTGCCGGGTATTCAGCCGACATCAGGATATCCACGACTGCACACACCGCTTCGAGATACGGCGGCGGAACCGGCCCGCCGAAGATGAGCGAGTTGGAACGCAGTTTCAGTACGTCGATGGCGTTCTGTGTCCCCGCGACGAACCCGCCGAGGCACGAGAAGCCTTTTGAGAGCGAGCCAATGGTCAGCACGTTGTCGTAACTGCCGAGGGCCTCGCGCACGGTGCCGCGCCCGTGTTCGCCCAGAACGCCGCTCGCGTGCGCGTCATCGACGTACAGGCAGCCGTTGTGCGACTTCGCGATGCGCTGAAACTCCGCGAGCGGCGGCAAGTGCCCGCTCATGCTGTACACGCCATCCACCGCGATCACCGCGTGCCGAAACGGTCGCAGCCCACGCAGAGTTTCTTCGAGTGAGTCAGGGCAGTTGTGGGTGAACTTCGCGGTGCGGACGCCGCGTGCCTTCGCGAGTTTCAATCCCTCGTCGATGGAGTTGTGCGCGAACTGGTCCGTGACGAGAACGTCGCGCCGCGTGACCAAACCGGGCAGTGCGCCGACGTTCGCGAGCGTGACTGAGGGATAAATGAGCGAGGCTTCAGTCCCGAGCCATTCGGCGATTTTGCGTTCGGCGCGCACGTTCGGCTCAACGGACGCGAACGCGCGAGAGCTGCCGTTGTGCGACCCCCACGTTCGCACGCCGCGCTCGATGGCCGCGATCACGCGCGGGTCTTGGTCGAGACCGAGAAAGCTGTCGGAGCCAAAGTTCGTCACCCATTTGCCGCCAAGTTTGAAGGTCCGATTGGGTCTGACGGCTTCGACGGTTTGGTCCTTCATCAGCAGGTCGGGGTACTCGTCGAACATGCGCCGGAAGAACCGGGTCATGCCGGTGTCCGCGAGCGCATCAACGAGTCGATCCAGAGGCGCGGGCATGGGTTGAACCTCGTCCAGCGGCAGGCACCGGGAGTATCGACCGTGCGAGCCGGGAAGTTTGGCTGATGTGGGCGGATTCCGCGGGCGCCGCGACACACAAAGCGTATGTGCAAACAGCGAGACCTTGCGCCTGATGAATGGGTAATTTGGGAGATATAAGCAATAGTGTTCGGCACGGGATTTGCGCCTTTGTCGGGTTGTGTGCGGTCGGACGTCTCCGTCCGCAAAATTGGCACCCGATCCTTCTCGCCACGATGCCACGCCAACCCAAACCCGCTCCGACCAAACAGAATATCGCCGGCCTGAAG
>CAMDQN010000066.1 GCA_945905925.1 Singulisphaera sp. GP187
CCGAGGGACTGGGGTAGAAATCACGAAATATCATCGACGAGACGAGATAAACCGCTTGAACGCCAAGAAGACGGGGGTAACACGATTTTGCGATCCGCACCAACACCTACGATTCCAGCCACGCCCGGAACGCGCAAGAACCTCAAGACGACGAGGATTGAATTGACGTGGTTCTTCCTGCCGACTATCTTCTACGTGCGAGAATGTCGCTGCCACGATAGTTCTTCGCGCTGCCCTCCGCACCGCCCGCGTTCCGCCGCCCTGACACACTGACCCCTGCCTCCCAAAATTCACGCCCTTTGCTCGACAGGAGTCCTGCCGATGAATCTGTTGTCTCGTTGCTTTGGCTCGCCGCTCAACCGCCGCAACTTCCTGCACGTCGGGGCGATCGGTGCCCTCGGCCTCACGCTCGATCAGTACATGCGACTGCAAGCCGCGGAGCCGGCCGGCAAGAAGAAGCCGAAGGCTGAAGCGTGCATCCACATCTTCCTGCCGGGCGGTTCGGCCCACCAGGAGAGCTGGGATCCGAAGCCGTTCGCGCCGATCGAGTATCGCGGACAAATGGGCACCGTGAAGACCAAGATCGAAGGCGAAGTCTTCAATGAATGCCTCACGAAGACCGCGGACCTCGCGAACGAAATCGCCGTCTGTCGCGCGATGACACACGGTGAAGCCGCACACGAACGCGGCACGCACAACATGTTCACCGGTTACCGGCCCTCGCCGGCTCTCAAGTTCCCCAGCATCGGCAGTGTCGTCAGCCACGAACTCGGTGTGCGGAACAACCTGCCGCCCTACGTCGCGGTGCCGACCATGCCGGCCAACGACGCGGGTAGCGGTTACCTGTCGTCGTCGTTCGCGCCGTTCAGCCTCGGCAGCGACCCGGCCAACGGTGGGTTCCGCGTGCAAGACCTCGCGCTGCCCGGTAGCGTCACCCCGGATCGGTTCGCCACCCGGCGCACCATGCTCGACGCGGTGAACGGGCACTTCGCCGGCAAGGAGAAATCGGACAACCTCGACGCGATGGACACGTTCTACCAGCGCGCCTACGGCCTCATCAGCAGCGAGAAGGCGCGCGAAGCGTTCGACATCAACAAGGAAGACGCGAAGGTTCGCGACGGGTACGGCCGCAACGCCGCTGGTCAGCGGATGCTGATGGCGCGTCGGTTGGTCGAAGGCGGCGTGCGGTTCGTCACGCTGACCTACGGCGGCTGGGACTTGCACGGCGGTATCGCCGCGGGCACGAAGAACCAGCTCCCGCAGTTCGACCAGGCTTTCGCGACACTCATCACCGACCTGAAGCAGCGCGGCTTGTTCGACAGCACGCTGATCATGGTGTCGAGCGAGTTCGGGCGCACGCCGAAGATCAACGCGACCGCGGGCCGCGACCACTGGCCGAAAGTGTTCAGCGTGGTGCTGGCCGGTGGCGGTATCAAGAAGGGTTTGATCTACGGCAAGTCGGACGCGACCGCGAGCGAACCCGACGAGGACGGGCTGACGGTGGAAGACTTGGCGCACACCGTTTACAACTGCCTGGGCATCGACGCGGACAAGAAGCTGATGTCGCCCGGCGACCGGCCCATCGACATCGTCCGCGAAGGCAAGACGCGGAAAGAGTTGCTCGCGTAATGTGTTTTTCTTTTCCCTCTCCCCTTTGCGGGAGAGGGTGCCGGCGCTTCGCCGGCGGGTGAGGGGTGAGCCTTCGCGCGGGAAAACAGCTTCGCGGTTCCTCGTGTTGCTCAGCGCCCTCGCCTGGCTCGCAAAGCCTCGCCATCCTCTCCCGCAAAGGGGAGAGGGCAATACCCAAACCGCCTGCGCACCTTCGAGACACCCGCGATGCGCTTCCTGCTTTCTCTCTGCGTTCTCTGCGTTCTCTGCGGCGAATCGTTCTCCGCCTCTCCTTCGCTCGGCTCGATCCAGCCACGCGGCGCGCAGCGCGGCACCGAAGCCGTGCTCACGTTCTCCGGCGGGCGCCTCGCCGATGCACAGGAAGTGCTCGTCTACTACCCCGGTATCACCGTCAAGAAACTCGAAGTGGTGAACGCGGCCTCGCTGAAGGTCACGGTCGCGATCGCGCCGGACTGTCGCCTCGGCGAACACGCGTTCCGCGTTCGCACCGCGACCGGCATCTCGGAAGTCCGCACGTTCTGGGTCGGCGCTCTTCCCGTTGTGGAAGAGGTCGAGCCGAACAGCGAGTTCGACAAGCCGCAACCGATCGCGCTCAACGTGACCGTTCACGGTGTCGTTGCGGCCGAAGACCAAGACTACTTCGTCGTCGAGTGCAAGAAGGGCCAACGCCTGTCGGTCGAGGTCGAAGCGATGCGGTTGGGCATCACGTTCTTCGATCCCTACGTCGCGATCCTCGACAGCAAGCGGTTTGAACTCGCAACCGGCGACGACTCGGCGCTGAGCGCGCAGGACGGTGGCTGTTCCGTCGTGATTCCGGCTGACGGCAAGTACATCGTCCAGATTCGCGAGAGCGCCTATGGCGGCAACGGCGCGTGCCAGTACCGGCTCCACATCGGCAACTTCCCCAGGCCGACCGCTGTTGTGCCTGCGGGCGGCAAGCCGGGCGAAGAGCTTGAAGTCACGTTCATCGGCGACCCGGCCGGGCCTATCAAGCAGAAAGTGAAGCTCCCCGCGACCGAGGACAACAACTGGCGTCTGCACTGTCAGACGCCCGAAGGCGTCTCGCCGACGGGCTTCAAGTTCCGAGTAGTGGACGTGCCGAACGCAATCGAAGTTGGCGCGAACAACGCGGTCGCAGGCGCGACACCGGGCGCTGCACCGGGGGCGTTCAACGGCATCATTGCGAAGACGGACGAGGTCGATTACTTCAAGTTCAGCGCGAAGAAGGGGCAAGTGTTCGATGCTCGCTGCTACGCCCGGCAACTTGGCTCGCAGCTCGACCCGGTGTTGTACGTTGGCAACGCAACCGGCGCCGCGATTGCCGGCAACGACGACAGCGGTGGCCCGGACAGCTACTTCCGCTTCACAGTCCCGGCTGACGGCGATTACACGCTCTGGGTTCAAGATCACTTGAAGAAGGGCGGCCCGGATTACTTCTACCGCGTCGAACTCACGACGGTCGCAGCCTCGATCACGACGACGATCCCGCGCGTGGACAACAACAACCCGGCGAGCCAGGAGCGGCAGGCGATCACTGTGCCGAAGGGCGGCCGGTACGCGTCGCTGCTCATCGCGAACCGCGCCGAAGTCGGCGGCCCGCTGAATGTCGGCGTCGAGAAGTTGCCGCCCGGCGTGACGCTCACCGCGGAGCAGATGGAAGCCGGCTTGAACGTGATTCCCGTGGTGTTCGACGCGAAGCCGGACGCGCCCACAAGTGGTCACCTCACCGCGATCACCGCGATCCACGCCGACCCAGCCGTTAAGGTGCCGTATCGCACCGCGTTCGACCCCGCGTTCGTCGTCGGCGCGCCGGGGCAAACCGTGTACACGCGGCACGCCATCGACCGCACCGCGATCGCGGTGGGCGAGGCGGCACCGTACTCGATCGAGGTGATTGAGCCAAAGGTTCCGCTCGTGCAGAACGGCGCACACAACCTGCGAGTCGTCGCGAAGCGCGCGGAAGGCTTCAAGGGCGCGATCACGGTGTCCCCGCTGTGGACCCCGCCGGGGTTGAGCATCCAGAGTTCCGCGGTTATCCCTGAAGGCGCGACCGAGTGCGTGCTTCCCATGAATGCGGCCGGCGGCGCCTCGCCGCGCAAGTGGAAGACCGTTGTGAACGCGGTGGCCGACGCGGGCACCGGCCCCGTGTGGACGTCGAGCCAACTGTTCACGCTCGAAGTGGTCGCACCTATCGTCACGCTCACGATGGAACGCCCCGCGGTTGAGCAGGGCGCGCAGACGCAAATGTTCTGCAAGGTCGCGGTGACGACCCCGTTCGAGGGCAAAGCGAAAGTAACGATCTACGGCTTGCCCGCGAAGGTCACGACGCAGGTGGTGGAAGTGACGAAGGACACGAAGGAGATCGCGTTCCCGATCGTCGCGGACAAGACCAGCCCGGTCGGTCAGCACAACATCTTCGCGCAAGTCGTCATCGACAGAGGCGGCGAACTGATTACCGGAAGCACGGGCAACACGCAGTTACGGATCGACGTGCCGCTGCCGCCGAAGGTCGCGGTGGTGCCACCCACGCCGAACCCGATGACGCCGGTCACGCCGAAGCCGCCGGACCCGAAAACACCCGAGAAGCGGTTGACGCGCCTCGAACAACTCCGCAAGGAGGCAGAAGATCGCGAGAAAGCCGCGGCCAGCGGAACGACGCCCGCGCCCAAGAAGGAAGAGCCGAAGAAGCCGTGATATGATGGGGGCGTTCGCCCTTTCGACACGGAGGACACTCATGAGCGAAGCCGCGACCCAACTGCTCCCGACGCTCCTCGCCCTTTCGGTCGCCGACCGGTTGGTGTTGATGGACGCCTTGATTGCCTCGCTGCCCAGCCCACCCAGCAAGTTTGTTGTGGGAACACCCGAGTTCGACGCGGAACTCGACCGCCGCCGCGCTGAACACGAGAGCGGTGCCGACCCCGGTATTCTTGCTTCTGATTTCTTCCGCGAGTTGCGGGAGAAGCGACAATGAAGCCAGCACGCCTCCACTCGCTGGCGCGGGCGGAAATCCGTGAAGCGGTCACCTTCTATAACGACGCACGCGACGGCTTGGGCGACGAGTTTGCGGACGTCGTGGAAGAAGCAATCGCCCGCATCGAGCGCCAGCCGAAAGCCGTTTCACCTTACCGGAACGGCTACCGGAAATGCGTCGTGGACAAGCGGTTCCCGTACCTGATTTTCTACCACGAGTACGACGATCACGTTTGGGTTGCGAGCGTGTACCACAGCAGCCGCGAACCCGACGCCTGGATGGACCGAACGCCCGAAAACGGCGGTTCCAACTGACGACCCACCGTATGAGGCTTCCCGATATGCGATCTGCTTACCTGCTCTCGCTCTGCGCCGTCGGCGTTCTCTGCGGTGACATTCACGCACAGACGATCGCCGTGTACCCGCCGGACATCAACCTCGAAACGAGCCGCGACCGGCAATCGTTCGTGGTCCAACTCACTCAGCCCGACGGCATCACCCGCGACGTGACCGCACAGGCGCAGGTCACGTTCGCGAACCCCGCGCTCGTGAAGCTCGACAAGTTCTACGTGCTGCCGGTCGCGGACGGCGCCACTGAAATGATCGTCGCGCTCAACGGCCAAACCGTCAAGGTGCCGGTAAAGGTCGTGGGGGCAAAGGTCGATCGCGCGATCTCCTTCAAGCAGGACGTGATGCCGGTGTTCCTGCGCGCCGGGTGCAACGTCGGCGGGTGCCACGGGGCGGCTCGCGGCAAGGACGGATTCCGGCTGTCGCTGTTCGGGTTCGACCCCGAAGGCGACCACTACCGGCTCACGCGCGAGATGAACGGTCGGCGCATCAACCTCGCGCTGCCCGCCGAAAGCACGCTTGTCGAGAAGGCGACCGGCAAGGTCGCGCACACCGGTGGCGCGAAGATCAAGGAAGGGGACGAGTACTATCAGTCGCTCATGCGGTGGCTTGAAGCCGATGCGCCGATGGACGCCGCGACGGTCTCGCTTCCGGTCAGCATGGAAGTGTTCCCGCCATCCGCAGTGCTCGACGGTAAGGGCGAGAAGCAGCGCATCGTGGTGCGCGCTAAGTACAGCGATGGGACCGACCGCGACGTGACCTCACTCGCGCTCTTCCTCAGCAACAACGACAACGCCGCGAAGTTTGATGGCGACGGGATTGTAACCGCCGGCGAGCGCGGCGAAGCGTTCGTCATGGCGAGGTTCCACACGTTCACCATCGGCGTGCCGTTCATCACGCTGCCCAAAGACCTGAAATTCGCCTGGCCCGCGACCACCGAAACGAACTACATCGACACAGGCGTCAACAACAAACTGAAGAAGCTCCGCATCGAGCCGAGCGGCATCTGCGATGACGCGACCTTCGTGCGCCGCGTGTATCTCGACATCATCGGCGTCTTACCCTCGCCCGAAGAATATGCCAGGTTCATGGTGTCCACGCTCGCGACCAAGCGCGAACACCTCGTGGACGAACTGCTCGACCGCAAGGAGTTCGCGGAGTTGTGGGTGCTGAAGTGGGCCGAGTTGCTCCAGATTCGTTCGAGCAATCAGGTCTCGTATAAGGCGATGCTGCTCTACTACGGGTGGCTGCAAGAGAAGATCGCGAACAACGTGCCCACCGACGTGTGGGTGAAGGAACTGCTCGG
Organism: Singulisphaera sp. GP187; assembly: GCA_945905925.1. Taxonomy (GTDB): domain Bacteria; phylum Planctomycetota; class Planctomycetia; order Gemmatales; family Gemmataceae; genus Gemmata. Next base: position 6,254 of record CAMDQN010000066.1, read on the forward strand.
CGCAAACGGCGGCACGTTCAAGAACCCGCCGACCAACTACTATCAACTCGAACGCGACGTGCTGAAGGTGACGGAGAACGTCGCCCAGGTGTTCATGGGTATGCGCATTCAGTGTGCGCAGTGCCACAACCACCCGTTCGACCGCTGGACGCAGGATGATTACTACGGCTTCGCGAGCTTCTTCACGCAAATCGGTCGTAAGAACACCGACGACGCTCGCGAACTGGTGGTGTTCAACTCGGGCGGCGGGGAAGTGGCTCACCCGGTGCGCAACCGCCCGATGCCCGCGAAGTTCCTCGGCGGCACGGCACCCGCGGACGTGGCCGGTAAGGACCGCCGCACGGTGGTCGCGAACTGGCTCGCGAGCGCCGACAACCCGTACTTCGCGAAGAACCTCTCGAACATGGTGTGGGGCCACTTCTTCGGCCAGGGCATCATCAACGAGATGGACGACGTGCGCATCTCGAACCCCGCCAGCAATCAAGAACTGCTCGACGAGTTGGGGAAGAAGTTCACCGGCTACAAGTACGACTTCAAGAAACTGGTGCGCGACATTTGCACGTCGCAGACGTACCAGCGCAGCACGCAACCCACCAAGACGAATGAATCGGACACGCGGAACTTCGCGCGAGGCCCGATCCGCCGCATCCGCGCGGAGACGATGCTCGACGTTATCACGCAGGTGACCGACACGAAGAACAAGTTCCAGGGCTTGCCACTGGGCGCGCGTGCGGTGCAGATCGCGGATGGCGGCGTGAGCACGTACTTCCTCACGACCTTCGGCCGCCCGACCCGCGACACGGTCTGTTCGTGCGAGGTGCGACTCGAACCGACACTGTCGCAGAGCCTTCACCTGCTGAACGGCGGCACCGTGGAACCGAAGATCGCGCAGGGGAACCTGGTGGGCAAGATGCTTCAGGAGAAAAAGACATCGGCGCAGATCATCGAACAGATTTACGTCCGCTGCTTAACGCGATCTCCGAAGCCTGAAGAGTTGAAGACGCTGCTCGCACTTGTGGACGCATCAAAGGACAAGAAGCAGGCGATCGAAGATGTGTTCTGGGCGGTGATGAATTCGCGAGAGTTCATGTTCAACCACTAGAGTTGCCCACGACCACCGCGCCACCCATAAGCCGCATCATTGCAATGGTGCGGCTTGCGAACCCATCAAGGAGTTCTGCTCATGCTGGACCTTCCCCTGAATCGGCGCGATGCCCTGAAATCTGTCGTGGCAGCCGGCCTGCCCGCGTGGTTCGGCGCGGAACTCCTCGCCGCAGAGGAGCCACCGAAGAAGGCCGAGGACAAGCCCAAGATCGCGCTCATCGGGTGCGGCGGCATGGGCCGGGGCGACGCCAACAACGCCAAGCGGTTCGGCACCATCGTTGCCGTCTGCGACGTGGATTCGAGCCGCGTGGCCCAGGCGTCGAAACAGTTCGACGGGGCGAAGACCTACTCCGACTTCCGCAAGTTGCTGGACGCCGAGAAAGACGTCGCGGTCGTCATCAACGGCACCCCGGACCACTGGCACACGCTCGTCAACCTGGCCGCACTGAAGGCCGGCAAGGACGTGTATAGCGAGAAGCCGCTCACGCTCACCATCGACGAGGGTAAGCGCGTCGTCGCTGCCGTGAAGCAGCACAAGCGCGTGCTTCAAACGGGCAGCCAGCAGCGGAGCGACGCTCGGTTCCGGCTCGCGTGCGAGATCGTCCGCAACGGTCGTCTCGGGAAGCTCGCGACCGTGACGACGGTACTCCCGCAGGGCTTAAACGCGGGGCCGTTCAAGCCCGCCCCGGTGCCGAAGGAACTCGACTGGGACACCTGGCAAGGCCCGACCGTGGAGACCGAGTACGTGCCAGAACGGTGCCACTTCAGCTTCCGCTACTGGAGCGAGTACAGCGGCGGCACGCTGACCGACTGGGGCGCTCACCACAACGACATCGCGCTGTGGGGCATCGGGTCCGAGAGCGGCCCGGAGAGCGTCGAGGGGAAGTTGCTGCTGAAACCGGTCGCCGGCGGTTACACCGCACCAGCCGCGTATGAGGCCACCTTCACCTACGCGAACGGCGTGGTTCACAAGTGCATCAGCACGACCGCGAACACCGTGACTGGGGGTGCGGCGAAGGGCAAGCCAGGCGAGATGCCGCACGGCGTCAAGTTCGAGGGCGCCGACGGCTGGCTGTTCGTCACTCGCGGCAAGATCGAGGCGAGCAAGCCCGAAATCCTCAACGACAAGTTCGGCGAGAAGGACGTGCGGTTGCCGGTGAGCAACGACCACATGGGGAACTTCTTCGACTCGGTGAAGTCGCGCAAGGCGCCGATCTGCAACGCGGAGGTCGGGCACCGGTCGGCGAGCGTGTGCCACCTGGCCGGGATCGCGGTCCAGCTCGGCCGGAAGCTGAAGTGGGATCCGGCGAAGGAAGAGTTCGTCGGCGACAAGGAGGCGAACGCCCTGGTCGCTCGCGAACAACGGAAGAAGTGGAGCTACGAGACGATCTGAGCGCAAGGCGGTGCGTCCTGATTCTTTTGGTTCCGTCCGTTTAGCGTTCGCCCCGTAGGGGCGCAGTGACTCACGCCCCTACGGGGCGAACGCTAAACGGACGGAACCGCTCTTCACACGACGAACAACATTGTTGAGGCTTCCTGATATGCGGCAATTGGCTTTTCTCTGCGCGTCCGTGGCGCTTCTCGCTGGTGGGTCGAGCGTCCTCGCGGACGCGAAGAACCCGACCTACGACGACGATGTGCTGCCTATCGTCAAGCAGCACTGCATCACCTGCCACAGCAACGACAAGCAGAAAGGCGACCTCAACCTCGCCTCCTACGCTTCAATGCAGAAAGGCGGGTCGGCAGGTGTGGTCGTGAAGCCGGGCGATCCGATGAAGTCACACATCTACACGCTCTCGGCGCAAATCGAGCAGCCGAAGATGCCGCCCGAAGGCAATAAGCTGCCCGACGCGCAGATCGCGATTATCAAGTTGTGGGTCGAGCAAGGCGCTCGCGAAAACGCCGGGAGCAAGGTCGGTGTCACGCCAATGCCCAGCGTTGATATCGGGCTGAAGTCCGTTGTGAAGGGTCGCCCGGAAGGTCCGCCGCCGATGCCCGCGATTGGCAAGTTGAAGCTCGATCCGATCGTGACCGCGCGCCGACCGGGCGCGATCCTCGCGATGGCGACAAGCCCCTGGGCGCCGCTCGTCGCCATCGGCGGGCAGAAACAAGTCATCCTCTACAACACCGACACCGGCGCACTGGTCGGCTTCATTCCCTTTGAACACGGCCAAATCAACAGCATCAAGTTTTCGCGCAACGCGCGGTTCATTCTCGTCGCGGGCGGGAAGGGCGGTTCATCCGGCAAGGCGGTGTTGTACAAGGTCGAGACCGGTGAGAAGGTAATCGAAGTCGGTATTGAGAACGACGCGATCCTCGCGGCGGACATCTCCGCGGACCAGACACAGATCGCGGTCGGTAGTCCCTCCAAGTTGGTGCGCATCTACTCGACCACCGACGGCAAGGTGATTCGTGAGATCAAGAAACACACCGACTGGGTGACGGCGGTCGAGTACAGCGCCGACGGTGTGCTGCTCGCGACCGGCGACCGCAACGGTGGTGCGTTCGTGTGGGAAGCGTTCACGGGACGCGAGTTCTTCAACCTTCGCGGACACACCGCGATGATTACCGATGTGTCGTGGCGCGATGATTCCAACGTCCTCGCGACGTGCAGCGAGGACGCGAGCGTGCGGTTGTGGGAGATGGAGAACGGCAGCCAGATCAAGACGTGGGCCGCGCACGGCGGTGGCGCCGCGAGCGTGCGGTTCACGCATGACGGCAAACTCGCCAGCACCGGCCGCGACAAGGTCACGAAGTTCTGGGATCAGAACGGCACCGCGCTGAAGACCTTCGAGGCGTTCCCGGACTTGGGGTTGAAGGTCGCGGTCACGCACGACAACGCGCGCGTGATCGCGGGCGACTGGTCCGGTGTGGTGAAGACGTGGAACGCTGTCGATGCGAAGGTAGCCGCCACGTTCGACGCGAACCCGCTTCCGGTGGCGCAACGTCTGAAGGTCGCGGAGGCCGCGCTCGCTGTAGCAACCGCGAAGATCACCCCGATGCAGGCCGCGTTCGACGCAGCGGCACTCAAGGCGAAGCAGACGACGGATGCTTACAACGCGGCCGTTGCGAACATGAACAAGATCAACGCGGACCTCGCCGCCGCGAACAAGGCCGTGGCCGATTTCACCGCTGCCGCGAACGCCGCGAAGCCGCTGATGGACGCGGCGAAGGTCGAAGTGGATAAGGTCGCGGCGCTGACGGGCCTGGCTGGGAATAAGCAACGAGCGCTGGAAGCGGTGGTCGCCGCGGAGATGGTCGCGGCGAAGTCCATCGCGGACGCCGCGACGAAGGAACCGACAAACGCCGAACTCGCGGCGCAGTCCAAGAAGAAAGCCGACGCACTTGTGGGGCTTAACGCCGAACTCGTCGCCGCGAAGAAGGCAGCGCTCGACGCGAACGCTGCTCAGTTGACCGCGTCGTTGAAGTTCACGACCCAGACGAAGGTGTATACCGACGCGATGGCGATGGTCGTGGCGAACCAGAAGACGGTGGCGGCGCTCACACCGATGGTCGCGCCGGCGACCGCTGCGGTCGCGCCAGTGAAGGCTGTGGCGGATGCCGCAAACGCCGCCGTCGCGCCAGCGAAAGCCGCGCTGGACGTAGCCACTGCCGAGGTACTCACGGCAAAAGCAGTGTTGGAACAACTGAAGGCGCCGACTCCATCGCCGGCGCCGCCCAAGAAGTGAAGTTGGAGCCTGTCCTCTCAACTGAGCCGTATAGAACACTTTCAGTGAATGCGTAGCGTCTGGTCCGAGCCGCGACCGTCAGGGACCGAACGTTTACACGCTCCCTGATGGTCGCGGCTCCGCTACGAATTTTCTGAAAGCGCTCGAGCGTTCGACCCGGAGGGGCGTTGCTTTCTTCCGGAAAGCAACGCCCCTCCGGGTCGAACGCTAAACCTACCTCCAACCAGTAGGCCCTACTCGCTCAGACCAAAGTCGATGGGCAACCGGCGCCAGGCACTGTGAATGTGGTTGGCCGGGTTCTTCGCGGCGTCCGCCTGCACGTTCAGGAACTCCACCACGAACTCCGGTCCCTGCACGCGATACGTGTACCCCTCGCCCGGCTTCGCGGTGCCGCTGTAGGCGAAGTACAACTTCGCGTCGGCCGTCGCCTTCACCCGCTTCATCTCGCCCGCCGCGAGTTCTTCCGGCATCCGGCCCGCGTAGGCTTCCAACAACTTCACGAGCGTGACCTTCTGGTCTGCGGTGAGTTTGTCCGCGGTGATGCCCACCGGCGCGCCCACGTCCGCCTTCGCCTGGCCTTCCTTGATTTCGGGGAACGCCTTCGGCTGTTTCGCGAGTTTGTCCTGGTCTTCCTTCAGCGACGCGATGAGCGCGCGAACGTGGTCCTCGATTTCCGGCAGCGGGCGCAGACCTTTCTTCGCCCCGTCCTTCACCTCCGCCGGGTTGGTCGCGAACAGCATCGGCGCGCCAGCCACCACTTCGCCCTTGTCCAGCGTGTAGTTCACCGACAGGTGGTGCCCCTCGAACCGCCAGCCCCACTTCCCGGTGTTCGACGGTTCGCCGAATACGCTCACGAAGTACCAACCGTTGTTACGCGTCATCGCGCCCTTCGGCCCTTCCAGTTCCAGCAGCAGGTTTTCTAGGCCGATGATCGTGGTGGCCTGCTCGTAGCCCTTCGCGGAAAGCCCGGTTTTGAGCAGTTCCATCGCGGCTTTCTTCTGGTCCGCGGTCATCTCTTCGAGGCGCGCGCCTTTGCGCGTGAACTTCTTTTCCTTGTCCTGCTGCGGCGTGAAGAACCACGCTTGGCGGTGCTTGTCGTTGAAGTCGAAACTGGCCTTCTTCTTCAGTTCCGGTGTCAGCGACGTGAGGAACGCGTCGGTCGCGATCTTCATCTTGCCGCCGGTCGTCTCCGGCGCGGAGTTGCCGACGAGCGCGATGCCGACGACGGCGGCGAGGGTGAGAACGAACGCGGCGGTACGAACGCGGGACATAGGGAGTGGCTCCTTAACGGGGCGGGTGGAGACATGTTAAGCGATGTCCGCGTTTGGAACCAGGATCGCGTTCCAGGATTTACGCCCCTGGTTACAGGTCCGGTCATGTTCGACATCCTCGGTCGCGATACCCTCGAAGAATCGCTTGTCCCAGGCGACGAGGTGCTGATCGGCCAGACCATACTTGAAAAGCTCGACCTCCGCGCCGATTGCTCGAACCGGCGACTCGTCCCCAACCCGGCGCATCCAGATCAACCGGTCTCGAAGGTGAAGTAGTCCGTTCCGCCTGCCATTTCGCGTTTCGGTCCGCACGCCGTTCCTGCCACTCTGACACCGCGAGCCGTTCCTGCCTACAATCATACTTCGCCAAATGATTTAACCGTAGCGAGTTACGGCACGGCCGTTTCGCGGCACGCTCGTTGCATGTGAACCGCGAAAACGATATTCCCAATCGTTCCCTCGAGGCGATAGCCAACGATGTCAGCCAAGCAACTTTCCTACGCCGATGACGCGCGCCAGAAACTCCTCGCGGGCGCCAGCAAACTCGCCCGAGCCGTTCGCTCCACGCTCGGGCCGCGCGGTCGCAACGCCATCCTCGATAAGGGTTGGGGATCGCCGAACATCACCAAGGACGGCGTCACCGTCGCCGAAGACATCGAACTGAAAGACCCGTTCGAGAACATGGGCGCGCAACTCGTTAAAGAGGCCGCGAGCAAGACCTCCGACGTTGCCGGCGACGGCACCACCACCGCGACCGTGCTCGCCGAGTTCATCTTCCGCGAAGGGCTGAAGAGCGTCGCCGGCGGGCACGACCCGATGGCGATCGTTCGCGGCATCCAGAAGGGCGTCGATAAGGTCGTTGACGAACTCCACAAGATCGCCGAACCTATCGATCCGAAGGACAACAAGGCGATCACCGAAGTCGCCAGCATCGCGGCCAACAACGACCGCGAGATCGGCAAGAAACTTGCCGAAGCCATGAAGATGGTCGGCGCCGCCAACGGCGTCATCACCATCGAAGAGGGCAAGACCGCCGACACGCAGGTCGTCGTGGTTCAGGGCATGCAGTTCGACCGCGGCTACCTCTCACCGCACTTCGTCACGAACCCGGAAACGGTGACGTGCGAGTTCGAGAACCCGTACATCCTCATCTACGAAGAGAAGATTAGCAGCCTCAAGACGATCATTCCCCTTCTCGAATGGTCGGCCAAGGAGAAGGCGCAACTGCTCATCATCGCCGAGGACATCGAAGGCGACGCGCTCGCGGGTCTGGTGCTGAACAAGCTTAAGGGCGTCGTGCAGGTGTGCGCGGTGAAGGCGCCCGGCTACGGCGACCGCCGCAAGGCCATGCTCGAAGACATCGCGGTTCTCACCGGCGGCAAGGCGATCTTCAAAGACCTCGCCGTGCAACTCGACGCGACCACGCCGGGCGCGAAGGGCGGGGCGCCGACCCTGACCGTGCTGGAATACCTCGGCCGCGCCAAGAAGGTAAAGATCGACGCCGAGAACACGACCGTTACCGAAGGTAAGGGCAAGAAGAGCGAGGTCGAGGGTCGCGCTGAGTCGATCCGCAAGGAGATCGAGAAGACCGAGAGCGAGTACGACCGCGAGAAGTTGCAAGAGCGGCTCGCGAAGCTCGCCGGCGGCGTGGCGCAACTGAAGGTCGGCGGTGCGACCGAGACCGCGATGAAGGAACGCAAGGCGCTGTACGAAGACAGCCTGCACGCGACCCGCGCGGCCATCGCCGAGGGCATCGTTCCCGGTGGCGGCGTGGCCCTTCTCTACGCCCGCAAGCCGCTCGAAAAGACCAAACTCGAAGGCGACGAAGGCGAAGGCGCCCGCGTTCTCTTCCGCGCGCTTGAGATGCCGTGCCGGCTGATCGCGGAGAACGCCGGTAAGGACGGCACCGTGGTCGTGTCGCACATCCTCAAGGGCAAGGACAAGAACTACGGTTACAACGCCGACACCGACAAGTACGAAGACCTCCGCGCCGCGGGTGTCATCGACCCAGTCAAAGTCACCCGCAGCGCGCTCCAACACGGGGCGAGCGTCGCGTGCCTGCTGCTCACCACTGAGTGCATGATCGCGGACATCCCCGAACCGAAGAAGCCGGGCGGCGATCACCACGACCACGATCACGGCGGGGGCGGCATGGGTGGCATGGGTGGCATGGGTGGCATGGGCGGCATGGGCGGCATGCCGGGGATGATGTAATTCGCTGTTGGTGTTTGTTTAGCTGCAACCCCGTAGGGGTGCGCGACGCACACGCTCGCCTTCGGCTTGCGGCTAAACAACGCCCAAACACAACCCACACAAAATACCTTCTCTCGGAATATCGGAGATAACAATGGCCAAAGCAGACAAGCAACTGACCCTGAAGCCGCTCGACGACCGCGTTGTGCTGGAACCAACCGAAGCGGAAGAGAAGACCGCCGGCGGCATCCTTCTTCCCGACACGGCGAAGCAGAAGCCACAGCAAGGCAAGGTGATCGCGGTCGGACCGGGCAAGCTCACCGACAAGGGCACCCGCGTCGCGATGGCCGTGAAGGTCGGCGACACCGTCCTGTTCGGCAAGTACAGCGGGTCCGACGTCGAAGTGAACGGCAAGGAATTCAAGATCGTCCGCGAGGCCGAAATCCTCGGGAAGTTGACCAAGTAAATAAACACGGATCTCACGCAAAGCCGCGAAGACGCAAAGAAAACAAGAGAAGAGAGTTCTTCTTCAAGACAATTCCGCCTCTTGTCTTCTTTGCGTCTTCGCGGCTTTGCGTGAGCCTCTTTCATTCTGGAGTCATCATGGCGAAGCAACTGCTCTACACCGACGACGCGCGGAAGAAGCTCCTCACCGGGGCCGAGAAACTGAGCCGCGCGGTCGGCTCCACGCTCGGGCCGACCGGCCGGAACGTGATCATCGACAAGTCGTTCGGCGGTCCGACCGTCACCAAGGACGGCGTCACCGTCTCGAAAGAAATTGACCTGCCCGACCCGTTCGAGAACATGGGCGCCAAGCTCGTGAACGCGGTCGCACAGAAGACCAGCGACAGCGCCGGCGACGGCACCACCACCGCCACCATTCTCGCATTCTCCATCTACCAGGAAGGGCTGCGGAACATCACCGCAGGCGCCAACCCGATGGCCGTGAAGCGCGGCATCGACAAGGCCGTGGCCGCCGCCGTCAAGCACCTCGAAACGGAACTGACGCGGCACATCCGGCCCATCGACAAAGGCGGGCGCGAAGACCTCGAAAACATCGCCAGCATCTCGGCCAACAACGACCCGAAGATCGGCAAGTTGATGGCCGAGGCGTTCGCCAAGATCGGACGCGACGGTGTCATCACTGTTGAAGAGGGCAAGACCTCCGAGACCGTGCTGGAGTTCGTCGAAGGGATGCAGTTCGACAAGGGCTACATCTCGCCGTACTTCGTCGTCAACACGCCCGAACTCAAGTGGGAACAGGAGAACGTCTCCGTCCTGCTGTTCGAGAAGAAACTCTCGAACGTCCGCGAAATGCTGCCGCTGCTCGATTCGGTTGCGAAGGCAGGCAAGCCGCTGCTCATCATCGCCGAAGACGTGGAGAGCGAGGCGCTCGCGGTGCTCGTGGTGAATCGACTCCGCGGGCTGCTCGAAGTGTGCGCCGTCAAGGCGCCCGGGTTCGGCGACCGCCGTAAGGCACTGATGGAAGACATCGCGGTGCTAACCGGCGGAGCTTTCGTCAGCGAAGACCTCGGCATCAAACTCGACAGCATGGAAGAGATCAGCCCAGCGGAGCAACAGCGCGGCGCCCGGCCGACCCCCAAAGTGTTCTCGATGCTGGGTCACGCCGATCAGGTGTCGGTCGATAAGGAGAACTGCACGCTCATCATGCTGCCCGAGAAGGCCCGCGACGCGGCCATCAAGGCTCGCGCCCAGACCATCCGCACGCAGATGGATCAGACCGAGAGCGAATACGACAAGGAGAAGTTCTCCGAGCGGCTCGCGAAGTTGCTCGGCGGGGTCGCGATCATCAAGGTCGGTGCTTCGACCGAAGCCGAGATGAAACAGACCAAGGGCCGCGTCGAGGACGCACTGCACGCGACCCGCGCCGCGGTGTCCGAGGGCATCGTCCCCGGTGGCGGCGTGGCGCTGCTGCGGTGCATCGCCGCAGTGGAAGCGGCCGGCGACAAGCTCAAGGGCGACGAGCGCATTGGGGCCGAGATCGTGGCCCGCGCGCTGGAGAAGCCGATTCGCACCATCGCCGAGAACGGCGGCGTGGACGGGGCCGTGGTCGCCGACGAGGTGATGACGCGCGGCGAGAAGGACCCGAACGTCGGGTACGACGCGAACAGCGGCAAGTACGTGGACATGTTCAAGGCCGGCGTGCTCGACCCGCTGCGGGTGACGCGCAGCGCCTTGACCAACGCCGCGAGCATCGCGGGCCTGATGCTGACCACCGAGGTCATGATCACCCGTATCGACGAGGACGACAAGAAGTCGAAGGTGTCGGGCGCCATCGCGTGACATCAGAACACAGGTGCTCTCCGCTCTGTGCTACAAACGCCGGCCCCTCCGGGGCGGAAGACAATACACCACGCCGCGGGTGTCTTTCTCTTCGCCCCGGAGGGGCCGGCGTTTGTAGCACAGAGCGGAGAACACCTGTGTGGCTTCGCGCGGCGCCCGTATCATGAACGTTGTTCCCTCCGTTCACTGCACGTTACGAACCTATGGCTGACAAGCGCGACTACTACGAAGTGTTGGGCATCGTTCGCACGGCCACCGAAGTGGAGATCACCAAGGCATACCGGCAACTCGCGAAGCAATACCACCCAGACCGCAACATCGGTGACGACGAGGCGAAGGCGAAATACGCCGAAGTCGATGAAGCCTACACGATCCTGAACGACCCGAACAAGCGCGCCCGCTACGACCGGCACGGGCACGCTAGCGTCGAAGGATTGGGTGGCGGCGGTCCCGGTCCGGGCGTCGGTCTGGGCGACCTGCTCGGTGATTTCCTTGGCGGTCTGTTTGGTGGGGGTGGACGCCAGCGTGCCGGCCCGCGGCGCGGCGAGAACATCGCGGCCGTTCTCGATCTCGATCTGCTCGAAGCTGCGACCGGCACGAGCAAAACGTTCACCATCCCGTCGGAACAGAACTGCCGCGAGTGCGGCGGCGGCGGCGCGAAGACCGGCACGCAACCGACACAGTGTCGGCGGTGTCGCGGGCAGGGGTTCGAGGTTGCGAACACCGGCTTCGGGATCGCTACGCGGATGCGGTGTCGCGGGTGCAACGGGCGAGGCGTGGTCATCACCGACCCGTGCCCGGCGTGTCGCGGCGGGGGCCGTATCGAGGTGCGCGAGCCGGTCACGGTGACCATCCCCGCGGGCGTGGACACCGGCATTCGGTTTACCTACCCCAACGGCGGGCACGCGGGCGAACCTGGTGCGCCGCGTGGCGACCTGGAACTGGTGATTCGCGTCCACGACCACAAGGACTTCGAGCGCGACGGGCACAACTTGATTTGCCGGTGCCCGATCACGTTCGCCCGCGCCGCGCTGGGCGGTTCGCTCGAAATCACCACACTCACGAACCAGAAGGTGACGATTGAGGTGCCACGCGGCGCCCAGACGCACAGCACCGTTGTGCGTGTTCCGAACCACGGGATGCCCTGGCTCGACGACGCCCGCCGTAAAGGCGATCTGCTCGTCCAACTCGTGGTCGAAACGCCGAAGAAATTGACCGCGGAGCAGGAAGAGTTGTTTCGCAAACTTGCGGAACTGGAAGGCTCCACCCCGCCCGCACCGCGCAAGGGAATGTTCGGCAAATTGAAGGATCTCGTGAGCGGCGACAGCCCTCCAAAAGAAGAGAAGAAGTGATTTGTAGGGTGGGTCAAGGCTTTGCGCAGGCCCACCATTGCTGTTCGAAAGATGGTGGGCCTGCGCAAAGCCTTGACCCACCCTACAAGAGCGCGACGATGCCAGACGAAACACCCGCCGATGACACTTCCGAACTGACCGCAACGCGCGCGAAGCTCGAAGCGACCGAACAGGAGTTGAACAACTACAAGTTGAAGCTCGCGGACTTCGACAACGCCCGCAAGCGGATGCTGCGCGACGCGGAGATCGACCGGAAGTACGCGGTCGAACCGCTCGCTCGCGACCTGCTCGCGGCGCTCGACAACCTGGACCGTGCGCTCGACGCCGCAAAGCGCGCCGGCGACACCGGCCCGCTCGTGACCGGCGTTTCTGCCACTGCCGGCCAGTTCCTCGACGCCCTCAAGCGGCACGGCATTACCCGCATCGCGTGCGAACCGGGCACGGTGTTCGACACGAACTTGCACCAGGCCGTGATGCAGCAACCGGATACCAAGTTCGAACCGGGACAGGTGGTGCAAGTGCTCCAACATGGCTTCATGCTGCACGACCGCGTGCTGCGCCCGGTGTCCGTGATCGTCGCCAGTTAGTGTTTGGTGTTTCGTGTTTGGTGTTTCGTCTTACCGAACCGCCAGCCAACGCCGAACGCGAGTTACCCAACCAAACACCAAACACCAAACACGAGCCAATGCCGACCTACGACTACAAGTGTTCCGCGTGCGAGCACACGTTCGACGAACTCCAGAAGTTCTCGGACCCGCCGCTGACGAAGTGCCCGAAGTGCAAGAAGAACAAGCTCGAACGCTTGTTCGGCGGCGGCGGCGCGATCATCTTCAAGGGTGGCGGTTTTTACGAAACCGACTACCGACGCGCGGGCGAGAAAGGCGACGCGGCGGAGAAGAGCGGCGACGAAAAGGGCAAGACCGAGACGAAGGAAACGAAGACCGAGACGCCGTCGCCCGCAGCCGACAGCACGCCGAAGACCGAAACCAAGGCTGAACCGAAAGGCGACAGCAAGGGAAGCGGTGGCGCGAAAAAGAAGTGACCGGGTTGTCCGGGTTGTCGGGAGAATTTCCGAAGTCGGGGGAGGGTCGGACCGATGAATAAGGTGCAATGTCCGATCTGCGACGCCGCGATGCCGGGAACTTGGCAAGAGTGCCCGGACTATCCGTTCTGTTCCGCGCGGTGTCGCAAGATCGACCTGGGCCGGTGGCTCGACGGCAAGTACCGCGTGCCCGACTCGACGCCGCCCGACAGTCGTTCCACAGCGGGACAGGGCGACGCTGACTGACCGCTTCACTGCGCCAACGGCCGATCCTCCGGCCGATTTCCGATAGACAAAGCATGAAGGCCGCGCGTCGCGACGCGCGGCTTTCGGCGTTTTCGGGTACTGTATAATCGTCGCCCAAAAGCGAAGCACGGACGCTCGATTCCCAGACTGGGTGCGCCGTGACGTTCCTCATCGACGGCTACAACCTGATGTACGCGGTCGGGCTGGTGAGCCGTACCACGGCCACGGCGCAGTTCGAGGGCGCGCGTTTTCGGTTCCTCGACTGGCTTGCCGACGGCGCGAAGGGCCGCAACGCAATCCTTCGCGTGGTGTTCGACGCGCAGCAAGCGCCTTCGCCCTCACTCGAAACGATTCATCGCGGGGTGCGTGTGCGGTTCGCGTATCAGCGGACTGCCGACGACGTGATCGAAGAACTCGTCGCGGTCGAACAGAAGCCCCACGCGGTTACAGTCGTGTCGAACGACTCTCGCGTGCGCGAGGCCGCTCGCCGCGCCGACTGCGGCGTCGCGTCGTGTCAGGAGTTCACCGACTGGTTGATTTCCAACGATTCGGAGTATCAGGGGGCTGCCGCCCCCCGCTCGCCGGAACCCGACAAGCCAGAACCTACTGCCGAAGAAACCGACGAGTTGTTGCGCGCGTTCAGCAAGCCGAGGCCGAAGCGGTGAACCCTCTTCACGAACCGGTCGGTTCCGCACCCGATTCATCCACCGCCGAAGGCGGTAGCACTTCGATCACATCGCGGAACGGCTTGTTGTCGCGGTACAGCGCCAGGCGCGTTTCGTAGTCCGGCTTGTTCGCCTCAGGCGCCAACTCCACCGCCTTCTGCTGCCACTTCATCGCGTCCTCGAACCGGCCAAGTTCCGCGTACGCCGCCGCGAGCGTGTCCACATAGCCCGGCGCTTCGTGGTTCGTGAGTTCGCACGCGCGCAGCGCGTCTCGCAGCGCCGCGGAGCCGTCGCGCAGGTCGTCCTGCGGACATGTCGCTCGCATCCAAGCGACATGGTTCAGCGTGCCCGCGTCGTCCGGGTCGATCTCGGCTGCCTTCAGATGGTCCGCGAGTGCGGTCGCGAAGTCGCCGAGTTGGTAGCGGAGCGACGCGCGAAGGTTGTAAGCGGAGTCCGACTGCGCGTTCCGCTCGATCACGGACGAAGTGTCGGCGAGCGCGCCCTGAAGGTCGCCCTTGCGCCGATTCGCGAGCGCGCGCCCGAAGTACGCGCGCCCGCTCTCGGGGCGCAGTTCGATGGCACGCGTGAAGTCCGCGACCGCGCGGTCCGATTCACGCAACTCGTGCAGCGCGTACCCGCGCTGTACGAACGCGGCGGGATCGTCCGGCGTCAGCCTGATCACTTCCGTGAAGTCGTCGATCGCGGCTTGCGTGTTTTTCGTGCGTGTGTGCGACAGCCCGCGGTTGAACCACGGCGCCGCGTCGTCCGGGTCCAGCGCGATCGACTTCGTGAAGTCTGCGACCGCCTTCGTGTGATCGCCGAGTTCCGCGTAGGACACGCCGCGCAGGTTGAACGCGTCCGCGTGCTTCGGGTTGATCTTCAGCAACCAGGTGAAATCAGAGACGGCCTTGTCGTGCTCGTCGCGGTCGGCGAAGACCCGCGCCCGCTGCCAGAACGCTTCCGCGTTCGTCGGCTGGAGCCGCAGCGCGGTGCTGAGGTCCACGAGCGCCTCTGCGGACCGGTCGAGCGCGTCGAGCGACATCGCACGGTAAAGGTACGCTCGCGCGTGCCTGGGGTTGATGCGGAGCGCGGCCGTGTAGTCGGTTATGGCTTCTTCGTGCCGGTTGAGCGCCGAGTAAGCGTTGCCGCGGTTAAAGAACACGCGGAACGTGTCGGGGCTGAGCTTCGCGGCGGCTTCGTAATCGAGGAATGCCGCGTCGTAGTTTTTCTGGCGGCTGTAGACGGCGGCACGCCCGTTCACCGCGTCCGGGTCTTCGGGGTCGAGTTCGATGGCCTTCGTGTAGTCCGCAATCGCGGATTCGAGATCACCGGCATCGACGTGCGCGGTGGCGCGGTTGTGGTACGCCTCGGCGTAGTCGGGGCGCAGTTCGATGGCCTGCGTGAAGTCGGCGATTGCGTCGGCGTGTTGTCCGGCGGCGGCGAGTGCGTTGCCACGGTGGAAATACAGTTCCGCGTCGGCCGGGTCGAGATCGACGGCACCGGAGAACGCCTCGACTGCCTTGCCATACTCGGCGCGCCGCGCGTACGCGTGCCCGCGCCGCACAAGGTTCAGAACTTCCGAAGAATGGTCGCTTGCCATGCCGACATTATACCGAAGGCGCCGCGCTTCGGAGGAACCTACGTTGCCTCGCCCATGCGTTCGCGGCACTTGATCGCACGCGACCGATTCTCGGGCCGAGGTAAGCTGTGGCGCATTTGCGGGTGTTGATGACGAACCTGTCTCTCTCGGCTCGCAGCGGAACCGAGACGTTCACCCGCGACCTCGCGCTCGAACTCCTCGCGCGCGGACACGCTCCGACCGTGTACACGCCGCTGTCCGGTGTCGTGGCCGATGAACTGCGCGCCGACGGCGTTCGCGTGGTAAGCGACCTCGCGAACGAGCCTGAACCGCACGTCATCCATGGACACCACCACATCGAGACGATGTCCGCCGTGTTGCGGTTCCCCGGTGTTCCGGCCGTGTTCGTCTGTCACGACCGGAACGCGTGGCACGATCGCCCGCCGCAGCACCCGCGAATTCGTGCTTGCGTCGCGGTGGACGAGAACTGCCGCGAACGGTTCGTCGAAGGCGGGATCGGCTCGGACGTGCGGGTGATCCCGAACACGGTAGATCTCGCTCGGTTCCGCCCGCGCGGACCGCTGCCGCCGCGCCCGGTGCGGGCGCTCCTGTTCAGCAACTACGCGGCCGAACACACGCACCTGCCGGTCGTTCGCGCGGCGTGCCTTCGCGCCGGGATCGAGTTGGACGTTGCGGGAAACGCTAGCGGGAACTCGTGCGCCCGACCGGAGGAACTGCTCGGCACCTACGATCTCGTGTTCGCGAAGGCGCGGTGTGCGCTGGAAGCGATGGCAACGGGGTGTGCCGTGGTACTCTGCGACCACCTCGGAACTGGGCCGCTCGTCCGCGCGGAGCAGTGGGCCGCGCTGCGCCCGTTTAACTTCGGGCGCCGGGCGTGCGCGAACCCACTCACCGCCGAGAACCTGCTCGCGGAGATCGCTCGCTACGACCCGACGGACGCGGCCGAGGTCTGCCAACGGACCCGCGAGCGAGCCGGCGTTGCGCGCGCCGCGGATGCGTTCCTCTTGCTGTACGCCGAGGTGATCCGTGCACAGGCGGTCTCCGCATCAGACCCAGAGGCCGAGGCGCGTGCCACCGCCGAGTACCTTCGCGGTCACCTCTCGTACCCGTTCGTGACGGGTCTTGCCGGCGCCGCAGCGGAACGCGACCAGTGGCGTGCGTCGGCCGAAGCCGCACACCGCGGGTGGGCCGAGTTCCGTGAAGACTACGAGCGACTGCGCGACGCGTGCGACGCGGCGCACCGCGGCTGGGCTGAACTGCAACAAGAATACGAACACGTTCTAAAAGAGTGCCGACGTCTGCAAGCACAAGCCGCCCGCGCCGAACCAACCGCTGCGTAACGAGGACAGACGATGGACGGCAAACGTGTCGCGGTGGTGGTGTCGCACCCGGCACACCTCCTCACGGTGGTCGGGATGCTACAGCGGTGGCGCCCGCACGTACTGATTCTCTACCGCGCTGTCGTCGGTGCCGGGGCCGGTCAGGAACGGGCAATTCGCGCCGCGATCGAACCGCTCGGCGCCGGGGACCGACTCGCGAGTTTCGCGATCAGCGAGTCGGAATCGTTTGAGCGTGCGCTCGCGGGCGACTTCGCGTTCCACGCTGACATCGGGGCGCGTGTGTTCGACTGGCTCCGCGCCGTCCGGCCCGACGCGATGCTGGGCGACGCCTACGAAGCGTACAACTTCCACCACGACGTTACGCGGTTGCTCCTCGATAACGCACTCCGGCGCGGCGTGTTCGGTCGCGCCGTCGCGAACTACGAGTTCCCGCTCTCGTGCCGACTCGACGAACCCGGTGCGCCGGTGCGGTACGGTACATTCGCGTTCGGTTCGTCTCTCGCGCTGCGGCTTACGCCTGACGAAGTGGCCGTGAAACGCGAATTGATCGCGACAGTCAGTCGGGTCGATCCGTTCGTGGCGAGCGTGGCACCACTATTCGCGAATCTAGAAGTGGAACGCTACCGTCCGGTCCCAGTCGACCGCGATTACACCGTCCCGCCACCGGGATTGGCGCGGTACTACGACGAACGCGGTCGCGAGGTCGTGAGCGCCGGACTCCACCCGCGAGCGATCACGTTTGGCGAGCACTTCGTGCCGCTCGTCCGCGCGCTGGGAGGCATACCGACTGCGAAAGGCGCGTGATACTCACTCGGCCGGCTTGTCACCTTCCTTCTTCCACTCTTGCAACTTGCGGTACATCGTGCGCTCGCTGATTTTCAGCACCTTCGCGGCCTCTTCGCGGTTACCGTTGGTTAGTTCCAGCGCCTTCTCCATGTAGTAGCGTTCCACCTCTTCGAGTGGGCGCCCGATGAGGTGATCGGACCCAGTCGCGGCGGGCGCGGCGCTCGCGCCGGGCGGCTTCACGCCCGCGTCTTCGGGCAAGTCGTCCGGCGTCAGTTCGCCATCGAGATCCAGAACCATCATGCTGTCGAGCAGGTTGCGAAGTTCGCGCACGTTTCCGGGCCAGGCGTACCCCTCGAACGATTTCCACACCGCGGCGGACACCTGCGGCACCGGTTTGTTGTAGCGCTTCGCGAAGTCCTTCAGGAAGTGTGCGACGAGTTGCGGGATGTCCTCGCGGTGCTCGCGCAGCGCCGGGAGCTTGACCGTGAGAACCTTCAGCCGGAAGAAGAGGTCTTGCCGGAACCGACCCGCGTCCACTTCCTTCTGAAGGTCTTTGTTTGTCGCCGCGATGATCCGCACGTCCACCTTGATCGGTTCGTTGGCTCCGATGCGAACGATCTCGCCGTTCTCCAAGGCGCGGAGTAATTTTGCTTGTAGTGACAACGGCATATCACCGATTTCGTCGAGGAACAGCGTGCCGCCGTGGGCGTGTTCAAAGCGACCCTTGCGCGAGCCCTTCGACCCCGTGTACGCGCCGTCTTCGTGCCCAAACATTTCGTCGTCGAGCAAGTTCTCGTTGAGTGCGGCGCAGTTCATCGCGGTGAATGGCTTGGCCTTCCGCGGGCTGTTCGTGTGCAACGCGCGCGCCGCCAGTTCCTTGCCGGTGCCGTTCTCGCCGAGGATGACAACCGAGGCGGGTGAGGACGCGTACGCCTTCAAATCTTTCAGTACTTTCAACATCTTCGGGCTGTTCCCGACCACGCCCTCGAACCCGAACTTCTCGTCGAGCTGGCGCCGGAGTTCGCGGACCGTGCCCACGCGCTTCGCCGAGTTCTCGACCACCGCACGCAGTTCCGCGAGGTCGAGCGGCTTCTGAAGGTAGTGCGACGCGCCCCGCTTCATCGCATCGACGGCGGTCGGCACGTCCGTCAACCCGGTGATGACGTACACCTCCGCATCGGGACGCAACTGTTTGCATCGCTCAACCACTTGCAACCCGTGCAGGTCGGCCATCTTCAAATCGGTGAGGACCACGTCGAACGCTTCCTGTTCGAGCTTTGCGACGCCGGCTTTGCCGCCGGTCGCGACGGTGCAGACGTGCCCGCGGCGATCCAGGCTCTCGGAGATCGTCTCCGCGAGGTGTTTGTCGTCGTCGATCACTAGAATCTGAAGCGGCTCGGCAGGCGCGGGCATGGGAAACTTCTCCTGGCGTTGCGGTTAATGTACCGCGAATGTCCGCGGTGAGAACCAGGGTCGCGCTCCCGCGTTCCGGCGCTTTACGACTTCGTCACCCAGGTCGCGCTCGCAAAGCTTCGCTTCACCCTGTGTTAACATCTCACGCCCTCTCCGAGGGCTACAACCAAAACACCGAAGCCGCTACCCTTCTCCCTTCAAATGTCATTGCCATCCCCGCCGCTTGAATACCCAGCCTGCGGCGAACACCCACGCGACCGCTAGCCCCACCGCCGCCGCCAGGTGCCGCCAGTGGGTCGTTTGTACGGTGCCGCTGAGAGCCGCGTGCAAGATGCGCGGCCCGTGAAACTCGACTGCAAGGTACGACAGATACGGGATGCCGTTGATCGAGCAGATGAGCAGCAGCATCGACACGGAGAGCAGGTAGCACATCCCGCCGAGGAACGCGGCACGCTGCGTCTTCGCCCAGGCCGCGATCGTCATGCCGATGCCCAGGAATCCGCCGCCGACCGCGAACAGCGCCAGCCAGAAGAACAGACTCGATAGCACGTCCGGTTTGTAGACGGCCGCGAGCGTAGCCGCCAATCCTAACCCGAACACGGGGTAGAACACGAACTTCGCCGCGAGCAGTTCGGTTGGCGATGCCGGCGTGAGTGCCTGCGCGAGCAACACGCCGCGCTCGCGTTCTTCGCAGTTGAGCGTCGGGAGCAGGTACACGCATGTGAAGTACAGCGCGAACACCACCATGCCGGTCGCGATCGCGGCGCGGAAGTCGAGCACCTTCCCGCCTAGCCCGTGGCGGTTGATGGTCATGTCCGGCACCAGCGGCATGACCGCGTCGCCTTTGCGCCCGGCTTCGACCTGATCCTGAAATCGCTTGTGCGATTCGAGCACCTGCCAGTTGTTGTCCGAGCCGAACGGCGGCGCGTCGGGCAGTGTCGCGCCCGGTTCTTTCTCGGCGGCTTCGAGCGCGAACGCGCCCCGGCTCGCTTTCCAGAGCCATTGTTCGTAGGGTGCGAGCGCGCCGGGTTCGCCGTCGGGATGCCACACGTAGACCTGCACCACGGACCGCTTACCCGGCTCGTGCTTGGTCGTGAGTTGAATCGAGCCAGTCCCGGGCTGTGATTCGATCAGTGTGCCAATCCGGTCTGGCGGAATCTCGCGAAAGACGACTTGTGCCTTCAGCTCCGGCGGTACGTTCGCTTGCAGGTGCTTGACGAGTGGCGTGGCCCGGTCGAAGTCGATGTAGCAGTGGTGGACGCCGCCGACCATGCTCGTGCCAGCCGCAGCGGTTTCGCGCGGTGCGAACACCGAGAGCAGCACTGCCGCCGCGACCAACAGGAACGCAAGCGCGATACCGCCGCGGTTCGCCAGGTGCCGTGCGAACTCTTTCTTGAGCAACGTCTTCAGAATGTACCAGCGCATGGCGATTCCTGCGAGGCACGCGGGTTTTGCGTTCGTCCCGGAGGGGCGAATCGTTCCTCCGGGACGAATGCAAAACGATTCGCGAAGATCAGTCGAAAGCAAGGCCCGTGAGCTTCAGGAACGTCGCGTGGAAGTCGAACTCGCGCGTGCGAATGCTCAACGCACGTCCGGTAGCGACCAGCGCCGCGAGATCGTTTCGGCCAACGGGCGTGTCCAAATCGTAAACGAACCGCTCGCCGTCGTCGCGGATTGCGTCCACCTTGCGCTCGGTATGTTGCTGCTTGAGAGCCAGCGGCGAATCGAGCGCGACCAGTTTCCCGCGAGCCATGATCCCGACGCGGTCGCAAATCTTCTCGACCTCGTCCATGTCGTGCGTGGTCAGGATGATCGTCGCGCCGGCTTTGACGCGCTCGCGCAGGATGCGGTGAACGACTTCGGCGGAGTGGATGTCGAGGTTCGCGGTTGGCTCGTCGAGGTAGAGGACTTGCGGTTCGTGCAATAGCGCGCGGGCGAGGAGGAGTTTCTTGCGCATCCCGAGTGAGTACCCGCGAACCGGCAGGTCGGCGGCCTCGTCGAGTTCAACCATCTTCAGCACTTCGGCGGCGCGCAACTTCGGCACGTTGTAGAGCTGGCCGAAGAACTCCAGGTTGCGACGCCCGGTGAACTCCTCGAAGTGGTTCTCGCGATCCGGCACGTAACCAAAAGTCGGCTTGATGCTGGCCCACTCGCGCACGACATCGAGCCCGCCAACAGTGACGTTCCCGGCGCTGGGGTGTCGCTGGCCGATGAGTACGCGAATGGTGGTGGATTTACCGGCGCCGTTCGGCCCAAGCAGACCGAACAGTTCGCCGCGGCGGATGTCGAGATCGATCCCGTCGACCGCGGCGAACGTGCCGTACAGCACGCGCAAGCCCGCGATGCGAATCATTGCGTCAGTGAGCATGCCAGGAGGATAGAATACGAAACGGACCACGGCCCGTCGAACCGCCGGCTGGGTTTGGTGGTTTGACTTGGCTGACCCGGCCGGCTCACGACGGCGGTTCGACGGCGCAATTCGTGTACCTGGTCGTGTTGAAATACTTTGCGTGCGGGTGGTGAATCACGATCGCGGTCGTGCTTTGCTCCGGTTCGAGTTGAAACTGCTCACTCAACGTCACGCCGACTTGCGTCGGGTCGATGAGCGTGAACAACTGCTTCTGGTCTTCGAGCGCCGGGCACGCCGGGTAACCGAACGAGTACCGGCACCCGCGATAGTGGCCCTTGAACAGCTTCTCGACACGCGGCGAATCGTCCTTGCCGATGCCCCACTCGCGGCGCAGTTGCTGGTGGAACATTTCCGCGAGCGCTTCCGCGCACTCGACACCGAGACCGTGCAGGTAGAGGTAGTCCTGGTACTTGCCGTCTTCGTACCAACCGTGCGCGATGCGGGTGACTTCGCGGCCCATCGTCACCGCCATGAAGCCGACGTAATCGACCGCTTTGCCGTCGCGCTGAGGCTCGACGTAGTCCGAAAGGCAGAGGTAGTTGCCGAAGTCCTGCCGCGGGAAGTCGAACACCGCTCGCGGCGTCTTGTGGTCTTCTTCGTACACGGTGAGTTTGGTGCCGTCGCTCGCGGCCGGGAAGAACCCATAGGTGGCGGCGGGGCGCAGGATACTCTCGGCGAGGCACAGCGCCTTGAGACGCTCGAACGCGGGCTGTGCGGTCTCCGCGATCTGCTTCGCGTGTTCGGCCGGTTTCACCCCGCCCTTCTTGAACTGCCACTGCGTACCGAACAGCGTCAGTTCGTTGATGTACGTGAAGACTTCGCGCATGTCGAAGTCGGTGCGTGCGCGCGAACCCAAGAAGGGAGGCGTGGGAATGTCCTGCGCCTTCGGCAGTGAGGGCGAGCGATGGGGAAGATCAGTTCGTTTAGCCGCGACCCGCAGGGGAGCGTCTGGGCGCGCTGGCTCGCTCCCCTCCGGGTCGCGGCTAACGGGACTCCCGCCGATCTCGCGCCCCATCGAGCGCGCCGACTGCGCCATGCCCTTCAGCGCGACGCTGCCGACGCGTTCCAACTTCTTGCGTGCGGCGAGTTCGTCCATCACGCGCAACCCCTCGAACGCGTCCTCGCCGTAGAAGAGTTGCCCCTTATAGATCGCGCGCAGGTCTTGCTCGACGTAGCGGCGGTTGAGGGCCGCACCACCGAGGATCACTGGCGGGTTCAGCCCGCGTTCGTTCAGCGTGACCAAGTCTTCTTTCATGATGACCGTGGACTTCACGAGCAACCCGCTCATGCCGATTGCGTCGGCGTTTTGCTTCTGAAGTTCCGCGATCATCGTGTCAATCGGTTGCTTGATGCCGAGGTTGAACACCTTGTAGCCGTTGTTCGTGAGAATGATGTCCACGAGGTTCTTGCCAATGTCGTGAACGTCGCCCTTCACCGTCGCGAGGACGATCTTGCCCTTCTCATCGCCCTCCACCTTCACCATGAATTGTTCGAGGTGCGCCACGGACGCCTTCATCACCTCGGCGCTTTGCAGCACGAACGGCAGTTGCATCTGCCCGCTGCCGAACAGTTCACCGACGACCTTCATCCCGTCGAGCAGTACCTTGTTGATGATGTCGAGCGGCGAGTGCTTCTCACGCGCGGCGTCGAGGTCCGCGATCAGCGACTCGCGGCGCCCCTGGATGATGGCTTGCCGCAACCGCTCTTCGACCGTCTCGCCGAGTGACTGGCCCTTCTTGCTCTCGCTTTTCTTGTCGGCGTAGTGCGCGATGAGTTCGTGCAGTGGGTCGCCCTTGTCGTACTCCGCGAACAGCAACCGGCGGCACAACTCCTTGCCTTGGGCGTCGATGCTCGCGAGCGGCATGATCTTGGCCGCGTGCAGAATCGCGGAGTCGAGACCGTATTCGAGCGCGTAGTGCAGGTACATGCTGTTCAGCACCTGTCGCGTGTACGGCGACAGCCCGAACGAGCAGTTCGAGAGACCGACGTGCGTGAGCGCACCCGGCAGGTTCTTCTTGATGAGTTTGATCGCTTCAAACGTCTCGATCGCGCTGCGCCGGGTCTGCTCCATCCCGGTCGAAACCGGGAACACAAGAGGGTCAAAGAGCAAGTCACTCGGCGGGATGCCGTACTCGAACACGACGATGTCGTAGATGCGCTTCGCGACCTCGAACTTCCATTCCGCGGTGTCGGCCTGACCTTTCTCGTCGATCGTGAGTGCGACGAGTGACGCACCGTATTTCTTCGCGAGCTTCGTCTTCGGGTCGAGTGTCTTGCGGCCGTCTTCGAGGTTGATCGAGTTGATGAGCGCCTTGCCGCTGCACAACTTCAACCCGGCTTCGATGACGTTCAATTCCGTGCTGTCGAGCATGATCGGCTTCGTCAGCACTTCGTTGTAGCGTTTGATGACTTCCTTCATGTCGCGCACGCCGTCGCGCCCGACGTAGTCCACACACACGTCGAGAACGTGAACGCCTTCGCGTTCCTGCTCGCGGGCCATCTCCACGAGGCCGTGCCAGTCGTCCTTTTCGAGCAGTTGTTTGAACTTCCGCGAGCCGTTCGTGTTCGTTCGCTCGCCCACGAGTAGCGGGCGCGGTTCCTGGTTCAACTCGACCGCGGCGAACAGGCTGGACGTGGCGGCCACGATCTTCGGCGCTCGCGCGCCCGGCTTGCGGTGACCGATGCGATCAACCACCACTTTCAGGTGGTCCGCGGTAGTTCCGCAGCACCCGCCGATGATGTTCACGCCGAACTCGTTGACGAATCGCTCCAGCCAGTCGGCGAGAGGTTGCGGTTCGAGCGGGAAGTACGTTTCGTCGCCGCGTTTCAAGGGCAGTCCGGCGTTCGGCAGCACGCTGACGAATCGATCGCTCCCTTCGCTGAGTGTCTTGACCGCGTGAACCAGCAGGTCTGGGCCGACCGAGCAGTTCAGCCCGATCACGTCGATTTCGGAGATGGCTAACAACGTCGTTAGTGCGGCCGGGATCTCGGTACCCGGCAGGAGCGTTTGGCCTTTCGTCCGGTCATCGACGGTAATCTGAACCATCAAGGGGAGCCGCACGCCTTTGGCTTTCATCACCTCAAGGGCGGTGATCGCGACGCACTTCGCCTGGAGGATGTCGAAACACGTCTCGATCAGGATCGCGTCCACGCCCTCCTCGATCAGCGCGACGAGTTGTTCGCGGTAGGCGTCGGCGAGCGTGTCGAAGTCCGCGTAGATGGACGGGTTCAGGATGGACGGCATCTTCGTTCCCGGCCCGATCGACCCGACGACGAACCGCGGCCGGTCCGGGGTGCCGAACTCGGCTGCGGCATTCTTCGCGAGACGGGCGTTCAGTCGGTTGATCTCATCGACTTTGTCGCCAAGCCCGAACTCGCCGAGGACGAGTTTGGTGCCGTTGAACGTGTTCGTCTCGACTGCGTCGCACCCGACCGCGAAGTACCCGCGGTGAATCTCGCGGATCCACTCCGGTCGGGTGTAAGCCAGCGCGTCGGACAGGTTCACGAGGTGCGCGCCACCCCAATCGGCGTTGGTCGGGTGATACCGGTGCAGGCTGGTTCCCATGCCGCCGTCGAGGATGAGGACGCGTTCGCGGGCGGTGTTCAGGAATGGGTGGTCGAAGTGTGTCGGCATGTCGGGTCGGAGTCCGTGAAGGCGCGGGGAACTTAACGTGTTGTACCGAATGCAGGGCCTCATCTAAATGGCATTTTGCGGCGCGGAAAGGTTCGCGAAAATGAGTGCGGCCGACTCGCACCATCCTTGGGCGAGTCGGCCGCAGCCTGCCATGGCGTCCGTGCCACAGGTTGCACAACCGGGCGTCGTGGTGGTTGGTGGCGATTGTTCGTAGCGGGGTGGAGAAAGCGGTTCCACCCCGGCGTCGTCCTTAACGCCATTCCCGGCGCGTCCGTGCGGCGGGTACGAGTACGCCACGAACCGGCCCGGTGCCGTGCTTCGTGAACGACGCGTCCGTTTTCGGCTCCTGGCCGAAAGATGACGAACGCGTCGATTTGTGCTGGTTGCTGTCTCCGCAGTGCGAGTTGGCGGAAGGTTCATCTGCGAGAACGCGACCGAAAGATTCACGAGGGTCGGGTGCCCGCTTCCGGGGTCACCGGACGATCCCCCTCCGACGGGTACTCCGGCGCGGGAATTGAGATGTGGAGAGGAGAGTTTGTCGGGTCATCCCGATTCCTCGCGTTAGTTGCGTTATCGGTCTTCGGAGCAAAGATACCCCATTGCACCGCTCATGCCAACGGTGACGCCAGTGGCAACGCGGTGTCATTAAGAGGTCGTCCGAAACCGCACGCACCAAAACACTTCGGGCAGATGTGTCCGCGCGAAGTGCGCGAGTCAAGAGCCGAATGTCGTGGTGCAGCGCCGAAAATCGCACCTGCGGAGTGGATCGCAATTCGTTGCGGTCACGCGAGTTGGGTGATGTTGAAGGGGAACGATGAAGAGAGTGCGAAGAAAAAAACGGATGTGCGGAAAAAGAAAATGCCTCCACCTGTGCCGTGTGCGTCACCGGTTGGGAACCCGCTAATTGAGAAGGGCACCTCGCCCGGGCGTTTCGGATCCCACTACAATCCCGACGACGAGCGCCGGGGATGGGCTTGCGAGCGACCCGAGCCTTAAATAAAGGTTCCCAAGCAGGTTAGTGTAGGTTCGCCAATTGAATGTAACGCATCACGAACACCGCAGAGGCAAGTTTATATTACCCCCGGTTCGGGGACGAAGCAAACCGAGTGTCTGACTCTGACTTTGGAGGTTCTTGCGCGTTCTGCGAGTGGCTGGAATCGCAGGTGTTCGTGCGGCTTATTCTTCTCTTCGTTCTCACTCTGTCACTGCGGCGTCGTACTCCAGTTTCGCGAGCGCGGCATTCAGTTTCTCGCGTGCGTCGTCGCGTTCGGTGCGGAACTTCTCTTCCTCCTCCGTGATCTTCGCGAGCCGGTCTTCTTGCTTGTCGAGCGTCGCGACGAACCGCTCGCGGAGTGTCTTTTCGCTCGCACGATCGCCGAGCGCGCCGAGATTGTCGCGAATTCGCTTTTGCTCCGCGTGGATCTTGTTCCGCTCGTCGGTGAATCGCGTCAACTTCTCTTCGATTTGGCTTACGGCTTGCCGCTGCGCGAGCGCGGCTTTCAGTGCCTTCTCGGTGGCGGCATCAAGGTACTTCGCGGAGATCCACGCCGCGAGATGCTTGTCGGTGATGTCGGTCAGGCTCCACGACTGATGAAGTGTCTGCTGCTGCTGAACGACAAACTTGCTCGCGGTGTTCGGCGGGAGCAGGAACCTGAACCGCCAGTAGTTCTCGGTGATCTCGTGCGGCTTCGCGGTCTCCACCAGCTTCCACTTGGAATCGTCGCGCGGATGATCGAGGTACACGATCTGCTCTTTGTCCGACTTGCTGTTGAAGGTGTACGTCGTCTTTTGCACCAGTGTGTAGTGCGTCTTGAGTGTGCCGCTGCGGATCGTGACGCGGCTGACGCGGTCGCTGTGCGAGTCGATGTTGTCGAGAACGCGCACCGCGAGCTCCACCGCGTAGCCGACGAGCCGCTTCTCGGTGGGCTTGAGCGTGTCGAGCATCGCTTCACCGACGTAGCTCCCCTGTTCGAGTACCGTGACCGGGCCGCCTTCGAGCGTGAGACCGGTGGTGTTCTCGAACTCGACACAGCGAATGGGGTTCTCCGGCCGTGCGGCTTTCTGGTAGAGCAGCACCGAGCGCCCTGCGAACGGCTTCAGCAAGATGGGCACGAGTGCGGACTGATTGCGGCGCACCGTGACCGGCTTCTCGATGCCGTACTCGAACAGGTCGCCGACTTGCCGCTCGCGCGTCTGGGATTGAACCGAGGAGACGGCAGACGTGCGTTCGCGAGCGGGACTCCCGGCTGCGATCTCGCCGCGGAGGGATTTCCGCATCATCCTGGCTTTCGCGGGCGCCGGCGCAGCCGAGAGAGCGATGCCGCCCATCGACATCTCATACTCTTCGTCACTCTCCACGCCGGCTTCGGCCATCGGTGGGAGCACGCCCGTTGTTTCGCGCACTTCGACGACAGGCCGGCGGATGTATCGCGGCGTGTAGAGGTCATGGACAAACGACACCGGCAGACCCGCGACGAGCGTGAGCGCCACGTCCTGCCAGTCTTCGTCGGAGGTGTTATCGACCACCGCCCAGCCTTGAATTAGGGGCGAAGAACCTCTCCCCCCAACCCCCTCCCCTAAGAAGGGAGGGGGAGAAAGAGACGAGCCATCGTCTTCTGTGTTTGGTTCTTCTCCCCCTCCCTTCTTAGGGGAGGGGGTTGGGGGGAGAGGTTCTTCCTCCAGCAGTATCCGGTACGTCGCTTTCCACACGGGCGCTTCGAGAACGTAACTCACGCGCACGGTGCGCTGACCTTCGCCTTGCGCGAACAGCGTGAACGTGCGGGCGTCCTTCTTCTTCGACGCAAGTTGTGTCTTCAGGTAGAAGTCGAGGTCGCGTTTGATGCCCTCGTCGAGAATGGTGAGTTCGAGGTCGAAGAGGTCGAACGTGCGAACGTCGCCCGCGTCGGTGAGGAGCGAGAGCCGGTGTGTTTCTTGGAGGCCGTGTTCGGAGTGCGTATCGGTCTTGTCGATGCCCAAAATCGCGCCTTGAAGCGTTGCGCCTCCGGTCGGTTTCACCGAGATGCGAGCGCCTTTGATCTGCGGAAGCAACCCCGTTAAGCTGCCCGAATCCGGGATGCTTAACGCGATCTCCGCGAGGAGCTGCTCAATGGGCGTGGTCGAATCGTAGCTGACGGCTGACACGGTGCCGCCGTTGAGGTCGAGCACGGTGAGCGACTTCAACACGTCGCTGACTTCGCGCTGCTTGAACGACAGCGAGAGCGACTGATCGCCCTCAATGGAAGTTTCGCGCTCGAAGTAGCCAACTCCGTGCTTGTAAAGAACGACTCGGCGGATGGGGAGATTCGACATGGAGAGCCTTTGGGTATGAGTTCTTTGGATTCGCTTGCGGTTACACTTTGCCCAACACGAGAGCGACCACCCAACACCCGCGAACGTGCGGTTGGTTCGCTTCGCGGCAGTGGCTGAGGATGTCTTCGTTGTCGCAACCTGCGTCTTGGATCGCGTCGGCCAGAATCGGCATCGCGGAAAAGTCGCGCGAATCGTACATCTGAGCCGCAAGGGCAACGGCGGTGTCGGTGCGCCACGCGGGGGCGAAGGCGACGGAGCGGAAGGGGTTACCGAACACACAGCGAATCAGACCGCATCCTGCCGACCCGATCTGAACGCGGAGGTTGGAAATGGTGACCGTCATCCCCTCCATTTGGTCATCGGTCGTCCTCCGCACTGCCCACCGTCGCTGACGCGGTGGGTTCGCCATATACTACCCGGACGCGCCTCACCTCTCCCGCGTTCGCGCACCCCCGCCCGTCATCCCCGGACCGGTTCCCAATGTCCACGCACGCACGCACCCCACGCGAAGTTCTGGCGTTCATCCGCGAGCGCGAAGTCAAAGCCATTGATTTTCGGTTCATGGACTTCCCCGGCTCGTGGAAGCACTTCACCGTCCCCGCGGAGGTACTCGACGAGAACGTGTTCGAGGACGGCATCGGGTTCGACGGCTCCAGCATTCGCGGGTGGGTCGCGATCAACGAATCCGACATGCTGCTCATGCCGCAACCGGACACGCTGTTCATCGACCCGTTCTGCAAAGACATCACGCTCGCGATGCTGTGCAACATCCAAGACCCGCTCACGAAAGAAGACTACTCCCGCGACCCGCGAAATGTGGCACGAAAAGCCGTCAACTACATGAAGTCCACCGGGGTCGCGGACGCCGCGATGTTCGGGCCGTCACTGGAGTTCTTCGTTTTCGACGACGTGAAATTCGATCAGACGCCGCACTCCGCGTTCTATTTCGTGGATTCCAGCGAGGGTCAGTGGAACACTGGGCGCGACGAACGCCCGAACCTGGGCTACAAGGTGCCGTACAAACAGGGTTACTTCCCGTGCTCGCCATCGGACTCGTTGCACGACCTGCGAAGCGAAATGATGCTCGCGATGATGCAGTGCGGCATGACCGTCGAAAGCCACCATCACGAGAAGGCCGGTGGCGGGCAGTGCGCGATCAATGTACGGTACGACGACCTCGTGCCGATGGCCGACAACGTGCTGAAGTACAAGTACATCGTGAAGAACATGGCGAAGCGGCACAACAAGGCCGCGACGTTCATGCCCAAACCGCTCTTCGAGGACTACGGCAGCGGGATGCACGTTCACGTATCGCTGTGGAAGGACAAGGGCGGCGACCGCGTGAACCTCTTCGCGGGGAGCGACTACAGCGGGCTGTCGGAACTCGCGATGTACGCCCTCGGCGGTCTGCTGAAACACGCCCCTGCGTTGTGCGCAATCACCAATCCCACCACGAACAGTTACAAGCGGCTCGTGCCTGGATACGAAGCGCCAGTGAACTTGGCGTACAGTCAGCGGAACCGGTCCGCGGCGGTGCGCATTCCGGTGTACTCGTCGCGTGCGAAGTCGAAGCGACTGGAGTTCCGCGTCCCCGACGGCGCGGCGAACCCATACCTCGCGTTCGCGGGGATGCTCATGGCGATGCTCGACGGCATCCGCAACAAGACGCACCCCGGCGACCCGCTCGACAAGGACATCTACGACATGCCGGCGGAGCAACTCAAGAACGTGCCGAAGACGCCGCACACGCTGGTGGAAGCGCTGAACGCGTTGGAGAAAGATCACGAGTTCTTGCTGCACGGGAGCGTGTTCACGGAGGACGTAATTGAGACGTGGATCGACTACAAGCGAAAAGCGGAAGTCGCCGCCATCCGCGTGCGCCCGCACCCGTATGAGTTCGCGCTGTACTTCGACAGTTGAATTGAGGATCAATTCGCGGGTCCACGACATGGTTTGCGCGTGGCCTGTGAAAATGCGGTGAAAACCGCTCGAAAGTGCCAGGTGTCCTTGAGAAATTTGGCTCTTCAAGTGCCGAGGAGTCCGAAATACCAACGGTGGCAAGTCGCTTCAAGACAAGGAGTTAT
>CAMDQN010000067.1 GCA_945905925.1 Singulisphaera sp. GP187
GGGCTTCGGCGGCGACAGGAGTGGTCCGAACCATGTCTGTGTTCTCCACGAAATGGCGGTGCGGAAAAACACCCCTCAACTTGGGAAAAACAGACGGTTTGGTCAGGTCACTTCACTGCAAATCTGTTACCCTCGGTTGAACCTGGCCCGCATTCGTTACTTTGGAGTCCGACCATGTTTCCCGGTTCTCTCCCAAATCGGCGTGGGTTTACGCTGATTGAACTGTTGGTGGTGATCGCGATCATCGCCATCCTGATCGGCTTGTTACTGCCGGCTGTGCAAAAGGTGCGCGAGGCCGCCGCACGCATGAGGTGCCAGAACAACCTCAAGCAACTCGCCCTCGGTATGCATGGCCACCACGACGCGGAGGGCTTCCTGCCCTACGGTCAGGCGAACGACTTCTACAACGAAGGCGACGGCACCCCGCCGGTCCGGTTCGGTCGCGGGTGTTGGGCGCACTTCCTTCTCCCGTACATCGAGCAAGCCAACCTCTACAGTTTCTTCAAGGCCAGTTCCGACGCCGGCACCCCCCACGGCGCGCTGCTTTCGACCAAAAAGGACACCCTCGTTCCGGCTTTTGTGTGCCCAACGGACCCCAACAGTCCGAAGTTCTTCACGGTCGATGGGAACAATACCAGGGCTGGGATAAACGAGAAGCAGGGACTGCACCTCAACTACCTCGCGAACGGCGGGTCCACCCACTACGGGAACGGTCAGCAGGGGAGCACCAACGGTTTGTTTTGGGTGCGGTCCAAGTGCCGGCTCACGGACGTGACCGACGGCACCTCCAACACCCTCCTGCTCGGCGAAATCTGTGTTGTGCCCGACACGGGCGTGAACGACCTTCGCGGCCGGTACAGCAACTCGTGGTACGGGAACAACTGGTTCAGCACCCTGAACTTGCCGAACACCACGGTCCCCGATCAAGTCGGTTACCAGGGCGTCAGTACGGCCAAGTCCCCCTCCGTTGGGAACTCCGGTGCCCCGTTTCTGTCGGCTCGCAGTTATCACACCAACGGGGTGAACGTGGCGCGGGGCGACGCGAGCGTCCGCTTTATCTCGAACAGCATCAACTTGCAGAACTATCAGGCGATGGGCAGCCGGGCCGGTGGTGAGATCATTGTCGACAACTAAGCATCCGCGCGTTCGTCACGCGACCCCTCTTCGCACCCAAACGGTACGGGAATGGGTTCGTGTTTCATTTATCGACCATCACATTTTTCAATCGAGGCGATGATGATTCGGTTCTGTTCCTTTGGGGTTCTCGTTGGTCTGGTTGTGGCCGCCGCCGGGTGTGGGAAACCGGCCGCGACCAAACTCGATGTCTCGGGGACCGTCAAGTACGACGGGCAGGACGTGGCCGAGGGGTACATCACCTTCGTCCCGGGTGACAAATCGGTTGGCCCGGAAGCCGGCCCGATCAAGGACGGGAAGTACACCGCCAAGGTTGTGTCGGGGAAAAACACGGTGAAGATTCAGGCAACCCGCACCGTACCCGGCAAGAAGGGGCCGATGGGCGAGGACTTCGTCGAGCAGTACATTCCCGAGAAGTATAACGACAAGACTGAACTCGATGCCGACATCGCCGTCGGAAAGACCACCCACAACTTCGACCTGAAGAAGTAGCGGTTGGTGTCACGCTCGCGGTGCGGTGTACGACCAACCGCACTGCGGGCACGTGTTCGCCCCGGTCGGGATCGACCCGCGGCACGCCACACACGCGGCTGGTTCGGACACGTCGTCTGCGTCCGGCGGGTCGGGGTCTTCCGATACGTTCACTTCGTCCACCGGTTCACCGGTTCCGAAACTCCACCCGTACACGACACGGCTGATCGCCGCCGCGACCGAACTCCCGAAGAGCAGCACTTCACCGAGCGTGAGCGGCGCGGCGACCAATCGCGGGAGCATCAGCGCGACCCCGGCCAGGCGCACGGTCCAGTCGCGCGCGAACAGCAGGAACACCCCCGCGACCGCGACGAACAGCAGCACGTTCGTGAGTTCGGGTCCGATTGGTGTGCTCATTGCTCCCTCGGTCCGCGCGCACAAGGCGACAGGTGAAGCCTAACGGGGCGGGCGTTCGTATGCAATCTGACACTCCCTCTGTACGAACCCCGGAGTCTCAGCATGTCTTCTGATCGCAAGGTCGCGCTCGTCACCGGTTCGGCCACCGGTGTTGGTCGTGCGTGCGCCGTCAGGTTCGCCAAACTCGGTTATGCCGTGGTCGTCAACTACTCGAAGTCCGAAGCGGACGCGCTCGAAACCGTTAAGCTCGTGGAAGCCGCAGGCGCGCCAGTGTTGTTGTGCAAGGCCACTGTCGCGGACGCCGCGCAGGTGTACGAGATGATCGCGGCAACGGAATCGACATTCGACCGGCTCGACGTGCTCGTGAACAACGCGGGCACCACACACTTCGTCCCGCACGCGGACCTCGACGCACTCACCGACCAGGTGTGGCACGATATCTTCCAGGTGAATGTGATGGGCACGTTCTACGCCACGCGCGCCGCGATGCCGCTCTTGAAGGCAAGTCGAGGGAGCGTGGTGAACGTGACGAGCGTCGCGGGGCTGACGGGCGCGGGCAGTTCGATCCCGTACTGTGCGAGCAAGGCGGCTTTGAACTGCATGACGCAATCGCTGGCGCGGGCGTTCGGGCCAGAAGTCCGCGTGAACGCAGTCGCACCGGGACCGATCCTCACGCGATGGCTCGAAGGCCGCGAGGCACACGTCGCGAAGTTTCTGGAGCAAGCGCCGCTGGGCCGTGCCGCCGATCCCGACGATATCGCGGACGCAGTCGTTTACCTCGCGACCGGTACCACGCTCACCACCGGGCAGGTGTTAGTTGTGGACGGTGGGCGAACGATGTAGTCATTGGTCATTTCGTGGCAACCGCAGTGCCAATGACCAACGACTATTTCTCAGGAACAACCGCCGGGATCGAACTGAACGGCGGGCCGAGGGTGTTGGCGCCGACGCCGCGTCCAGTGTCGGTGAGGACCGTACCCGCTCTGTACTTCGCGCCTTCGCCGGGTTCGCTGCCCGGAGGCGTGATCCGCCACTTCGGTCCTGCACTCGCCCACTCCACGCCGGCGCAGAACAACCGCGACATTTCCCGCGGTTCGAAGTCGGTACTCGCCAGCGGCGATTGCACGTCCGTTGGGATCACCGATACGTTGTAGTTCATCCCGGTCATCGTGGTGAGCAGGAACAGTTTGTGCAGGTCGCTTCGCGTCTGGTCGTAGACGATGGTGGAGATCGCGTTGCTCGCGATGGCGAACGTGCGCGACTTCACCGGGGTCGGGTCCGGGTACATCTTCCCCGCGACCAGCACATACACTTCGGAGCCGTGCAGCCCGCCCGCGGGAAGTTTCTCGCGCTCCGCTGGCGGCACCCACGGCGGCGCGAAGAACATCGACGACGTGGTGCCGCCGTCGATGTGGCGCTCAATGTACGGTCGGCCGTCCACCGTGATCGGAAAGCGCACCGGTGGGAAGAACCCGGGAATGGTCGCGGATGCGAGCAGCACCTTGCGGAACAACTCGCGGTCGGCCGGCGTGTTGCGGGCCGCGATCGCGCCCATGTCCCACACGATCGCGCGGCGCACATCGAGGTCCGTAGTGCCGACGTAGAACCGCCGCCCCTTGTGGTGTTCGACCGCGAACCGAGCGATGCGCTCGTCCGTCGCGACCTCGTGAATCAACTTGTTCAGCGGCGCGCTGTCCGCGAGCGATTCCGAGAAGATCGCCGGTAGAATGCGGTTTCGTTTGTAGATGTCCTTGCTCTGGAGCGTGGTGTAGCACCGCTGGAGTTCCGCGTCCTCGGACGGCCCGAGGAACGCGAACGCGCCGATCAGCGCGCCGGTGCTGATGCCGGTCACCACGTCGAACTCGGGGCGCGTGCCGCTCGCGGTCCAGCCCACAAGAACGCCCGCTGGGTACGCCCCGTAGGAGCCGCCGCCGGTGATGATGAGGATGTGTTTCTTCGGGACCGGGTTTGGCGGCTTGACCGCGGCGCGGGCCTTGTTCGCGAATTCGAGAAGGTGTTCGGGGCTGATGGTGCTGCGGCCGGCTTCCTGGGCTTCGATGTCGAGCCACCCGACGGACGCCTTGAGTTCTTCCGTGGTGCGGTTGCCCCGCGCGGCCGCTCGCTTGGCAGGCACAAGTTGGTCGGCGAATGGCCCCGGGCTGGCACACCCGATGGTAACCGCCAGGAGCAGTGCCAGACCGAGCGCTGGCCAAGGTTGCGTGAACGTGCGAATCATGGGCTCCCCCGAAGCGAGGGGATACCGTGAGCGGCCAAAACCCGCAAGAGGGGAAAACCAACCTCTCCCCCAACCCCAAGAAGGGAGGGGGAGCAGAACCAAAGACAAGAGCGCACAACCTTGTGTCTTTGGTTTGAAGCCCCTCCCTTCTTTAGGGGAGGGGTTCGGTCTGTTACTTGCGGTGGCGAATCCGGGCGCGCATCCGTCGCTTCTTCCGACCCACCTTCCGCCGACCGGTGCCGCGACGCCGACCCATGATTCGCTCCTACCAGAAATTGTAAGCGTGGTTTGTGTTTTGTGATGAAGTCGTGATTCTAAGCCACGAACCAGCGCGCGACAAGGGCCGACTCGCCAGCACAACCGCTGCGCGCCGCGCCTTCAGCCCGCGCCGCCCCCGTTCTCGCCCAGATGCGGAAACAGATGGTTGCGCTTCCGTGAACAGACGGCACGATACCCGCAACCGGTGTCAGGGTTGTCCGCGTTCCGCCCCGGCCATATACTTTCTACTCTTTTGAAGATGGGCGGCCGAAGGGTCGCCGACCGGAGTGTGTTGCGGAATGCGGTTCCACCTGATCGACCGAATCGACCGCTGGGAGTCGGGCAAGTCGCTCGCGGCGACCAAGTACCTCGCACTGGGGGAAGAGTACCTCGCGGACCACTTTCCGCAGTTCCCTGTGATGCCCGGCGTGCTGATGCTTCAGGCATGTGTGGAAGCAGCGGCGTGGCTCTGGCGCGCGACCACCGACTTCGCGCACCCGGTGATCGTACTCCGCGAACTGAAGAACGCGAAGTACGGCACGTTCATGCAACCGGGTCACTGGATGAACGTGACCGTTGACCTCACGAAAGTGGACGTCGCGACAAGCGTCGCGACGTTTAAGGCTGAAGGCGTGAACGATGCGAACGAATCGACCGTGAAAGCAAACTTCGTGCTTCACGGGTACTCGCTGGCCGGGCGCGGTTCCACGGGCGCCGCGACCGATGCAAAGTTGATCGAACACTGGAAGACCCGCTGGGCGCTGCTGACGGGCAGTCTTCGTTAGCCGCGAGCCGAAGGCGAGCGGAGCATTCCGACGACAGGACGACGTACCGATGATTTTGAAGGATCAAATCGCACTGGTGACGGGCGGGAGCCGGGGTATCGGTCGCGGGATCGTGCTGACCCTGGCGCGCGAGGGCGCGAAAGTTACTTTCGTCTACCGCGGCAACGCGGAGGCGGCGCAGCAACTCGTCGCGGAAGTGGCGGCGACTGGCGGCGTTGCGAAGGCGGTTCAGGCGGACGTGGCCGACCCCACGGCGGGGGATACCGTCGTCGGTGGGGTTCTGGCGGAACACGGCCGAATTGATATTCTGGTGAACAACGCCGGCGTCATCCGCGACAAACTGTTCCTCAAGATGGAAGCGGACGACTGGAACGCGGTCATCAACACCAACCTGACGGGAACGTTCGCGTTCTGTCGGGCTGTGGCCCAACCGATGGCGTTCAAGCAACGTTCTGGACGCATTGTGAACGTGTCGAGCATCGCCGCCGAACACGTGAACAAGGGACAGGCAAACTACGCGGCGAGCAAGGGCGCGATCAACAGTTTCACGCGTGTACTCGCGGCGGAACTGGGCGCGCGGAACGTGTTGGTGAACGCCGTCGCCCCCGGCTTCATCGCGACCGACATGAGCCAGGCTGTGGTGAACATGGCCGGCGAAGACAAACTGAAGAAACTCATTCCGGTGCGGCGGCTCGGCACACCGGATGACATCGCCAATGCGGTCCTCTTCCTGTGCGGTCCTGCGGCGGCGTACATCACCGGACAGGTGATTACCGTGGACGGCGGCCTGAGCCTCGGGGCGGTATCCGGCTGACCAGCCGGTTGGAGAACTCAGACATGACACGCGATGATATTTTCGGGATCGTCCGCAAAACCCTGGTGGAGGCACTGAGCGTCGATGACGATCAGGTGACACCGACCGCGCGGCTCAAGGGCGACCTCGGCGCCGAGTCCATCGACTTCTTGGACATCGTGTTCCGGTTGGAAAAGCAGTTCGGGGTCACGATCCCGCGTGAGGAACTTTTCCCAGAGTCCATCTTCCAGGGCGATGCCGGTTACGTCGCCAACGGCAAGGTGACCCCGGTTGGGCTGGTCGAACTCGAAAAGCAGATGCCCTACGCCAACCTCACCGATTTCAAAAACGACCCGCGGCTCGACAAGGTCGAAGACCTGTTCACCGTCGATCTGATCGTGCGATACCTGGAAGGTAAGGTCAAAGACAAGAAGTGACCGATTCGTCTTGTTAGGGTGGGTCAAGGCTTTGCGCAGGCCCACCATCTTCTCTTCTCGTTGGCGTGGTGGGCCTGCGCAAAGCCTTGACCCACCCTACAAAAGCGACCCAACATGCGCTGGACCTGGATCGACCGGTTCGTGACGTTCGAGTCCGGCAAGTCGGCCACGGCCGTGAAGAACCTCAGCCTGGCCGAAGACCACTTCGCCGACCACTTCCCCGGCTTCCCGGTGATGCCCGCCCCACTCATTCTGGAAGGCCTCGCACAGACCGGCGGTATCCTTGTGGGTGAGGCTCGCCAGTACCGCGAGAACGTAGTATTGGCGAAAATGTCGAACGTCAAATTCTACCGCGACGCACTCGCGGGCGAACAGTTGACCTACACAACGACGATCCTCGACCTGAACGACACCGGCGCGCGGGTGTCCGCGATCGCACGCAGCGGAATGGGCCTCGTCGCGGAAGGGGAAATCCTGTTTGCCCACGCGAATCCCAGCCAACTGCCACCGGGGTTGCCCGACACCAAGTTCGTCTTCAGCGGCGAACTAACACACCTGCTCCGCATGGCCGCAGCTGTGAGCAAACCCGCAGTGCCGACCGCCTGAACCCTGACGCCGGCAACTTCACGCCCAAACAACCCAATTTACCCGCACTACTGAACCTTCCTCGTCGGAAACCCCTGCGCCACAAGTGAATCGGACGCAAGTCCGTCGAGCGAATACACTACTTCTTAAGATGACGGACGCCCTTCAAGCGGGCGGCCGATCGTCCGCGTTCCGCCCCGAGTGGCTGATATGGTAAGTACCCCCCGCCGCACCGTGCTGACCGGGCTTGGTGTTCTCAGCCCGATCGGTTCTACGACCGACGCGTTCTGGGACGCGCTCGTCGCCAGCGTCTGTGGCGTCCGCACGGTCTCGCTCTTTGACGCGTACGAACTCCCGTGCCGCATCGCGGGCGAAGTGCCGGGATTCTCCGCCAAAGGGATGATCGACAAGAGTTACCGGCGCTCACTGAACGCGATGGCAAGGACGGTCGAACTCGGCGTCATCGGCTCGCAACTCGCGATGCAGAAC
Organism: Singulisphaera sp. GP187; assembly: GCA_945905925.1. Classification (GTDB taxonomy): domain Bacteria; phylum Planctomycetota; class Planctomycetia; order Gemmatales; family Gemmataceae; genus Gemmata. Next base: position 7,606 of record CAMDQN010000067.1, read on the forward strand.
GCCGGGATCGCGAAGGGCACCGTCCCGCCGGCCCGAATCGGGATCGAGTTCGCCTCGCTGATGGGCGCGACCGATCTCAACGACATGGCAGCCGCGAGCAAGTTGTCGTCGCCGGACGACGAAACCGTCAGTCACGCGTTGTGGGGCAGCATCGGGTTGCCCGAAATCACGCCGCTGTGGATGCTGAAATACCTGCCGAACATGCCCGCGTGTCACACCACGATCCTTTACGACATCCAGGGGCCGAGCAACACGCAGATCCCCGGCGACACCTCCGGCCTGGTCGCACTGTTTGAAGCGGCTCGCATCCTCCGGCGGGGCACCACCGATGTGATGGTCGTTGGCGGCAGCGAAGCCCGCATCAACCCGATCACGCTCAGCCGCCACAACCTGTTCGTCGAACTGTCAAAGCGAAACGACGACCCCGCACACGCGGTTCGCCCGTTCGACGCGGCTCGCGACGGCACCGTTCTCGGTGAGGGTTCGGCGGTCTTCGCGCTCGAAGAACTCGAACACGCCCGTGGCCGGAACGCGACCATTCTCGGCGAACTGGTCGGCTGGTCGGCTGGAGTCGATCGCGGCAAAAAGGGTCCGGGTCTGGCGCGCGTGATACGAAACGCTCTCGCATCGGCCAACATCCAACCGAGTGACGTAGACCACGTGAACGCGCACGGCACCGGCACGACGGCCGGCGACGCGTTCGAGGCACGCGGCATTGCAGAAGTGTTTGGGCGGGATGTTCCAGTTTTTGCGCCGCTGAGCCGGTTCGGGAACCTCGGCGCGGCAAGTGGGCTAATGGAATTGGCGGGTAGCGTACTGGCTCTCAAACACGGGCTGTTGCCTGGGACGCTCAACCACGAGAAACTGGCCGCGGACTGTCCCATCAGCGTCCACACGGGCGCGCCGAGGCCCGTGACGAAGCCGTATGCGGTCAAGGTGACGTACACCGACCTCGGGCAGTGCGCCGCGGCGGTGGTGAAGAGGTGGAGCGATGCGTAGGCGTGTGGTCATCACCGGGATGGGCGTCATCACCCCGCTGGGGCACAGCCCAGCGGAGTTGTTCGCGAGCGTCGTCGCGGGGCGCAGTGCGGTCGGCCCGATCGTTCACTTTGACGCGCGCACGTTCCCGACCACGTTTGCCTCGCAAGTGTCCGACTTCGACCTTGCGAAGTACCTGCCGGACGCGGCGAAGTTCCGCAACTGTGGCGTGAACACCAAGTACGCGCTCGCGGCCGGGAAACAGGCGCTCGCGGACGCCGGACTACTGGAAATCAAGGGCGACCGCTCGCGGATGGGCGTGTACCTCGGGTCCGGCGAGGGCCAGGAGAACTTCGAGGTGCTCACGTCGAGTACCGCGAAGGCGACCGCGGCCGGTGAGCGCACCGCGAACCTCCGCGAAGCCGCGGGCTGGTTGTTCAAACGGCTCAACGGTCCGCAAGAAGCGGAAGCCGAAATGTACGCGCCTTCGGGCTACCTCGCCGACACCTTCGCGCTGGACGGGCCGTTCGCGTCGTGCCAGACAGCGTGCGCCGCGAGTTCGCAGGCCCTCGGCGAAGCGGGCGAAATGATCCGCACCGGCGAAGCGGACGTGATGCTCGCGGGCGGATCGCACAGCATGATCACGCCCACCGGCATCAGCGGTTTCAATCGGCTCACGGCGCTCTCTCAACGGAACGACAGCCCCAAAACCGCGAGCCGGCCGTTCGACCTCACGCGCGACGGCTTCGTCATCGGTGAAGGCGCGGGTTTGATGGTTCTCGAAGAACTGGAACACGCGAAGGCACGCGGCGCGAATATCATTGCCGAACTGAGCGGTTACGGCTCGACGGCCGATGCGTACCGCATGACGGACCCGCATCCGCAGGGCAAGGGCGCGATCCGATGTATGGCCGACGCGCTGACCGACGCGAAACTGAACCCCACCGACATCGGTTACATCAACGCACACGGCACGAGTACACAGGCCAACGACGCGGCCGAAACAGCCGCTATCAAAAGCGTGTTCTGCGACCACGCGTACAAGCTGCCGGTTTCGAGCAGCAAGAGTATGCTCGGCCACCTGATCGCCGCAGCCGGGGTCGCAGAACTGGTGATTTCCGTGATGGTGATTCAGAAGGGCGTGATCCCGCCGACGATCAACCTCGAAACGCCCGATCCCGCCTGTGATCTGGATTACGTTCCCCACCACGCACGAGAAGCACGCGCCCGCCACGTGCTGTCGAACAGTTTCGGCTTTGGCGGCCAGAACATCGCCCTCGTTGTAAGCGCGTTTCGAGGGTGAGTGCGTTTAGCGTTGGTCCCGCAGGGGCCATGCTTATTCGTATCATGAGAGGTTGGTGATTGTAACAGGACGTTCCTCGTCGTTGAGACGAGCGATTTATAATTTGGAAACGAGTCATTCAACCCGGAGGTTCCAGGGTGGTTTTCTGGTTGTGGATATTAATCTCAGTGCTCGCCGTCCCACCCATCGCGGTCGGACTAGTCATGGCCGTGACGTACCTCTACGTTCGCTGGAAGTACATGGGATTTCTGACCCGTATTTTCACCGAGAAGCCGCTGTTCGTCGTACCGCGTGGCGAACCGGACCCGAGCGCCGAAGAGATCACGCTCTCGGCTCCCGACGGCTTGGCGCTTCGCGGGTGCTACCTCGCCACCACCGCACCGCGGCGCCGCGGTGTAATCCTGTTCGGTTTGGAGTTCGGTTCCAACCGCTGGGCGTGCCGACAGTATTGCCAGGCGCTCGTCGAAGCGGGCTACGACGTGTTCGCGGTCGAACCACGGAACCAGGGCGATAGCGGGCGAGACCCGAACTACGAACCGCTCCAGTGGGTGACCGACCGCGACGTGTCCGACATGCGCGCGGCCGTCGCGTACCTTCGGGCGCGCCCGGACGCGGACCCGAACGGCATCGGCATTTTCGGTATTAGCAAAGGCGGGAGCACCGGCGTGTTGATCGCGTCCACCGACCCGTGGGTGAAGTGCGTCGTGACCGACGGCATGTACGGCACGCACACCACGATGGTGCCGTACATGCAGCGCTGGATTCAGATTTACAGCGGCAACCGTCGGCTTCAAAAGGTGATGCCGTCGTGGTTCTACGGCATGGTCGGCAACGTGGGCGTGAAGCGCGTCGCCCGCAACCGCGGCGTGAGTTACCCGAGCGTGGAGAAGGCCGCATCGCGCCTGAACCGCCCGCTGCTGATGATCCACGGTGCCGGCGACACGTACATAAAACCAGAAATGGCTCAGGCGATGTTCGCGCGGGCGTCGGGCGCGAAGACGTTGTGGCTGGTGCCCAACGCGAAGCACAACCAGGCGCTGCACGTGGCCGGCGAAGAGTACAACCGCGCGGTGGTCGAGTTCTTCGACCGACACCTGGCGCGCGAGGACGTGGAACTGCTGCCCGTGGGGTGAGGAACCTAACCCCCAACCTCCCTGAAGGGAAGGGGAGCAAGACAGGTAACCATTCTCCCTTCCCTTCAGGGATGGTTGGGGGGTAGGTCTCTTTCAAGCCCACGGCCTTTTCCCGTGGGCTTCGTCGCGCGCGGGGGTGAGTCATGTCACTGAAACGCTTCCTGCTCGTTCGGCTCGGTCGGCTGCTCACGTACCCAGTGCGCCGGCAGTTGCAGCAGTTCGAGGTCGCCTGCCAGAACCCCGAAGCGGTGCAGTCCGCGCTGCTCTTCGACATCCTCCGTAAGCAAGCCGACACGCAGTTCGGCCGCGATCACAAGTTTAATGCAATCACGTCGGTCGCGGAGTACCGCAACAACGTCCCCGTTGCTCCTTACGAGTACGTGGCTCCCTACATCGAGAAGGTTCAAAACGGCGACACGCGAGCGCTCCTCAGCGACCCGCGAGTGCTGATGTTCGCGCTGACTAGCGGCACGACCGCGAGCCGCAAGTTGATCCCGGTGACGGACGCGTACCTCGCGGCGTACAAGCGCGGCTGGAATATGTGGGGCGTGAAGATGTACCGCGACAACCGCGGTCGGCGAATCGCGATGCGCCCCATCGTGCAACTCGGCGGCGACCCCGAAGAGTTCCGCACGCCGTCGGGGATTCCGTGCGGCAACCTCTCTGGTTACACCGCGATGGTTCAGCGGCGGCTCATTCGCCGAATGTATGCGGTGCCGTATGTGACTGGCAAAATCAAGGACGCAAAGTCGCGGTATTACGTTGCGCTGCGGTTCTCGATCGGCCGCAACGTATCGCAACTGATGGCCGCGAACCCGAGCACACTGGTTCAGCTCGCGCGCACGCTCGACGCGGAGAAAGAACACCTCCTCCGCGACCTCCGCGACGGCACCTTGCGAAGCGATCTCGACATCAGCGACGAAGTGCGTGCGTACCTCGCGGCGCGCGCGAAGAAGGACGCGCGCCGCGCGAACGAGTTGAGCGCGCTCGCATCGAAACTCGGGCGGCTGTACCCGTTAGACGTGTGGCCCACGGAAGGAACCGTCATCAACACGTGGACCGGCGGCAGCATGGGGCCGTACCTGCGACAGCTTCCGCAATACTACGGCGAGCCACCGGTTCACGATCTCGGGTTGCTCGCGAGCGAGGGCAGGTTCACGATTCCGCTGCAAGGCGGCACCGCGAGCGGCGTACTCGACATCTGGTCGCACTACTTCGAGTTCGTCCCCGAAACCGAAATCGACTCGCCGAAACCGACCGTTCTCGGCGCGCACGAACTGCGCGAAGGCGGCAGTTACTTCATTCTGCCGACGACCGCTTACGGGTTGTACCGCTATCACATCTCGGATCTCGTTCGCGTGACCGGGTTCCACGGGAAAACGCCACTCGTGGAGTTCTTGGGCAAGGGTCACCGGTTCGCGAACCTGACCGGCGAAAAGCTCAGCGAGTACCACGTCACGAAGGCGCTGGACGCGGTCGCGAATCGCATCAATCAGCCCGTGACCGCGTACAGTGTCAGCCCGGTGTGGCACGACCAACAGCCGTACTACGCGATCTATCTCGAAGAACCCGACGCGCAGAACGAAATCGCGATGAAGCAGTTCCTCGCGGCATTTGACCTTCAACTTGGCGCGGAGAATGTGGAGTACGCGGCGAAGCGCGAGAGTGGGCGTCTGGGTGCGATCCGCGCGATGATCATCCCCGCGGGCGCGTGGACTAAGTGGGACAAAGAACGCCTTGCGCAGACCGGCGGTTCACCGGAGCAGTACAAGCACCCGTGTCTGATCGGCGACCTGAAGTTCCGCGACACGATGACTGTGCTGCGCGAGGTTGTGTAGTCGCTATACTCTCCTCACCCACTCCTCCGAGTTGCTGCCATGCCCGCTGCCGCCACGCCGCCCGCGATTACGTTCGACACCGCCGCCGCGGTTCAACGGCTGTTGCGGTTCCTCGCGGTCAACGCGATCACCGGACACGAAGCGCCCATTGGCAAGGCACTCGAGGCGGCGCTCAAGGAAGTCGGCGTGCCCGCGAAGGCCATCGCGTTCGACGACGCGCACACACGCATCCCCGAACCGACGCCGATCGGTAACCTCATCGTGAAACTGCCCGGCACCGGCAAGAAGAGCGCGAAACCGATTCTCTTCATGACTCACATGGACACGGTTCCGCTGTGCGCCGGTGCGAAGCCGAAGGTCAGCGGCAAGCGAGTCGTCAACGAACTCGAAGGCACCACGGCTCTTGGTGGTGACAACCGGAGCGGGTGCGCAGTGTTAGTCACGCTCGCGGCCGAACTCATCAAGCAGAACCTCCCGCACCCGCCGATCACGTTGTTGTTCACGGTGCGAGAAGAAAGCGGGCTATTCGGCGCGAAGCACCTGAACCCGGCTGATCTCGGCGGGCCGGTGGTGGGTTTCAACTTCGATGGTCGCAGTGCTGCGGACGTGATCATTGGCGCCATCGGCGCGGACCGCTGGACCGTGGACATTCGCGGGAAGGCCGCGCACGCCGGCGTTGCGCCCGAGAAGGGGATCAGCGCGACGATGGTACTCGCGCTCGCGATGACCGAAGTCTACGAAGGCGGGTGGTTTGGCAAGGTCGTGAAGGGCAGCAAAGAGGGGACGAGTAACGTCGGGCTGGTCGGCACGCCCGACGGCAAGTGCGCCGGCGACGCGACCAATGTTGTGACCGATTTCGTTCACGTGAAGGGCGAGAGCCGGAGCCACGACGCGAAGTTCGTGCGCGAGATTACGGCCGCGTTCAAGCTCGCATTCACCAACGCCGCGGCGAAGGTGAAGGACCACGAAGGACGCACCGCAAAGATCAAGTTCACGTCGCGCCTGGATTACGTTCCGTTCCGATTAAAGGCCGATTCGCCCGTAATTCAGTTAGCTGAGGTCGCGATCCGCGCGATCGGCCGCGAGCCGAACCTGCGCGTCACCAACGGCGGGTTGGACGCAAACTGGATGGTGAAACACGGCGTCCCGACCGTGACCTTCGGCGCCGGGCAGAACGAGATTCACACGGTGAAAGAGTACGTGGACCTGACCGAGTTCGAGAGCGGTTGCCGCGTCGCGCTGGCGCTGGCAACCGCGGAGTGATAATGAAAGCGTCCGCCGGTTAGCGCTGGCGTTCGGCTTGCGGCGTCTCTTCGTTGTACCTCGTCAGCTCTTGGGCTTTAGCAGCACGCGCTCGATGTACGTCGTATCCACCTCGCCCTTGATGAACGCCTCGTTGTCGAAGATCGTTTTCAAAATGGGAATGGTGGTGTGGATGCCCTCGACGATGAACTCGCGCAGGCACCGGCGCATCACCGCGAACGCTTCCGCCCGCGTTGGCTGGTGAACCAGCAACTTCGCCACCATGCTGTCGTAGGTGGACGGCACGCGGTAGCCGGCGCACACGTGCGAGTCGAGCCGCACGCCAGGGCCACCGGGGGGTCGCCACGTCTTCACCACACCGGGGCTGCCGCGGAAGTCGTTGGCTGGGTCTTCCGCGTTGATACGCACCTCGATCGCGCAGCCCTTTTGCTGAATGTCTTTCGGCGTGTAGCGGAGCTTCTCGCCGGCCGCGACGCGGATCTGCTCGCGGATGATGTCCACGCCGGTGACCAGTTCCGTGACCGGGTGTTCGACCTGCACGCGGGCGTTTACCTCGATGAAGTAGAAGTTGTTCTTCTGGTCCACGAGAAACTCGCAGGTGCCGGCGTTGTAGTAGCCGGCCTGCTTCGCGAGCCGCACCGCCGCCTCACACATTTCTTGCCGCACCTTGTTCGGCAGGTTCGGCGACGGCGACTCTTCCACGAGCTTCTGGTGCCGTCGCTGGAGCGAACAGTCGCGTTCGTAGAGGTGAATGACGTTGCCGTGTTGGTCGCCAATTAATTGAACCTCGACGTGTCGTGGGCGGTCGAGATATTTCTCCAGGAACACGCTGCCGTCCTTGAACGCGACCTCGGCTTCGGCCCGCGCCGCGGCCAGACCGACGACGAGCGACGCGTCGTCGTGGGCGACGCGCATGCCGCGACCCCCACCGCCAGCCGACGCCTTCACAAGCACTGGGTACTCGACTTGCTTCGCGAACTTCTTTGCTTGCTCTTCGGAGGTGATCAGTCCGTCGCTGCCGGGCACAGTCTGCACCTTCGCGGCTTTTGCCACCGTCTTCGACTTGTCTTTGTTGCCGAGGCGGTCCATCGCTTCGACGGACGGCCCGATGAACTCGATGCCGGACGCGCGGCACTGTTCCGCGAACTTGCTGTTCTCGGAGAGGAACCCGTAGCCGGGGTGGATTGCTTGCGAACTGGTCCCCTCGGCTGCGGCGATGATGCGGGGAATGTTGAGGTAGCTCGCTGCGGACGCGGCCGGCCCGATGCAGACGGTCTGGTCCGCGTGGTCGAGCCACGGCGCGCCGCGGTCGGCTTCCGAGTACACCGCGACGGCCTCGATACCCATATCGTGGCACGCGCGGATCACCCGCAGCGCGATCTCTCCGCGGTTGGCAACCAGAATGCGGTTGAACATCTCGAAGTCTCAAGTCGGCAGGTCGCAAGTCGCAAGTCAACAGCCACGGCGCGGGACAGGCGATCTACCCGTTCTCCGACTTGGGACTTGTGACTTGAAGACTTGAGACTGTTACGAAGGATCGACCCGGAACAGGACGGTGTTGAACTCGACGAAGTCGCCGCTCTTGACGCAGATCTCGACGACGGTGCCGGTGCAGTCGGCGACCACGTCGTTGTACAACTTCATCGCCTCGATCGTGCAGACGACGGTCTTGGGCGAGACCTTGGCGCCGATGACGACGAAATCCGGCTTCTTCGGGTCGGACTTGCTGTAGAACGTGCCGACCATCGGCGACTTGATCTCAACGTAGTTCTTGGCCGGCGCGGGCGGTGGTGAAACGGTCGCGGAGGCTGGCGTGCCCGGATTGTGCAGTGCTTGTGGCGGAGCGACAGAAGCGTGAGCGGTGGGCGCGGGTGCGTAAGTGACCGGAGCAGCGAGCAACGCGGAGCCTTTGCGGAGCCGGATGCGCTGATCACCCTCCTTCAGATCGACCTCGGCAAGATCGTGATCGGTCATGAGCTTCAGGAGGTACTCGACCGTCCTCACGTCGAACGGCCGGGGCGCATCCCGTTTGTCATCGGCCACCGCGAAACCCTCAATAACGAACCCCCCGCCGTCGCTCGCGCCGCTTGTGTTGTGTGGACCACAACGCGTGGTACGGGCGGAGGACCGGGAAATGATGAGGGGTAATGTATCAAGCGCGGGGCGATGTGGCAGCGGGTTCGGTGTTTGGTTAGCCGCGAGCCAAAGGCGAGCGTAGCACACGCGCACCCTCCGGCTCAACTGGCGGTCAGCATCGCCGGTTCGCGTGAGAGCGTGGTCAGGAGTCTGTAGCCGTCATGGGTAACGAGGACATCGTCTTCAATACGGATGCCACCCCAGCCGGGGATGTAAACGCCCGGTTCGATGGTGACGACCATCCCGGCTTCGAGCACGTCTTCCGAGTTGGCGCGGATCCTCGGTCCTTCGTGAATCTCCAGTCCGATCCCGTGGCCCAACCCGTGGGTGAAGCAATTGCCGAGGTCGGTGTCCGGGTGTTTGTCCCCTTTGAACTTGTAGCCGGCGATCACCTTGCGGGCGGCGCTGTCGACGTCCTTGGCCTTCACGCCAGACCGAATGGCCGCGAGTGCCGCGTTCTGCGAGGCGAGCACCACCGCGTAGAGTTCGTCGAAGTCGAACCCGACACGCTCCATCTTGTTCCGCCGGCTCGGGGCGGTGCCGAACGGGCTTTTGAGCGTGCGCGTGATGTCGGACTTGTACCCCAGGTCCGCGCCCCAATCGACGAGCAACTTGCTGGCCTCGCCGAGTTGCCGCGTGGTGGGCGGGGCGTGCGGCAGGGCACCGCGTTCGCCCACGGCCACGATCGGCGGGAACGAGGTGCTGCGGCCCCCCGCGCGCCGGACGTAACCCTCGAGCGCGTCCACCATGTCCTTCTCAGTGTCGGCTTCGCGCAACGTCGCGATGAACATGCGGAACCCGCGCTCGGCGACGCGTACCGCCTCGCGGATCTTCTCCACTTCGCCGGGGTCTTTGACCACCCGTTGTGCCTCGACGACGCCATCGACCGGCACGAACGTGACCTTCGGCGCGAGTTGCTTGAGCGCCTCCAGTTCGCCGAGCGTTATCCGGTTCCCCTCGACCCCGACCGACCTGGCGCCGGACTTCGTCAGCGTCTCGGCTGCGGCTTCGAGAGTCGTTTTGTTGTGACCCCGGATCACGGCTTCCAGGTCCGGGCACTCTTCCTCAATCTGCGCACTGAACCGCGTATCGCTGATCAGGGTGTTGTTCTTCGGCAGCGCCGCGTAGAAACTGGCGTCCCCGGTGAACCCGGTCAAATACGTCACGTTCACCGGCGCGGTGATCAGGAACCCGTCAAACCCTTGCGCTTGCAGCGTCTGACTCAGTGCGGAACGGCGTTGGCGGATATAATTCATACGATTATGCTATTGTTTGTGGTGGGGCAAGTGGAATCGGGGCGACATTGCCGCCAAATCGACACGCTCGGCCAGTTTCTGGGGAAGATTTAAGTGGAGTTGGTAAATGTTACTATCGCATCCGGCGTGAGAGTTCAACAACTAACCGAACTAATTGTTGCGGGTCGGACAACACCCGAATCGCAGGACAAGAGGCGGGGGCGGAGGTCCGATCGCGTGGCGACACCCCGGCGAGCGAGCGACCCGGCGCAGGTGGACCGGGCGTGGTTCGGGTATCACCCGCGGGCGATGGCTCCGACCGTCGTGGCGGTCGCGGCGATGTCGCTGTTCGTGTGGACCGGGCGGTGGTACCTGGACGACCTGTCCGAACTGGCGAAACGGGCCGGTGCGCTGGCGGTGTTTGCGGTCGCGTGGGGCGCCTGGCCGGCGCTGGGGACGGTGTTTGTGTACCGCACTGTGACGTACACGTACCGGCTCACGGACCGCGCACTTGTCGTCGATTTCGGATTCTGGTTCCGCCCTGTTCCGCCAATGCTGCTGGTCGATGTTATCGACGTGCGCGCCAGCGCCGGAATCCTCGGCCGCGTGCTGGGTGTGGGGGGGGTGGAGGTCCGAACCGCTGACCGCGCGGTGCGACTGGTCGGCGTGCGCCGCCCCGGCGCGGTCGCGGAACAAATCCGCGTTGCGGTCACGGCGAACCGTAACCGCGCCGCGGGGTAAACGAACGGCTTGCTTCTTTGCCTGACGGGAAGAGGCACATCGGCCCGAACGCCACTTGTCACGCGGCTTGCGCGGAATCTCCATTTTCCGCGTCGGGCCAGTCCTCGAACCGCATCGGTAGCAGCCGGCTGATGCCACTCTCCTGCATTGTCACGCCCCAGAGCCGGTCCGCGGCGGCCATCGTTCGCTTCTTGTGTGTGATGACGATGAACTGACTGCGGTCCAGAAACTCGCGCAGCACGCCCGCGAGCCGGGTCGTGTTCGCTTCGTCGAGCGCCGCGTCCACTTCGTCGAGGATGCAGAACGGCGACGGCTTGTTGCGAAAGATCGCGAGTAACAGCGCGACCGCGGTCAGCGTCTTTTCGCCGCCGGAGAGCAGCGACAGCGCTCGCAGTTCCTTGCCCGGCGGCCGTGCGGTAATCTCGATGCCCGATTCCAACACGTCAGACTCGTCTTCGAGAATGATGTCCGCCTGCCCGCCACCGAACAACTTACGGAACAGTTCTTGGAAGTAGCCCCGGACCGCCGCAAGCGTGTCGGTGAAAACCTTCCGGCTTTTGCCGTTGATGTCGTCGATGACCTCTTGGAGCGACTGCCGCGCGGCATTGAGGTCGTCGTGTTGCGATTGCAGCGCGTTGAACTCGGATTCGACGCGGGTGAGTTCGTCGAGCGCTTCCATGTTCACGCTGCCGAGCCGCGCGAGTTTGCGCTTCAGGTCGTCGATCTCTTGTTGCGCCTCGAAGGTATTCTGGGCGAGCGGGGGCGTGAGCCTCGCTGTTTCTTCTTCGGCGCTCGCCGGGTCAACGAGTTCATTCAACTCCAGTCCGTAGTCCTCACGGATGCGCTGCACGACTGTGTCGCGGCGGGCGCTGAGGTCGTGAACGGCCAACTCACGGGCGTGTGCGGCGGCTTGCTTCTCCTGCCACCCGTGGCGCAGTTCGTGCAGCCGGTCGCGGACGCGCTCGCGCGCGTCGCGATCGGTCGCGGCTTTCGTCGCGAGGTCGGTCACGAACCGCTCGCGTGACTCCTTTTCGCGATACGCTTCCGCTTGACCCGCCGAAGCGCGGAGCGCGGAAAGCACGCAGTCCGCGAGCCGACCCCCCGCGTTCCGATCCGCGGACGAAAGGTCAACCGCTTCGATTTTCCGCTTGCGCAAGTCGGCGTCGATCTGCGTGAGTCGCTCGCGTGCCCGGTCGCGGTCGGCCGCGGCGCGACTGAGTGCCACCTGCGCGGCGGTGTGCGCCTGTTCTCGCGCGCCGCGCTCGGCCAGGCCGGACGCGAGCGCGAGCTTCACCTCCGCGAGCCGGGCCGTGAGTTCCGCCGCCGCGTAATCCGCTTCTTCCGCCGCCATTCGCGCCGCGACCCACGCGGCCTCGCCCTCCTGCACCTGTTCTTCGAGAAGGAGGCTCTCGGTCCGGTTCAGGTCGATCTCGGCGTCCAGGTTTTCGACCTGCTGCCGCTGCCTCGCGATGCGTTGAAGGAGGTCGCCGGCCTCGTCGGAGAGCAGCGAGACTTCGGCTTCGAGGGCTTCGATCACGCCCTCCGCGGACTCGGCCTGTCGGCGCAGATCCGCGAGTTCACCCTCGGCGCCCGTGACGAGTTCCGACGTAGTACGGAACTGCTCGCGCAGTTCGCGCAGTTCGCTCTTCCGCGACACCAAACCCGCTTCAGCCTTGAGTGGACCGACGGTGAGCGTGCCGTCCGGCTCGAGCAATTCGCCGTTTCTCGTGATGACGCGGTGCGAAGAGTGAATGGCCGCGAGCCAGCGCGCGTCCGCGAGCGTATCCGCGAGCAGCACGCGCCCGAGCAACTGCGTTGGGAGTTCGGCGCAGTTGGGGTGATCACAGGTGACGTATGAGGCGAGCGAGGGGGAAGCACCTCTCCCCCCAACCCCCTCCCCTAAGAAGGGAGGGGGAGCCGGAATCGAAGAAGTTGCTGCTTCTTCTCTGACTCCCCCTCCCTTCTTAGGGGAGGGGGTTGGGGGGAGATGTGCTTCACGCGCCAAGAGCGGCACGAACCCCACGCGGCCAGCCACTTCGCCCACGGCCGCGGCGACCGCGTCCACGGCCTCCAGCGATCGCACCACGAACCGCTGAGCTGTGTCGCCGAGTGCGAGTTCGACGAGCGGCGCGACCTCGCGCGGTACCGTGAGCAAATCGGCCACTAGCCCGACGACGGCGTCGAGCGAAGCGTCCGTGTTGGTCGCGGCGTTTCGTCGGCGCCAGACGGCCGCGACGCCCGCACCCAGTCCCTCGAGCGCGCGCTCCAGGTCTTCGAGTACGTCGATGCGCCCGCGCAAATCGCCCTGCCGGACGCGGTAGGTTTCGAGTTGTGTCTGCACGTCGCCGAGGCGGTCGGTGAGCGTGTCGCGGTCCGCCGTCAGGTCATCGATTTGCTCGCCCGCCGCGGCGAGTCGCGCCTGCACGTCGGCGTCGGCCTGTGAAAGCCCGTCGAGCGCGTGCGCGAGCGCGGTCCGTTGGGAAGATTTGTGTTCGCGGTCCGCGAGCTTTCGCGTGTACTCCTTCTGCAATCGCGTCACTTGCGCGAGGTTCGCCTCGGCCGTGGACTTGCTCGACGCGGCGTGACGGATCAACTCCATTTGCTGTTGCTGTGCTTCGGCCTGTTCGCGGTCGAGTTCGGCGAGTTGTGCGGTAATGGCCGCGAGCGTGGCGCTCACGTCGTCGGCGCACGTCTGTTCTTCGGCCAGGCGCGACTCGGCGGCGGCGCCTTCCACCGTGGCGCGGGCCATGTCAGCTTCGATCACTTTCAACCGATAGCCCAAGTCCGCGCGCTGCCGCCCGACCTTCAGTAACTCCGCTTCGAGGCTCTGCGCGGTGGCTCGCTCGTGCTTGAGTGTTGCGTCGAAACCGGTGATCTGCTGTCGCGCGTCGGCCAATCGCGCCTCGTGGTGACGCTGTGATTCCTCACCTCGCGTCACGGCCCAGTCGAGTTTCTTCGCCTGCTGTTCGAGTTGCTCGGCTTCGGTCGTCGCACCAGAGACCTCCAATTTGAGTGAAGCGAGCGCCGCTTGCTCCGTGGTCAGTGAGGCAGTGAGAACGCGGTACTCACGCACGCCCAGCCCGACGCGCAGCTCGCGCAGCCGGTCGGAGTATTCCTTGTATTTCTGAGCTTTGGCCGCTTGCGCGCCCAGCGTACGGCGCTGACCGTCGAGCGCGTCGAGCCGGTCCTTCGACCGCGTGAGGTTCAACTCGACGGTCGTGAGTTTGCGAAGTGTCTCGGTTTTCCTCGCCTTGAACCGGCTGATGCCGGCGGCTTCGTCGAAGATCTCGCGCCGGTCTTTCGTGGATGCTTGAAGCAGTTCATCAACGCGACCCTGCGCGATGATCGTGTAGCCGCCGCTGCCGGCTCCGCTGCCGAGGAGAATGTCCTTGATGTCCTTGAGGCGGGACATCTGACTGTTGATGAGGTATTCGCCGGTGCCGTCGCGGTAGACCCTTCGTGTGAGTTGCACTTCGTCGGCATCGACCGCGAGCAGCCGGCGCGAGTTGTCGAACGCGACCGTTACTTCTGCCATGCCGAGGCTTTTACGCGAACTCGAACCGTTGAAGATCACGTCGGCCATTTCGCCGCCGCGGAGGCTCTTCGCGGACTGCTCACCCAGAATCCACCGAACGGCGTCGACGACGTTGCTCTTGCCGGACCCGTTCGGACCGACCACGCCCGTTACCCCGGGCGCGAAGTCGAACCGCGTCTTGTCGGCGAAGGACTTGAAGCCAACGAGTTCGAGTCTTTTGAGCATCGTGTTCGGTGTTTAGTGTTTAGGTGTTTAGTGTTTGGTGTTTCAGTGGGAAGTTCCAGGTCGGTCGCGCTCCAAACGCGGTATGTGATCCCGAACCCAGGCTCCCAAACACTAAACACCAAACACGAAACACGAATTCACTGTCCGCCTGCGGGAACCACGTTCGGGTCGAGGATCGGCGCGTCGGCGGCGCGCTTCGACCCGAACAGGCGACCGGGGTCGCGGTTGAGCGGTTGCTTCGGCAGAACCGCCCCGGCCGGCGCGATCAGCGGGTCTTGCCCGGTCGGCACCTCGAACCCGTTCGCGTCGATCGCCGGGCTCACCGTGCCAACTTTCGCCACTTCCACGTTCGCTTTCGCCAGCGTCGAATCGATCTTCGAGAACCCGGAGAGCTGTTGCATGCTCATTTCGCGCGGGATCGCGTCCACCACGAGCGGGGCCGTGAGCACCTCCGCGCGAGCGGCGCGGCGCACCAGTTCGACGGCCTCGGAGTACCCGGCGCCCAGGTTTGCCAGTGCGGCGAGCACCCCGCCGAGTTCCGCGGAACAGCGGAGTTCCTTCACTTCCGGTTCACCGCCCCGGAGTCGCACGACCCGCGTTACTTTCGCGATCCCGTCGGCCGGCACGGACACGGTGAACTCGTTGCCCACCGGCACCGGCGCCATCGGCCCGCGGAGCTTCACGTTGTCACCGAACACCAACACCTCGCTGCGCCCGCCCACGGTCAGGTGAACCGCCGACGTGCCGTTCCCGCCGATGCGGTGCAGGTAGTACGACTTGTTCATAAGTACCCCGCCGAGTGCCGGGTGCCGCTCGTCCGCAAGGCGCAGCGCGATGAACGCGCCTTGTCGAACTTCGGGGTCGGAATGTGCGAGCAACTCGACGAGCCGGTCGGTGCCGGCTGCGTCGTCCATTGACGCGAGAGCTTTCAGGCACTGGGCGCGGAGCGCGGGGTGATCTTCGGCGAGTCGGGCGAGTTCGGCCGCGCCGTCGGTTTGACCCAAGTACGCGAGCGCCTCGGCCGACGCGAACCGTACCCACGGCGACGCGCTCTCCAGCCCAATCTTCAGGGTGCGCCGGCTCTCGCCGCCGAGCGCTTCGAGCTTCACCGCCGCCGCGAGCGTGGTCGAAGGGTCCATCAACTCGTCTTCGATTTTCAGCCGGTACGCGCTATTCGCGGCGACCGGGTTGTACGGCACCTGCCTGGCGACGAGCAGAAAACGGTAGTGGTTGTGCCGGTACGCGATCGGCACGTTCACCAGGATGAGTTCGCGGTTCTTGGCGTCGCCCACTTTCAGGTTCGGATCAGAGGTGCTGTGGAACGTGCTGTTGAGCCGTTCCGCGATCTGTGCCCCGATCCGCGGGTTCTGGTCGTTCGCGTTGAGGAGCAGGTAGTACGGCCGGTTCATGCTGACGCGCCCGCCCTGCCACGCGTCACCGGAACCGGTGCCGCTGACGAACCCGGCGCGATAGAGGGGCCGCCCGTCGGCGTCGGTGTCGGCCTTGCTATCCTTCCCGTCCCCGCTGACGAAGTTGCCCGCGACGAGCGGACCCTTCGCTTGCGCCCACGGGTAGCCGTCGAGGATTCGCCCGCCCCCGCCGGCTTCCCCGGCGTGAACCTGCGAACTGACGTTCCCGGTCGTGTCGAACGTGATCAGTTCCGCGGGGAACAGTTCGCCCCCTTGAAGGCTCGTCGTCTTGCTGTCTTCCGGGAGCGTGATTTGCACGTCGATCAGTTCGCCCTTCCGCGCGCCCGGTGGGATCAGCGCAGACACGAGAACCAGCGATGTGGTGCGGCTTGGGGCGTCGAGTAGCTCTTTGAGGTTGAGCGACTGGTCCCGCTTGGTCTTCTTGAGGCTGCCCTCGAGCCGTGTGCGCCACCCGCCGGGGGTCGCGCTGCTGCCGGTGCCGGGCAGGTTGTACACCAGCCCGACGCCGCTAACGACAAGCGACTCGGTGTTACCCACCGTTGTTTTCGAGCCGATGGTGGCGACGGACTCTGGGTCGGCCGGGTCTTCGCCGATCTGCGACCTGGGTGTTTGGAGCTTGGCCGCGTCGGTGTTCTTGCACCCGATTACCCCTGCAGCGCCGAAGGCGGCGGACAGCGCGAGGAAGTTGCGCCGACTGATCCCCGCCGCGAGTTTCCACGCCCGGTTCATGCGTTCGTCCTTGTTCGTCCGTGAACGGTGGCGACCGACCAGCCCCGGTTCCCCCGAACCGGGCCGCCCCCGCGAACACTGTGTTTCGATTGAGTCGCGGTAGATACCCGCGTGGAAGGTCGCGTCAAGATCAGCTTGAGCGGAAAGCGCCAGAACTGGTCGATTGTCTCGGATGAAGTAACCGCCACGCGCACACACCCAGTCCGATCCCGAACCAGTCGATGAGCACATCGCGCACGCTTCCGAAGCGATTGGAAACGAACGTCTGGCCGATCTCGGTTGCCACGCCATGGAGCGCGAGCAGGCCCACGAAGTACCACTTCCAGTAGCGGGGCACCGGGAGCGTTATGGCCAGTATCGTGAGGAACACGTACCCGCCCACGTGCAGCGACTTCGCGGCCCAGAACCGCCAGTCGCCGGGAGAGAACACTGACAACTGGGCGGACAGCGATTCGGGTACGGGGTTGGGTTCGAGGAGTTTCCACGTCCAGAGACCGAGGAACACCGCGAACACGAGGAAGCGGAAGAGGAAGAAACCTCTCCCCCCAACCCCCTCCCCTAAAAAGGGAGGGGGGTGCGGACTTTCTCCCTTTTTAGGGGAGGGGGTTGGGGGGAGAGGTTCTTCCGTCACTTGTGCGAACCGAATTCGCGGAGTTTGGTCTTGAGGTACTTCGCGCGAGCGGAGTTTCGTTCCTCGCCATCGAGGGTGTGCCCGGCGAGCTTCTGGAGGTGCGCCGACTGCGTGTGAATGAACAACTGGTTCACGGCTGTGACCGGGACGCCGTCGAGCAGGTGCAGGTGGATGCCCAGGCGGACTGCGGAGAGCAACTCCATCGTCTCCTCGGCGGTGATCATCGTCGCGCTCCCGAGCGTGCCGATGGCCCGCGCGACGCGATCGTGTTCCGCTTGCCGCCGCTCCTTCACGAGCGCGTTTCGCGCCTGCCGCTCGTACTGCAGAATGGTGACGATCACTTCGCGAATCTCGCCCAGGATCTTCGACTCGCTCTTGCCGAGTGTGACGTGGTTCGAGATCTGGTACAGGTCACCGAACGCGCGCGAGCCTTCGCCGTGCAGTCCGCGGACCGCGAGGTTGATCTTCTGTAAGGCGCGGAACACCTTGTCAATTTGTTTCGTGAGGCCGAGCGCCGGGAGGTGGAGCATCACGCTGGCGCGCATCCCGGTGCCGACGTTGGTTGGACACGCGGTCAGGTAGCCGAACTGCGTGTGGAACGCGTAGCTGAGCCGGTGTTCGAGCGCGTCGTCGAGCCGGTCGATGTCCTGCCACGCCTCGTCGAGCGCGAACCCCGAGCGGAGCACTTGTAGCCGCAGGTGGTCTTCCTCATTGACCATCACGCTAGCGGTTTCGGTCGGGTCGAACGCGACTCCGCGTGGCCCGTCGAGACCGCCAGCGAGTTCGCGGCTAATGAGCTGCCGTTCGACAAGGAATTGCCGGTCGAGGGCCGCCATCGACGGGATGTCGATGTATTCGAACTTGAGTGCCGTGTCGGACTTGGCGATCGCCTCTTTCGCGCGGGTAATCACTTCGGCCTTGTGAACCGCAGTCGCACGCGTGGCGAACGGCAAGTCGGCGAGGTTGCGTGCAAGCCGGATGCGCGTGGACACGACCACGTCCGACTCGGGGCCGGTTCCGCGGAGCCATTCGCCCAGGTTGGGGAGCAGGCTGTCGAGGTTCATCCAAATTCCTCGTGTTTGGTGTTTTGTGTTTCGTTCTTCAGTTCCGCACAACGCACCGGAGACTCGCAACACCAAACACCAAACACCAAACACTATTCCGAGCAGCGGATCAGGTCGCGAAGCCTCGCCGCCTCTTCGTAATCTTCTGCCGCGACCGCCGCGTGCAGTTGCTTCTTCCAGTCGCGAATACGGACGGCCCGCGGCGCCTTGCCAACGTGCGCCAAACCCCGGTGAATGCGTTCCAGCAGCGGTTCCAGAGTGGAACGTAGCGATTCGTAGTCGTGCGGGCAGCCGAGGCGCCCGGTGGCTTTGAACTCGGCGACCGTCATGCCGCACACCTCGCACGCAGTCGCAACCGGTTCCGCTGTGGTTGGGTGGGCGTCGCCGGCTTGCGGGAACGGGTTCGTGAGAAGATTCAGCAGCGCCTTCAGGTCGATCTGCGGTCCGGGCTGTTCAGGAATGAGGTTGCGCTCGCGGGCGCACCGCTCGCACAGGTGCAGTTCCCGCTTCTTCTTGTTCACGATGTCGGTCAGGTGAACAGTGGCCGGGTTATCGCAGATCTGACACTTCACCCCAAACCCCCTTGGGGAAATTCAAACTTTCAAATTCGAAAAAAGCAGAAGACGGTCGGGCCGAGGCTGCTTTCTTTCGAATTTCGTGCTTCGAATTTCGAATTTCCGCGGATGCTCTCAGCCTTGTTCCAGCTCACGGATGCGGTCGCGGACGCGAGCCGCTTCTTCGTAGTTCTCTTCGGTCACGAACTGCTGGAGGCGGCGCCGCAGCGCGGCCAGTTCCACCTGCTCGCCCTGCGTGTGGGGCAGCCGGCGCGGGGCCTTGCCAACGTGACGCACGTCGCCGTGGATGCTCTCCAACAGCGGGAGCAGTTCCCCCTTGAACGCATCGTAGTCAAGTGCGCAACCGAACCGCCCGTGATTGCGGAACTCCAGGTACGAGAGACCGCACGACTCGCACGTCGGGCCGGCGAAGACCTCCTCGGCCGCTTCGGGCGCATCGTTGGGCTTGTCGGGCGTGGCCTTCTTGTCCGGCTCGACGAGGTACTTCTTGGCGCAGTCCTCGCACAGGTGGACCTCCTCGAACCGGTCCTCCGGGAGCACTTCGGTAATATGGTACGTGGCTTGCTTCGGACACCACAGGCACTTCATCGACCACCCCTCCGCCCTTGTGATGTGCATTCTAACACTGCATGTCCCTATTGTCAGTGTCATTGGTGGTTGTCCTTCGTTTAGCGTAGGACCCCGAGGGTCCGTTTGTCGCCCCTTCGGGACGATCGCTAAACGAGGCGCACAAGTGCCACGTGGCTGGAACGAAGCGCAAAGCACCAACGCCAATGACCAAGAGCAAACCCATCTTGTCCCCTTCTCCTCACTCCTGTTAACCTTCGCTTCTTGTGATGGATAGTGGCGAAGGTGCGCAACCATGACCGACACACCAACCGGCGGATTTCGCGAGCGGCCCGCGTGGCTGGTGGCCGCGGCTGTTGTGGTGATCGCGCAGGCCGGACTCGCGCTGACGCTGTTCGGCCCGGCGCGCCAGTGGTCGGCCGTCACCGACGACCGGCCGATTCTGTCCGGCCGGCACCCGCTGCACCTGTACCACGGGACGCTCGGCGCCGCTGCGTTCCGCGACCACCGCACCGCGACCTGCTACGACCCGGCGTTCCAGGCCGGCTACCCCAAGACGCCAGTGTTCGACGGTGGAAGCCGTCCGGCGGAACTGTTCGTGCTCATCGGGGGAGCGCGCGGCTACCGCCCTGCGGCGTACAAGGTCGGCGTGTTCGTGTTCCTCCTGTTGGTGCCGGTCGGGTTTATCGCGGCGGCGCGCGGCACGGGGTTGCCCGCGGGCGCGGCGGTTCTCACGGGCTGTTTCGGCGTGCTGATTGGGTGGTGCCCGGCTGTGCGGTTCATGCTGGAAGACGGACAACTCGACTTCTTGGCCGCTGGGATGGCGGCAGCGGTGTTCGTACCGTGGCTCGGCCGCTACGCGAAGCACCCCGGACCCGAATCGTGCTTAGTACTCGCGGGGCTGGCGCTGGTGGGCTGGTACGCACACCCGCTGGTGTGGGCGGGGTTACTCCCGGTTGTACTCATCTTCTACCTCGTGTTCGCACCGCAGCACGGACCGGGCTGGCACCTCGGCCTGGCTGGCATCACGTCGGCCGGGGTCGTGCCGAACGCCTGGTGGCTGATCGACTGGGGCAAGTATTGGTGGCTGCGGCAACCGTCGGCGGCCGATCACATCCCGCTGCCAGAATGGCACGCGGTGTTGGGCGAATGGACCGACTACGCGAACCTGTGCTCGGGACTTCCTGGCGGTCCGGTGGTGCCGCTCGTTGCGGTCGGTGGGTTGGTGCTCCTGTGGGCAACTGGGCACCGCGCGGCGGCGTGGCTCGCGCTGTTCGCGGCGGTACTCGTTGTGTGTGTGGCGCGGCTTGCGGCAGCGTGGCCGCGCGTCCCAACCGATGTGCCCGGGCGTGTGGCCTCGCTCGCGCTCGCGCTGCTGGCCCCGGCCGCGGCGTTCGGCGTGTGGGAAACCCTGCGCCGCGCGCGTGCGGCGAACGGCGGCGCAATCGTCGCAGCGGTGGGATTACTCCTCGTCGGCTGGGTGGACGGCCCCGGCGCACCGCTCGCTCACGCGACCGGCGTTCACACCACGCCGTTCGTTCTCGGCTTTACCCAGGAACAGAAAGAACTGCTTGCCGCGATCAACGAACACACCACGCCGAACGCTCGCATCTTGTGGGACGACGCGGAACCGCGAACGGGGCGGAACTGGTCCGCGCTGCTCCCGGTGTACACGGGCCGCGCGTACCTCGGCGGTCTCGATACCGAGTCGGAAATCGATCACGGGCACTGCGCGCTTTGCGACCAGCGGTTGAACGGCCGCCCGCTCGCGGAGTGGACTGACGCGGAACTGACCGCGTTCTGCCGGTGGTACAACGTCGGCTGGGTGGTGTGTCGCGGCGGGCGCACGGCCGAGCGGTGGGGAAAGTACCCCGCGGCGAAGCCCATCGTGCGCCTCACCGAGCGCGGGCAACCGGTGATCCTCTTCGCGATCGACCGGGAGCACGCGTTCGTTCTTGGTGGTCACGCGGTCTGGGAATCAGCCGACACGAAGCGGATCGTGTTGACCGACGTGCGTCCCAACGCGGAGGGGTACATCGACCTCAGCCTTCACGCCTTCGAGGGCCTGCGCGTGTACCCCAGTTACGTGACCATCGCCCCGCTCCTCGACCCCACCGGTCGCGACCCGATTCACCACATCCGCCTGAGAACGCCGGGGCCGGTGCCCCGTGTCACGCTCGTGTGGGAGCACCCGTAGCACCAACGCGGCGCAAAAGAAAAAGCGGCGCGAACCCAACAAGGTTCGCGCCGCCCGAAGTTGTTCACGGGTGTTCACGCAACCTGCTTCATGAACTCCGCGCACCGGCGATGCATCTCTTCGTCGGACACGTCTTCGATGTGCGTGGCGAGTGTCCACACGTGGCCGAACGGATCGATCACGGTGCCCGACCGGTCGCCGTAGAACTGACCCTGCACCGGCTTGAACACCGTTGCGCCGGCCGCGACCGCCTTCGCAACAGACGCGTCCACGTCGGGCAGGTAGACGCATAGCCCGCCGCTCGCGCCGCCGAGCGATTCCGGTCCGCGGTTGCCCCACTCCGGCATCTCGTCGCCGAGCATGATGCGCGAGCCGCTGATCTCGATTTCGGCGTGCGCGACGCTGCCGTCCGGTCCCGCGAACCGCATGAGTTCGGTCGCCCCGAACGCCTGCTTGTAGAACTCGATGGCTTTCGCCGCGTTGCGAACCGTGATGTATGGAACGATGGTGTGGTAACCAGCCGGGACATAACTCACGGGCATTACGAACCTCCTTCGGGTAATTAAACCACACCGAAGGTAACTGCCTCGCGAAGTGTACGCAATGCCAGATTGTTATCCTCACGAGCGGCGCGTCGCTCGCTTTACACCGCCGCCTTCTTGCGTGCATCCCACTCGTCGGGCGAAATCATCACCTGACGCGCGTTACTGCCGTTGAAACCGCCGACGATACCGTCTTCCGCCATGTAGTCGATCAATCGCGATGCCTTCCCGTAGCCGATACCGAGCGCGCGTTGCAACAACGACGTGCTGCCACGCTGTTCGCGGATGACAATTTCCACCGCCTGCTCGTAGATCGGGTCGCGCTCGCGGAGCTTCTCGCCCATGGCGCTGTCGTCGTTCGTGGCGGCTTCCATTTGCTCGCGCGTTTTCAGGTTTTGAAGCTCGCTGTCATAGGTCGGCGTGTCGGTTGCAATCGCGGCGACGACGCGCTCGATCTCCTCGTTCTCCACATACGCGCCCTGCGCTCGTGTGAGCTGACCGGTTTGGAGGAACAGCATGTCGCCCATGCCGAGCAGCCGCTCGCCGCCTTTCTCGTCGAGAACCACGGCGCTGTCGGAACGGTTCGTGACGCGGAAGCAGATGCGCGCCGGCATGTTCGATTTGATGAGGCCGGTCACCACGTCCACGGTCGGCCGCTGCGTCGCGAGAATCAGGTGAATGCCACACGCGCGCGACTTCTGCGCGAGCATGATGATGTTCCCTTCGATCTCCTTCTTCATCTTCATCATGAGGTCGCCGACCTCGTCGATCACGATGACGATGTACGGCATCTTGCGGGGAATCGCGCGCAGTTCGTCTTCGCTGTCGGGGTTGACGCGGCGTGCGATCTCTTCAAAGGGAAGTTCGTTGTACGCGGCGATGTTCCGCACGCGGGCGCGGTGCAGCCACTCGTACCGCTCTTCCATCTTGTCCACGGCCCAAGCCAGAATCGCGTCCGCCTTCTTATCTTCTTTTACTACGGGCGTCATTAAGTGCGGAATTTGCGCGTAGTCGCTCAGTTCGACCTTCTTCGGGTCGATGAGGATCATGCGGCACTCGTCGGGCCGGCGCGTTAATAGCAAACTCACGATGATGGTGTTCAGGCACACCGACTTCCCGGTGCCGGTGCTGCCCGCGATGAGCAAGTGCGGCATCGTCGCGAGGTCGTAGGCGAGTGGACGGCCTTCCACATCCTTGCCGACAAACAGCGGCAACTTGAACTTCGACACCTTCGGCGTGCCCGCGAGCGC
Organism: Singulisphaera sp. GP187; assembly: GCA_945905925.1. GTDB lineage: Bacteria > Planctomycetota > Planctomycetia > Gemmatales > Gemmataceae > Gemmata. Next base: position 30,978 of record CAMDQN010000067.1, read on the forward strand.
GGAGACGAGTTCCTTCAGTTGAACGGTCTGGCGGATCTCGTTCGGCACTTCAATGCCGACCGTGTTCCGGCCCGGCAAAGGTGCGACGATTCGGACGGTGGGCACCTTCAGGTTGAGCGCGAGGTCGTCCGCGAGGTTCGTGACCTTGTTCAGCCGCAACCCGGTTTCGAGCGCGATCTCGTATTGCGTGATGACCGGTCCGGTGTGAATGCCGACCACCTTCACGCTCACGCCATAGTCCAGAAACGCTTTCTCCAGAAGCACCGCGACCTCGCGCAACTTCTGTTCATGATCTTCAACCGGGAACGGTTCAGGGTCGTTGAGCAGCGACAGCGGCGGCAGTTCATAATCGACGTTCGAGAGCTGTTCGTCCGGTGGCGGGGCCGCGTGCAGAAGGAGCGAGGGCTTCGGTCCGGCGTGAACGTGAATCGGGATGTCTTCGTGTTTCGCATCGTCCTCCGGTTCGCTCGCGGGCGGCGGAACCGGCGAGCGCACCAGTGGCGGCGGCGCTGTGGAAACGGAAACGGGGTTGATCTTCAGTATCGGTGCGGAATGTACAGGAGGCGAAGTCGCCTTGCGCACAGGCACGACCGCGAGTGCGCGATTCGCCGCGCCCATTGTGCCGCGCCCGATGGCTTTCATCGCGGTTCCGACGCGAGTGAATACCACTTCCATCGCGTCCGCGACGCGGTCATTGACCCACACCGCGCCCTTCCAAACCGCGCGAAACACAACCCACGCGACGTGCCCGAGAAGCGCCGCGAGCCAGTCGGCCACGAGCATCACCCCGACGACGACCGAAAGCGCGAGCACGATTAGCGCCACAGTCGGCTCGGTCGCGTCTTCGAGGCCGAACCGCAGGTAGGCGCCGACCGACCCGCCGCGACCCGCGACCGACGGTGCCGGCAAACCGATTCCGAACCAGTCCACGCCCACCGCGGCGGATGTGGTCACGACGCACCAGCCGACGACTCGCACCACGAACCGACCCGGCGTGCGCCGGGCGACGAGCAGCGCCACGACCGCGAACCAGCCCGCGAGCAGCACGAACGACGCCCAGCCGAGCGGTTCGAGGAGCCAGCCCGCTGCTTCCTCGCCCCACGCTCCGAACAGGTTTGATCCGCCAGTCAAAGCGTGCGCCGACCCGACCGCGACCGCGAGCAGCAGGCCCACGACCAGGAGCGTGATGGCGAGCGCATCGACCCGCCACGGCGACTGAAGCGAAGGTGCGTTCTTTTCCGTCATTTGGCCGACCCCGAAACCGCGCGCCGGGCACAACCCACATTATCATTCGTAAGACGCGCTCTCTGAACTCGAGAACACGCCTCGCGCGATCGGTTTTCGTGTTCTCCACTCGGAAGTGCCGGTACAACACGAACGGCCGGAACAATCGGAGAAGTCGCGTGCTGCACGTTGCATTGTGGGAACCAGAGATACCGCCCAACACCGGGAACATCGCGCGACTTTGCGCCGCGACCGGGACGCGCCTCCACCTGATCGGGCGCCTCGGGTTCAGGCTCGACGACCGCTCGCTGCGGCGCGCTGGTCTCGACTACTGGCACGCGGTCGATGTGGTGCGGCACGTTACGTTCGAGGACTTCGAGCGCGTGATGGGGGAAGAACCTCTCCCCCCAACCCCCTCCCCTAAGAAGGGAGGGGGAGCCGGAGAAGAACCATTTCCTACTTCGTTACTTTCTTGTGCCTTTTCTCCCCCTCCCTTCTTAGGGGAGGGGGTTGGGGGGAGAGGTTCTTCACGCATCTGGTGCGTGGAGACGCCGAACCAGAAGCCGTACACGCGGGCCGACTTCGCCGATGGCGACTGTCTGCTGTTCGGCAACGAGTCGAGCGGGTTGCCAGCGTCCGTGCGCGAGCGGTATGCGGAGCAGCTCGTTGGCATCCCGATGCCCACCGGGGCCGTGCGGAGCCTTAACCTCGCGACCGCCGTCGGCATCGTCCTCTACGACGCACTGCGCCGCCTGCACGGCTGGTAGAATCGGAACAGATTCGCCGAATTCTCACGTCACTCAAATGTTGTTCGGCGTGACACTTGAGCCGCGAAACGGTTGGATAGGCGGAACAGCAGTTTGACGTGCAGCGCGAGACCGGGCCGAGGTGCGAATGTCGCAAGCGGTGATTGCGTTTTCAGCAGTCGAAGAACTGGCCGAGTTCGTTCATTCGGTGTTGTGCGACAAGGATGCGCTCGACCCAACCCAGGCACCGCTGTTCCGCACGCCGCTCAAGCGCGGCGGTCGGGCGTGCGGGCTGGTGTTCCACGTCGAAGGACCGCGATTGTTGCGAACGAGCGCGGTCTGGTCGAGCGACGACGGCCGCATCATCTTCTACGATTCGTCCGGGCTGCGCTTTCGGGAAGTGACGCTCTCGGAAAAGTGATGAGTAATGAGTAACAGGCAGAAGACCAGAAGTGTAAGTGCCTTTGGTCTTCTGCCTTTTACTCATCACTCAACGATCAATCATCCTCTTTCTTGTCCAACTTGATCTTGCATCCGGCCGCAGCCGGTGTCTCCGCGCTCGTCGCCGGTTTGCCCGCGAGCGCGGCTTTCACCGCGTCCACGACGTACTTCTCTTTCGGTTCGCCGCCCGCCTTGTCGTCGAACGCGCCCATGTACATCACCTTCCGGTCCTTCGTTAACACGAAGCACTCGGGCGTGAACATCGCGCCGTACGCGACCGCGATCTTTTGCGAAGGGTCGTACAGGTACGTGAAGCCGAACTTCTTTTTGGTCGCGCGTTCCTTCATCGCGGGGAGCGCGTCGACCTTGCCGGTGTTCACGTTGATCGCGACGAACCCCACCTTGCTATCCGCCTTGTTGCACTCGGCCGCGAACGCGATGAGCCGGTCCTCGTAGCCTACCGCCACGATGCAACTGTTGCAGGTGAACACCACGACGAGCACGTCCTTATCCTTCCAGTCGGCGAAGGAGTGTTTCTTGCCGTCGGTGCCGTCGAGTTTCTCCCACGTCGGGGCGACGTCACCGATGTTGAGCTTCTTGTTGAACTTCCCGGCACCGGCTGGCGAGGTACACAGCGCGAGAGCAATCGCAGTGAAGAGAAGGACTTTCATGCGGATTCTCCTTAGGTTGCGAAGAAACCCACCCCCACCCCTTCAGTGGAGGGGGTTGGGGTAGGTTTCTTCTGCTCAAACTTTCTTCAAATACGTGGTGCCGGTGTCCAGGTGTTCGAGCGTCGCGGAACGGCACAGACCCACGAGCGAGGGGTTGTCGGCCGGCGCGTGAAACTCGCAGATGCCGAAAAATTGATCCTGTAAGAACCGCAGGATCTGCGAGAACAGGAGCTTCGCAAGCCCCTGCTTCCGCAAATCCTGGCGCACTTGAATGTCAAGGATACCGGCCGACGGGAAGCCCCAGCGCCAGCCGTAGCCCTCCAGTTCCCACACGATCGCGCGAGCCGCGATGAAGTTGCTCGCGAGCTTATCGACCACCCGGAACTCGACTGGGTCCAGCGTGCCCCACACGCACTCGTGCCACCAACTCGGCACGCCCGCGGCGCGCATTACCTGCGTTTCGTATCGCCTCCGCAACATGCTGAACCGCGCGTCCGGGATCGACAGCGGTGCGTCGAGCTTCTTCTGGAAGACAAGGGTTTGCGCCCCCGGTTCGTAACCGAGAGACTTGAAGAACGGGTCCGCGGCCGGGTCCGACGCGAGGAACCCCGGGCAGTTCGTGCCGCCGTACAGACCGAACCCGAACGGGCAGTAGGGCCACACCGGCCCGGCTCGCAGCGTCGTCGCGCCGCGCTTTGTCAGATACTCTTCGCACTTCTTCACGAGGTCCGCGCCGAGGTGCTTGCGCCCGAGGTTCGGGCGAACCGCGACCGAGCAGATGACCCCGTGCGAGTGATCCAGCGCGGTGAGCGTCTCGTTCGGCCCGAACCCGGCCAGAGCGTAGCCCACGATGCGATTGTCCGTGTCGTCGTAGGCAACGATGAGGCCGTCGTGGTCGAAGTACGGTTTGGAGAACACCCACCGCTCGAGAAGCGCCGGCGTGCGGAGCGGGAAGCTCCCGCGAGCCGTGTGCGACTCGTTCCACACGTCGGCGAGCGCCGGCGGGTCGGTGTTGCGGAAATGACGGAAGGCGATCACGGACAAGTCTCGCGGTCCGCCGAGAGAGGAACGGCGGCGGTGGACAGATTACGCAATACTATAGGGGGAACCACGGCCCCGCAAGCCAACGGAATATCCCAATGTTTCGCTTCGTTTTCTGTCTGTGCCTCACACTCACACCCACACTCACACTTCGCGCAGCCGACTGGCCCCAACTGCACGGCCCGGCGCGCGACGGGCACTCCGCCGAAACCAAACTCAACTGGGACTGGCCCAAAGCCGGCCCGCCGGTGGTGTGGAAGATTGACACCGGCTCCGGCTGGGCGAGTCCGGTCGTCAGCGGTGAGAACCTGATCCTCTTCCACCGCGTCGGGGACGAGGAGATCGTTCTGTGCCTGAACGCGACCACGGGCAAGGAGAAGTGGAAGTTCGCGTACCGCACGAAGTACAAGGACGACTTCGGTTTCGACGACGGCCCCCGCGCCACGCCTACCATCGCCGAGGGGAAGGTTCACACGCTGGGCGCCAACGGCGACCTGACCGCGGTTGACCTCGCGACCGGGAAGAAGGAATGGGCGTGCAATCTGATGGACGACTACCGACCCGCCAAAGGGTTCTTCGGAGTCGCGTGCTCGCCACTCGTCATGGGTAAACGGGTGCTCGTGAACGTCGGCGCAAAGGGCGCCGGCGTGGTGTGCTTCGACATCGCCGACGGCAAAGCGGTGTGGAAATCGACCGACGACGGCCCGAGTTACTCGTCACCCACGGCCGCGGTGATCGACGGGAAGCCGGTCGCGGTGTTCCTCACGCGCGCCGGCTTGCGCGTGCTGGAAGCAGACAGTGGCAAGTCGCTGTACGACTTCGCGTGGCGCCCGCGCGACAACAATAGTGTGCAGGGCGCCACTCCTTTGGTGTGGGAAAGCGAAATCTTCCTGACCGTGTCGTACTCGACCGGCGGCGTGCTGCTGAAGGCGAAGAAAGACGGCGAACTCACGGAAATGTGGTCGAACGACAAGTCGCTATCAAGCCAGTACAACACGCCGGTTCGCGTCGGCGACTACCTTTACGGCACGCACGGCCGCTCGGACCTCGGCGCGGCGCAACTGCGGTGTGTTGCGTGGAAGACCGGCGAAGTGAAGTGGAGCGAAGCGAAGTTCGGCGTGACGTCGCTGATCGCGGTGGACGGCGGCCTGCTCGCGCTCAACGAAGCCGGCGAACTGGTGCGGTTCGACGCCTCGCCCGACGGCTACAAGGAACGCGCCCGCGCGGCGCTGCTCACGAAGCCAACTCGCCCGTCGCCGGCGCTGGCGAACGGCCTGCTCTACGTCCGCGACGGGAAGCAGTTGGTGTGCCTGAGTTTGAAGAAGTAAGAGGAAAAAACGAGACTTCTCGCTGGACGCGACAGGCGTTCGGGGTTTGATGAGGAAGTTTTGGTTGTTTCCTATGGGCGAAACGCGCAATTTGGGCGACTCGACTCAACGGCGGTTCCCGCGTCCGCGCTGAACGTCTCTCCCGGTCGCAAAACGAC